>CAZPFL010000045.1:0-27275 GCA_964585785.1 uncultured Rhodospirillaceae bacterium
TGTCCTGGTCAACAACGCGGGCATCACGCGCGACGCGGCCTTCCACCGCATGACTTTCGAGCAGTGGCAAGACGTCATCCGCACTGACCTCGACAGCCTGTTCAACGTCACGCGCAATGTCTACGAGGGCATGCGGAACCGCGGCTTCGGCCGGATCGTCAACATCACCTCGATCAACGGCCAGAAGGGCCAGTTCGGCCAGTGCAACTACTCCGCGGCAAAAGCGGGGATGATCGGCTTCACCAAGGCGCTGGCCCAGGAAGGGGCGGCCAAGGGCGTCACGGTCAACTGTATCGCGCCCGGTTATATCGCCACTGAAATGGTCCGCGCGGTGCCGGAGGACGTGCTGAACAGCAAGATCATTCCGCAGATCCCGGTCGGCCGCCTCGGCGAGCCGGAGGAAGTGGCGCGTTGCGTTGTCTTCCTTGCCTCGGACGACGCGGGCTTCATCACCGGGTCGACCCTGACCGCGAATGGCGGCCAATACATCACCTGACGCCCGCGGCTAGCCCGCCGCGATGCGTGTCGGGCGGCCGCGTACCGGGTAGCGCGGATCGGTGTAGCCGGGGCTCGACGGATGACCCGGCGCGACCAGCTTGTCGAGAAAGGCCTCGTCCCGCGCGGTGAAGCTGTAGCGCAGCGCCTCTACATAGCCCTGCCAATGCGCGAGCGTCCGCGGGCCGGCGATCACGCTCGTGACCAGCGCGTTGTTGAGCACCCAGTTGAGCGCGTAGGCGATCGGCGTCGTGTCGCGCTTCGCCGCGTAGGCCGCGACCTTCTGCGCCGCGACCAGCGACTCCTTGCGGAACTCCGTCTGCATCATGCGCGTGTCGCCGCGGCCGGCGCGCGTGTCTTTCGGCGGCGGCTTGCCCGGATCGTATTTGCCGGTGAGCACGCCGCGCGCGAGCGGCGAGTAGGGCACCACGCCGATGCCGAAATAGTCGCAGGCCGGCAGCAGGTCGGTCTCCGGCATCCGGTTCATCGCGTTGTAATAGGGCTGGCAGATCACCGGGCGCGGCGTGCCCAGCGCGTCGCACAGATGGACGATCTCGCCGATCTGCCAGGCGCGGTGATTGGAGAATCCCCAGTAGAGCGCCTTGCCGTCAGCGATGATGTCGCCCATGGCGCGGATGCTTTCCTCGAGCGGCGTCTCCCAGTCGACATGATGCATATAATAGATATCGACGCGGTCGGTCTGCAGGCGGCGCAGGCTGGCGTCGATCGCTTCCATCATCCATTTGCGCGAGAGACCTTTCTTTCGCTTCGGCGCGCCGCCGCCCGATCCGACCTTGGTTGCCAGGACCCAGTCGTCGCGGTCCTTTTTCAGCAGCTGCCCGACCATGGTCTCCGACTTGCCGCCGGCATAGCCGTCCGCCGTGTCGATGAAGTTGACGCCGGCCGCGCGCGCCGCATCGGTGATCTTGGTCGCAGCCGCGAGGTTGGTCTGGTCGCCGAAATTCATTGTCCCGAGACAGAGCGCCGATACCTTCAGGCCGGACCGGCCGAGCAATCGATAGTCCATCGCCTCGTTCCCCCTCGTTTTTTGCATGCGCCAGATGTGGTGCCGGAACCGTACCCCATCGCCGGGTCGCGTCAAGACCCGACGGCCGCCGTTGTCGCGGCCCCGGCCTGCGTGTAAAGGATGACGCAGCGAAGAGGGAAACGGCGATGTCACGAGAATATCCCGATCGGCCTATCGTCGGCGTCGGCGTCGTGGTCTGGCGCGGCGACGAGGTGCTCTTGATCGAGCGCGGCAAGGGGCCGCGTACGGGAAGCTGGAGCCTCCCCGGCGGCATGCAGGAGCTGGGCGAGACGGTGCGCGAGACCGCGCATCGCGAAATCAAGGAGGAGACGGGCGTTGAGATCGACGTGACCGGCCTGCTCGACGTCATCGACCTGGTGCGGAAGGACAGCGACGGCCGCATCCGCTTTCACTACACGCTCGTCGACTTCACCGCCAAGTGGCGCTCGGGCGAAGCCGTCGCGGACAGTGACGCGGCGGGCGTGCGCTGGGTCCCGCTCGCGGAGCTCGACCAGTACGAGCTTTGGGACGAGACCCGGCGCGTCATCCATCTCTCGGCGTCGCGGCGGTGAACGCACGGCTCCGCGCCACGCTGATCGGCGGCACGGCGGTGTTGCTGTGGGGCAGCCTGGCGCTGCTCACCAGCTGGACCGGCCGCGTGCCGCCCTTCCAGCTCGTGGCGATGAGCTTTTCGATCGCGGCGCTGCTCGGGGCCACGAAATGGGCGATCCGCGGCGAGAACCCGCGCCGCTATCTGCGCCAGGTGCCGGCCGTCTGGCTGCTCGGGATCGGCGGTCTGTTCGGCTACCACTTCTTCTATTTCATGGCGCTGCGCAACGCGCCCGCGGTCGATGCCAGCCTGATCGCCTATCTCTGGCCGCTGCTGATCGTGCTGTTCTCGGCGCTGCTGCCCGGCGGCCGCCTGCGCTGGTGGCATCTGGCGGGCGCCGTGCTTGGCCTCGCGGGCTGCGCGCTTCTCGTGACCGGTGGCGGCCGGGTCGTTTTCCGCGCCGAGTTTGCGTTGGGCTATGCGGCGGCGCTGGCCTGCGCCTTCACCTGGTCGAGCTATTCGGTGCTGAGCCGGCGCTTTCACGCGGTGCCGACCGATACCGTCGCCTGGTTCTGCGGCGCCACGGCCGTGCTCGGGCTGCTCTGCCATTTCCTTTTCGAGACGACCGCCTGGCCGGACAGCGCCGGCCAATGGCTGGCGGTTGCGGGGCTCGGTCTTGGCCCGGTGGGCATCGCCTTCTTCGCCTGGGACCACGGCGTCAAGCATGGCGACATCCGCGCGCTCGGCGGCTTCTCCTACACCGCGCCGCTGATCTCCACCCTGATGCTGATCGGCTTCGGCAGGGCCCAGGCGAGCTGGGTCGTCGCGGTCGCCTGCGCGGCGATCATGGGCGGCGCCTTGCTCGCCGCGCGCGACGTGCTGACCTTCCGCGCGGAAGGACGGGCGCCATGACGCCGGACCTGGTGGTCTTCGACTTCGATGGTGTGCTCGTCGACAGCGAGGTCATCTCGAATGAGGTGCTCGCCGCGGCGCTGACCGCACTCGACTACCCGCTGAGCGAGGCGGAATGCCGCCGCCGTTTTACCGGCCTCAAGATCGAGGCCATCCGCGCGATGATCGAAACGGAGCGCGGGCGCGCGCTGTCGCCGCGCCTCGAAGGGATGGTGCGCGACGAATCCTATCGCCGGCTGGGGAGCGAGCTGAAGATGGTGCCGGGCGCCGACGTCTTGTTGCGTAATCTCAGAGGGCCGCGCTGCATTGCGTCCAACAGCGGGCCGCGCTGGATCGATCTGGGATTGCGGACGACGGGGCTCGAGACATTTTTCCCGCCCGAAATCCGCTTCAGCGCGGCGCAGGTAGCGCGCAGCAAGCCGGCGCCGGACGTATTCCTCCATGCAGCCGCGTCGATGGGGACCGATCCCGCCGCCTGCGTCGTGATCGAGGACAGCGTGCACGGCATCGCCGCAGCGTGCGCGGCCGGCATGCGGGTGCTCGGCTTCACCGGGGCCAGCCACATCGACGCCGGTCATGCGGCGGTATTGCAGGGCGCCGGGGCGCTTGCCCTGTTCGACGATTTGACGGCGCTGCCCGACCTGCTGGCGCGCCTCTAGCGCTCAGCCTGGCTCCCAGCCGGCCGGCGCCATCTCGAAACCCGCGAACTCGAAAGCCGGCGTGACCGTGCAGCCGACGAGCGTCCAGGCGCCGAGGCTCTGTGCCGCCTGCCAGGCGTTGGCCGGCACGAGCTGTTGCGGCCGCTCGCCCTCTGTCACCGCCGGGCCCAGGCGCTTGGTCTCGGCCGCCTGGCCGTCCGGGGCGATGCGAAGCTCGAGCGGCGCGCCCGCATACCAGTGCCAGATCTCGTCGGCATCGGTGACGCGATGCCAGGCCGACCGCTCGCCCGCCTTGAGCAGATAATAGATCGCGGTGCCGGCGCCACGCCCGCCCGCCGCGGCGGCGTGGCGGTAGGTCTCGCGATACCAGCCGCCCTCCGGATGCTGGGCAAGGCCGAGCGCCGCGATGACCTCGTCCGCTGTCATTCCTTGGGCTCGGTCGTCGTCATCGAGGGGCGCTGGCTGAAGCTCTCGTACCAGGCGGCGAGCTTCGGATGCCCGCGCCGCCAATCCTCGACATGCTTGCGGAAGGCGATGTAGCCGAGCGCCACGCCGACGCCGATCTGCGCGATGGTGAGCGGACCCGACAGGCTGTCGGCCTCGCTTTCCAGCATGTCGAGCGAGCGGTTGATCTTGTCCCGCTGGCGGCCGATGTACCAGTCAGACCAATGCGCCTTGTCCTTGCGGCGCTCGTTGGCGATCGACACCCCGGCATCGAGAATGCCTTCGGCCAGCGCGGCGGTGCGGAGCACCTTCCAGCGCTCGGGACCGGACGGAAACAGCTTGGCGCCGCTACCGATCTCGTCGAGGTATTCGCAGATCACGCGGGAATCAAACAGCGCCGTGCCGTCGTCGGTGACCAGCGTCGGCACCCGGCCGGACGGGTTGGCCTGGGGCAGGTCGTTCTCGACCCATGGGCTGCTCGACAGGATCTCGATCCTGTCGGCGAGGCCCTTTTCGGCGGCGACCGCGCGGACCTTGCGCACATAGGGCGAAGTCGGACTGAAATGCAGCTTCACGGCACTGTCTCCCATTCATTAACCTTGGTTTCACGGAGAGTTTCGTAATGTCGGACGGGATGCAAGGGCGAAACGAGGGACGGTATCGGTCTTGCCCTTGGAAATGCTAGGATTACCCGGCCATGTGGTCCGATGTCACCGATCTGAACGAGTTCTACCGCTCCCGCCTGGGGCAGGTCGCGCGGCGGCTCATCACCCGCCGGCTGCGCGAGTTGTGGCCGAACGTGCGTGGGCTGTCGGTGCTGGGAGTGGGCTATGCGACGCCTTATCTCCGCGCCTTTCGCGAAGAGGCCGAGCGGGTCATGGCGATCATGCCGGCGCCGCAGGGCGTCCTGCATTGGCCGGAGAACGACCCTTGCCTGGCCTGTCTTTCCGACGAGACGGAGCTTCCGCTGCCCGACATGTCCGTCGACCGCCTTCTGCTCGTCCACGCCGTTGAGAGCAGCGAGCATCTGCGCGCGATGATGCGCGAGGCCTGGCGGGTGCTGTCCGACAGCGGGCGGATCATCGTCGTCGTGCCCAACCGGCGCGGCATCTGGGCGCGGTTCGAGCAGCGCTCGCCCTTCGGCCACGGCCAGCCCTACAGCCAGGGACAGATTCGGCACGTGCTGCGCGACTGCCTGTTCGCGCCGACGGCGACCGAGCACGCGCTCTTCGTGCCGCCCTCCCAGATGCGGCTCGTGCTGCAGTCCGCGCGCGCCTTCGAACAGGCCGGGAACCGCTGGTTCCAGGCGATTTCGGGCGTGCTGATCATCGAGGCGGTGAAGCAGCTCTATGCCGCGACCCCGGTGCAGGGGAAGGCGCGGGCGCGTCGCCGGCTGGTGGCGATTTCCGGCCGCGGCGCCTCGATGCGGAACGAGCGCAAATCCAAGGACTAGCAGCCCTCCCTGTCGCCGCGCGGTCGCGCGTAAACGCGCGCAAAACAGCGATTTTCGAGATTCCGCGTGACAAGGCGGACCTTCTGGCCTAGATGTTCGGCATGAACCACGCAGCCGCCACCTATTATTTTTGGTTTTTTGCCTATCCGCAGCCTTTGGCGGAGGTAGGGGTGCGTTTGGTCTGACGTGTGATCAAAGAGTGTCTCGAAACCGCCAGTCCCCTGGCGGTTTTTTTATGTCCGCCGGCGGGGCCAGAACCCAGGGAGCTTCTACCCGTGATGGACAATACCGACGACATTCGCATTCGCGAAATCAAGGAACTCAGTACGCCTGCCGAAGTGCTGCGGGAATTCCCGCGCACCGAGGCCGCCACGCGCACGGTCATCGACGCCCGCCGCGCCCTTCGGCGCATCTTGCGCCGAAGCGACGACCGGCTGGCGGTGATCATCGGTCCGTGCTCGATCCATGACCCGCAATCCGCGATCGAGTATGCCGGCCGCCTGGGCGCGCTGCGCCGGCGCCTCAGCGACCGGCTGGAGATCGTCATGCGCATGTATTTCGAAAAGCCGCGCACCACGGTCGGATGGAAGGGGCTGATCAACGATCCGAAACTCGACGGCAGCTTCGAGATCGAGCGCGGGCTGCGCCTGACGCGGAAGCTGCTTCTCGAAGTCAACACGCTCGGTCTGCCGACGGGATGTGAATTCCTCGACACCGCGACGCCGCAGTATTTCGCCGACCTGGTGTCCTGGGCGGCGATCGGCGCGCGGACGACGGAAAGCCAGATCCACCGGCAGATGGCCTCGGGCCTTTCCTGCCCCGTCGGCTTCAAGAACGGGACGGACGGCAACGTGAAGATCGCGCTCGACGCGGTGTGCGCGGCATCCCGGCCTCATCATTTCCTGGCGGTGACCAAGGCCGGCCGGCTCGCCATCGCCGCGACCGAGGGCAACGAGGACTGCCACATCGTGCTGCGCGGCGGCAAGGCGCCCAACTACGACGCAGCCAGCGTGGATGCCGCCTGCGGCGCGGCGGAGCGGGCCGGGGTGATGCCCGTCGTGATGATCGACGCGAGTCATGCGAACAGCGCCAAGGATCCCGAGAACCAGCCGCTGGTGATGGACGACGTCGCGCGCCGGATCGCCGCGGGCGACGACCGGATCGCCGGCGTCATGATCGAGAGCCATCTGGTTGGCGGACGCCAGGATCTGGTCGCGGGGCGGCCGCTCCGCTACGGACAGAGCATCACGGACGGCTGCATCGACTGGGAGACGTCGGTCGCGGTCCTGGAGCGTCTCGCCGCGGCGGTCGCCGAGCGTCGGGAGGGCGCGCGTGGGTCAACGTCCGGTCGGGTCTACGCCGCCGGCGCGTGAGGTCGGAGACGCAGTTTGTCGGTCTCCGCGTTTGGCCGGTGCCGGCGGGCGCTTGCGCCGGTCACTCGTCCGCCCGCGCGCCGACCGTTTCCTCCAGCGCCTCGCGGTCGGCCGCGTCCACGACTTGGCGCGCGATCTCGTAGCCGAAGCCCTGGCGGCCGAGGGCGGCGAGGTCGCGGTCCCGGTGCGCGTCGCGATTGCGCGTGCGCCATGGGCCGAGCCGTCGGCGGCGCGCATAGTTGCACGCGGCTGCGAGGTCGGGCTCCGGGACGCTTTCGGCCAGCGTTTCCAGCGCCTGGTCGATCGTCTCCGCACCCACGCCTTTTGCCGACAGCTTGGCCCGGGTCATGCGACGCGACGCGCCCTGCCGGTGGAGCGATTCGGCGCGCAGGCTCGCATAGGTCGCGTCGTCGAGGAGTCCGCTTTTTTGATAGCGCGCGACCAGCGCGTCGACCAGGGCCGCGCCGTCCGCCGGGTCGGTGCCGTGCGCCTCGGCAGACCGGGCGACACGGCGCATCAGCACGCGGCGCAGGTTCGCCGACGACGAGGCAAAGCGCTCGAGATAGTGAAGCGCCGCCCTTTCGAGCGATTCCGCGGAAACCTTGCGCGGCTTCTTGCGAGGTCGCGAGGAATTTTGTCTCACGATGCTTCCTTGGCCCTCTCTGCCCCCCTTCGGAGGGACGATGCGCGGTGGCACCGGGCATCGTCCGGTAACCTCCTGAAAAGTCCCAGATTCTCCGCGGAAAGGCAAAGTTTTATCGAAAATTGGGCAAAATTTTCCCACCTGTGACGGCTGTCACTGCCCCCCGGCCCGCGCTGGCAGATGATCAGGGCGTTCGGAGGAGCACCTTTGGCTTGCACCAATCGCTTCTCTCAAACGTGAACCGTTGGTCGTACGCCCACCCTGCCCCTCCCAATTGGCCTCGACCATAGGTTCGGAGCGGCGGCGCCTCAAAGCGCCGCCGCTTGTCTTTTGGGCGCGTGCTTCATCCCTCTCCCTCTGATTGCTATGATGATCGTGGCGCGTTCCTGTGAGTCGTGCTGATTGCGCGGCGGTAAACGCAGCTTGCCGGACCGGCGCCGACCTATGCTAAAGTTGACAGGCGAGGGGCAATCGCTTGATACTCCGCGCTTTCCGTTGACCCGACTGCATGATGAAAGGGTGAGAACCGTGACAACCGCGGTAATGCCGACATATGGCCGTGCGGACCTTGCTTTCGAGCGGGGCGAAGGACCCTATCTTTTCGCGACGAACGGGCGACGATATCTCGATTTCTGCGGCGGCATCGCGGTGGACGTGCTGGGCCATGCCCATCCGCATCTCGTCGAGGTCCTGCGCGAGCAGGCCGGCAAGCTGTGGCACGTGTCGAACCTGTACCGTATTCCCGAACAGGAACGGCTGGCCGAGCGCCTGGCCGCGGCGTCTTTCGCGGACACGATGTTCTTCTGCAACTCCGGCGCGGAAGCGGTGGAGGGCGGGCTCAAGCTGTGCCGCAAGTACCACAGCGCGAGCGGCCATCCCGAGCGCTGGCGCGTGATCACCTGCACCGGCTCGTTCCACGGCCGGACGCTGGCGACCATCGCGGCGGCGGGCAACGAGAAGCATCTCGCGGGCTTCGGGCCGAAATATGACGGCTTCGACATGGTGCCGTTCGGCAACCTGAATATCCTGCGGACCGCCATCACGCCGGAGACGGCGGCGATCCTGGTCGAGCCGATCCAGGGCGAGGGCGGGATTCATCCGTCCACGGTGGACTACCTGCGCGGCCTGCGGCAGGTCGCCGACGAGTTCGGCCTGCTGCTGTTCTTCGACGAGGTGCAATGCGGCATCGGCCGTACCGGCAAGCTCTGGGCGCATCAATGGTCGGGCATCACGCCGGACGTCATGGCGATCGCCAAGGGCCTCGGCGGCGGCTTCCCGGTCGGCTGTTTCATGGCGACCGCGGAGGCGGCGAAGGGCATGACGCCGGGAACGCACGGCTCCACCTTCGGCGGCAACCCGCTCGCCATGGCGGTGGCCAATGCTGTGCTCGACGTGCTGCTGGCGGACGGCTTCCTGCCGCATGTCGAGCGCGTGGGCACGTATCTGCGCGGACGTCTCGACGACCTCGTGAAACGCCATCCGGGCGTCTTCAAGGAAGCGCGCGGCGTGGGCCTGATGCAGGGTCTCGTCTGCGTGCCGGACTGCGGCAAGGTGGTCTCGCGCCTCTACGAGGAGGGCATGCTCACCGTCGTCGCCGGGGACAATGTGGTGCGGCTGTTGCCGCCGCTCATTATCGAGGAGTCACATGTGGACGAGGCGATCGGATGTCTCGATCGGGCCGCCGCAGCGCTGACACAGGCGGGATGAGCGGACCGAAGCATTTCCTCGACCTCGACCGGCTCGACAAAGGCACGCTGCGCGGCATTCTCGATCAAGGCGTCGCATACAAGAAAGAACATGGGCCTGAGGACCGGCCGCTCGCCGGCAAAGTCCTCGCCATGATCTTCGAGAAGCCGTCGACCCGGACGCGCGTCAGCTTCGACGTGGGCATGCGCCAGCTCGGCGGGCAGACGCTGCTCATGAGCGAGGCGGACAGCCAGCTCGGCCGCGGCGAGACCATCGCCGACACCGCGCGCGTGCTGTCGCGCTACGTCGATGCCATCATGATCCGAACGGACAAGCCCGAGAAGCTCGAGGAGCTGGCGGCGAATGCGACGATTCCGGTGATCAACGGCCTGACCGACCGGACGCATCCCTGCCAGCTCATGGCCGACGTGATGACCTTCGAAGAGCATCGCGGTCCGATCCGCGGCCGCACGGTCGCCTGGGTCGGCGACGGCAACAACGTCGCGGCGAGCTGGATCCAGGCGGCGACCCAGTTCGATTTCTCGCTCAGGATCGGCTACCCGGAGCAGCTCCCGCCGGCGCGGGACATCGTCGACTGGGCGACGCGCAACGGCGCGGATCTCACGCTGACCCACGATGCCGAGGCGGCGGTCAAGGACGCCGACTGCGTCGTCGCCGACACCTGGGTTTCGATGGGCGACAAGGAGGCGGAGAACCGCCACAACATGCTGAAGCCCTACCAGGTCGACCGGCGGCTGATGGCAAAGGCGAAACCGGACGCCATCTTCATGCATTGCCTGCCCGCCCATCGTGGCGACGAGGTCACCGCCGAGGTGATCGACGGGCCGCAGTCGGTCGTCTGGGACGAAGCGGAGAACCGCCTGCACGTACAAAAGGGAATCCTGGCCTGGTGTCTTACATAGACCCGTCCCGCGCCGGCGCGGGCGACGATATCGTTCAACCCTTCGTCCTGGACGGCTCGGGCTTTCATGGCCGTCTCGTGCGCCTCGGCGCAGCGGTGGACACGATCATCGGGCGGCACGACTATGCGCCGCCGGTCGCCGGGTTGCTGGCGGAATCGCTGGCGCTGACCGGCGCGCTGGCGGCGGCGTTGAAATTCGACGGCGTTTTCACCCTGCAGCTTTCCGGCGACGGGCCGGTGAAATTCCTCGTCAGCGATGTCACCAACAGCGGCAATCTGCGCGGCTACGCCGGGTTGCGCGAAGGCCAATCGGTTCCCGACAGCGTCAAGGGGGCGGTGGTCCCGCGGCTGCTCGGCAAGGGCTATCTCGCCTTCACCGTCGATCAGGGCGTCAACACCGAGCGTTACCAGGGCATCGTCGACCTGATCGGCGGGACGCTGCAGGACTGCGTGCATCATTACTTTCGCCAGTCCGACCAGTTCTCCGCGGTGGTCAAGCTGCGCGGCGGCCAATCCGCGGACGGGCAATGGCGCGCCGGCGCGCTGATGCTGCAGCGCTCGCCCGAGACCGAGGACCCGAACCGGGAGGACGCCACGGAAGAAGCCTGGCGCGAGGCGCTGATCATGTTGGGAAGCTGCACCGACGAGGAGCTGATCGCGCCCGGTATCACCGCTTACGAGCTGCTCTATCGCCTGTTCCACGAGGACGGCGTGCGGGTCTTCGAGCAGCGCCCGCTGCAATTCTCCTGCCGCTGCACGGATCGCAAGGTCGAGCGGGTGCTGATGGCGCTTCGGGAGGACGAGCTCGAAGACCTGATGATCGACGGCAAGATCACGGTCACCTGCGAGTTCTGCAACGAAACGCGCAGCTTCGACCGGGCACAGCTGGCGGAGCTACGCTCGTCTTGAAGCGGTAACCGCCGGCGGGCATAGTGTCGCCGGCTCGCCATCGGAGGAGGTCGCGCATCGATGAAACACCTGCGGAGTCTCTTTTGTCTGCTGCTGGTGCTGCCGCTGCTCGCAGCGTGCGAAACCGAGGTTCCAGCGCGTAAATTCCCCGACATCAGCTTCGCCAACGAGCCGCCGATCAATCTCGACGTCGCGTCCATCCAGGTCGACAACAAGCCGGCGCCGCCCTCCGGCAAGGGAAGCATCGTCTACGACCTGCCGGTCACGCCCTCGAGCGTCGCGGAAAAATGGGCGCAGGAGCGCCTGAAGGCGGTGGGCCGCAGCGGAACGGCGATCGTGCATATCGAGAAGGCGTCCGTCGTCGAGGAAAAGCTCAAGAAGACCGAAGGGCTGCGCGGCCTGTTCACCACCGATCAGACCGAGCGCTACACCGGCGAGATGGCGATTTCCATATCGCTCTCCGCCGACCGCGGCCAGGCGATGGCGCGCGCGGACGCAAAGGCGTCGCGGACGGTCGCGGAGGACGCGTCGCTCGCCGACCGCGAGAAGCTGTGGTTCGATCTGGTCGAGCATCTGTCCCATGAGGTCGACAAGGTGCTGGATCAGGAGATCCACAAGCATATGGCGGAATATATCCGCTGAGCGCGGCCCGACCGGTCAGCGCCGCCAGAAGGCGGGCGCCAGCATCACCAGCACGATGAAGAGCTCGAGCCGGCCGAGGAGCATGCCGAAGCTGAGCAGCCATTTGGCGCTGTCCGGCAGCGAGACATAGGTGTGCGTCGGCCCGATCAGCGGGCCGAGGCCGGGCCCGACATTGCAGATCGCCGCCGCCGCGCCGGTGATCGACGTCAAGAGGTCGAGACCGAGCAGGCCCAGCCCGGTGGCGATGACCCCGATCGAAACCAGGTAGAGAAAGAAGAAATTCATCACCGAATCGCTGATCGATTCGGCGATCGGCCGCTCGCTGAAATAAGCGAGGAATACGCCGTGCGGCTCCAGCATATGGCGGATCTGGGTAACCGCGCTCGCGTACAAGACCTGGAATCGGAAGATCTTGATGCCCGACGTGGTCGATCCGGCGCAACCGCCGAAGAAAATCATGCAGAAAAGCAGCGCCATCGCGAAGCTGCCCCACTGCGTGAAATTCGCCGTCGTGTAGCCCGTACCGGTGATCATCGATACGACGCTGAAGGCCGCGAGCCGGAACGACCGGCCGATGCCGCTGCCTTGGGTGAAGTGAAGATAGGTGGCCAGTAGGACGACGCCGGTCGCAATGATGGCGAGGAACCAGCGTACCTGGCTGTCGCGCCACAGCGCGCCCGGATTGCCGCGAAGCGCGCGGAGGTAGAGGACGAAAGGCAGGCTGCCCAGGATCATGAAGACGATCGCGATGAGGTCGATGGTGGGGCTGGCGAAGTGGCCGATGGACTGGTCGCTGGTCGAGAAGCCGCCGGTCGCCACCGTCGTCATCGAGTGGGCGACCGCCTCGAAACCGCTCATGCCCGCGAGCCAGTAGGCGAGCGCGCAGCACAGCGTCGTGCCGAGATAGATGAAGCCGATAAAGGCGATGAGCTGGGCCGCCCGCGGGATGACCTTATCCGACCGGTCGGTCGATTCCGGGCGGAACAGCTCCATGCCGCCGACCTGCAGCATGGGAAGGATGGCGATCGACATGGCGATCATGCCGATGCCGCCGAGCCATTGCAGCAGCGCGCGCCAGAGCAGGATGCCGGGCGGCGCGAAGTCGAGCCCGGTGAGCACGGTCGCGCCGGTCGTCGTGATGCCGGACATCGCCTCGAAAAACGCGTCGGTGTAGCTGAGCTCGAGCTCGGAGAAGGTCAGCGGCAGCGCGGCGAAGGCGGGCAGCACCGCCCAGCTCAGGCTGGTGAGCACGAAGGCCTGTCGCTGGTTCAGGCCGTGGTTGGCCGAACGGGTCGTCAGCATCAGCATCACGCCGATGAGCAGCGTGAAGGCCGAGGCGAGCGCGAAGACTTCCCAGTCCGGGTTATGGACGGCGACATCCGCCACCGCGGGCAGGCACATGGCCAAGGCCAGCGTGGACATCAGGATGCCGAGGATAAAGAGGATGGGCCGGGAATCGCTCAAGGGATCGCGGCGTCCGATGAAGAATTGCGACGGTGAGTCCGGTTAGGCGCAGAGAATCCGCCATTGCACCGCATTTGTCCAGTCGCGCCGGCCATCGGGGCGCCGGCCCGGTCAGGCGAAGCTGTTGTTCGCCGCCGGGTTGCCGATGATCGACAGGAATTCGCGCCGCGTCTTCTCATCCTCGCGGAAGGAGCCGAGCATGCGGCTGGTCACCAGCGAGACGCCGGGCTTTTTCACACCGCGCGTCGTCATGCACTGGTGCACCGCCTCGATGACGACGGCGACGCCCTTGGGATGCAGCGCGTCGTTCAGCGTGTTGGCGATTTCCGCGGTCAGCTTCTCTTGAATCTGCAGACGGCGGGCGAAGGTCTCGACCAGCCGGGCCAGCTTGCTGATGCCGAGCACGCGCTTGTCGGGCAGGTAGCCGATATGCGCCTTGCCGATGATCGGCGCGATGTGGTGCTCGCAATGGGAAAAGAACTCGATGTCACGCAGCACCACCATCTCGTCATAGCCGCCGGTCTCGTCGAAGGTGCGGCCGAGCTGCTCGGACGGGTCTTCCTGGTAGCCCGCGAAAAATTCCTCATAAGCGCGCACGACGCGGTTCGGCGTGCCGAGCAACCCTTCACGGCTCGGGTCGTCGCCGGCCCAGCGAAGCAGCGTCCTGACCGCTTCTTCCGCTTCCTCGCGGGACGGGCGCGTCACGCTGCGGGGTTTCCCGACTGCTGCGGGATTGGTCGTCTTCACCTGTTTTAATTCTGTCACGGTAGGTTCCTTCCCTTTACAGCAGTCGCGCGAAACGGCGTGCCGTGTGCACGCGGTTGGAGACGCAGCCGGCGGGATTTAGTTCAACTGAATCGGCTGGTGGGGGCTGTCCAAGGAAAACGCCGGAATCGCCACGTCGAAGAACTCACCTGTTGCCGATTCCATTTGATACGTCCCGACCATGATTCCCGACGGCGTCTGCAATGGCGTGCCGCTGGTGTATTCGAATTCCTCTCCAGGATGCAGGATTGGCTGCTCGCCGACAACTCCGGGCCCGCGGACTTCCTGGACCCGGCCGAGAGCATCCGTGATGCGCCAGTAACGGTTGCGAAGCTGTACGGTTTCCTCGCCGATATTCTCGATCTTGACGTGATAGGCCCAAACGAAGTGGTTCTCGTCCGGAGACGATTGATCTTCAAGGTAAAAGGGCTTCACGGTAACCCTGATTTGCCGCGTTTGTTTTTCGTACATTCCCCACTCCGGCGCGCTTTCTCAGCAGTTCACCTGCATCATATCGTCCGCGGCCGCCCCGATGTCAAAGCCGAAATGGCCGAGCCTTTTCCGCGGTAAAAATATCGTCAGACGGCAGGATTTCGCCGGCGAATTAGGAATTTCATCTGTCCGTCCAGTACCTGTTCGCCCCGCTGGTTGCGAATCGTCGAGCGCAGGACGACCACCCCGGTGGTCCGTTGCGGCGTCAGCTCGGCGACCTCGAGCATCGGGTAAACGGTGTCGCCGAGGTACACGGGCTTGAGGAAGCGGGAGGACTGCTCGAGAAAGGCGACCAGGGCTGCGCCGACGTAGCGCGGGAACTCTCCGGCGCCGGGCGCCGTCTGAATCAGCGCCTGAAAGCCGTGCGCCAGCATGGTCGGGTGCCCGTGGCGCCGGCAATACTCCACATCGTAGTGAATGGGGTGGTTGTCGCCGGAGGCGAGCTGGAAGGCGGCGAACAGCGCATCCGTCATGGTGCGCGACGGAATCGGGAAGCGCTGGCCCAGCGTGAAGTCTTCGAAATAGTGGGCGGGCTCGTCGAGGTCGTCGAGCGGGTGCGGGGCGTCGGTCACGGCTGGTCCGGTCCTTTATCGTCGTTATCAGTCGGGAGCTTCACTGCGCCGTCGCGGACGAGCCCGGCGATGGCCGCGTCGTCCAGGCCCAGCTCGCCCAGGATGGCGCGGCCATGCTGGCCTACCGACGGCGATACCGGGGAGCCCTCCGGGTCGGTGCCGGGAATCGCCGGTATGTGCACCGTTCCCATCCCGGGCTGGTCGACCAGCGGCGCGGCCTGCGTCTCCGCCACTTGAGGATCGGCCAGCCAGTCGCCGAAATCGGCGATGGCGCTGGCGAGCACCTCGAATTCGGCGAAGCGCGCGATCCAGTCCGCCGTGGTCCGCCCGGGAATGACCTCGGCCACCAAGTCGCGGATCGCGTCGGCGTGGTGGCTGCGCGTCTCGAAGCTCTTGAAGCGCGGATCGTCCAGGATATCCGGCCGCTCCATCGCGCGGCACAGCCGCTCGAAATGATGTTCCTTGACCAGCGTGATCGCGATCCAGCCGTCCTTCGTGCGATAGCTGCCGGCCGGCGCGTTGAGGACCCGCGGATTACCGTGCTCGGCGTGATATTCGACGATCTTGGGCGCCAGGAACGCCGCGGTGCCCTGCATCAGGCTGATGTCGAGATAACGGCCTTCCGCTTCCCGCTCGCGCGCAAACAGCGCGGCCGCGACGGCCTGGAAGCCATAGACGCCCGTCGCGGTGTCTGCGATCAGCACGCCCGCCTTGTGGGGAACGTCGTCCATTCCCTTGTTGACCGACATGAAGCCCGAATTGGCCTGGATCACCATGTCGGTCGCCGGTCGGCCGGCGCCCGGGCCGTGCTGGCCATAGCCGCTGACCGACAGGTAGAGAACGCGGCGGTTGATCGCCTGGATATCCGTGTAAGAGACGCCAAGCCGGGCGGCGACGCCGGGGCGGAAGCTCTCGATGAACACGTCGGCGTCGCGCGCGAGGCGATGCACGAGCGTGCGCCCGGCCTCGGATTTCAGGTTGATCGCGATGCTGCGCTTGCCGCGGTTGGCGACGACGCCGAGCGCGGTGTTTCCGCCATGGGCCCGCCCGATGCCGCGGATCCAGTCACCCTCCGGCGGCTCGACCTTGATCACCGACGCGCCGTAGAGCGACAGCATGCCGCCCACATAGGGGCCGGCGAAACCCTGCGAGACGTCGAGCACGCGCAGGCCCTGATAGGGAGATCGATAGCTCATGGCCGAGTCTTAGCACCTCGCCGCGTTGCGGGCGAGGCGCGGCCTATTCCGCGGCCGTCGCGACCGAATTGGGCGGCTGCCAGACCAGAGCGGAGGGGGTGACGGCGCGGCCGCGCCGGCGGCGGTCGGCGTCGGGCATCACGTCGTCGGACGGCCAGAGCCCGGTCTCGAGCGCATCCGCATAGGCGCCGGGCAGGTCGACGCGCCGGATGGCGCGGGCCGCGGCCGTGTGGTCGTAGGTGAGGGCGTGCAACGCCACCAACAAGCCGCCGTCCCGCGGGTGGATCAGGCTGCACCAGACCCGGGGTGTCCCGTCATTGGCCGGCAGCCCGATGACGCCCGGGTTGTGCCAGAGCCGTCCGCCGATGACTTCGCTGAAGGGCAGGCCGGAATGCCCGCCGATGACCGCATCCGCGCGGGCGGAATCGATCTCCACCGCCTTGTCTTCGGCCGGCGTCGCGGGAAAGACGAAGCGGTTGATTTCCCGCACGCCGCCATGGATCACGGCGAAGCGCGCGCCGGCCAGGGTGAAGTCGACGCGGCGGGGCAGCGTGCGCATCCAGGCCTTCGTCTCCTCGGTCACCGTCGCCGCCGCGTAGCGGTACCATTGCTGGGCCAGCAGGTCGCAGGTGCTGCCCTCGGCGAAGCCGCAATGGCAGTCGCCGGCGGCGAAGCCGAGCGATTCCTCGACATTGCCCATGACGATCGGCGTGCCGGCATCACGTAGCGCGCGGGCCACGCCTTCCGGATCGGCGGCATAGGCGGCGAGATCGCCGGTGCAGATCATGCGCGCCGGCGGAATGTTCCGTTTCTCGGCCTCGCCGAACAGCGCGTCGAGCGCCTGCCGGTTGCCATAGGGGCCGCCGAACAGAAGGACCGGCGCGTCAAGGCGGCCGAGGTCGCGGATGGCTTCCATCGGCGACCGGCTCACCCGGCGCTGCGGCTGCAGGCGCCGCCGCCGAGCACGCAGAAGCGGGCGCAATGCGGATGGTTGAGGGGCACGGCGCCGGAGGCGTCGGCCAGCGTGTGCCCCATCTCGAAGGCTTCGTCATAGGGCAGCAGCGTGCAGGGAACGACGACCGGCCGCGGCGCGCCCTTGCGCTTTACCACCATGCGCGACGACGCGCACATCATGGCCTCCGGCGACACGCCGAGAATGCCCCAGCACGCCTCGGTGATCTCGGGCACGTCGAGGCCCTCGTTCATTTCCGGAAAGATCACCATGCGGACCGGATCGGCGGTGTCGATGTCGATGCCTTCGCGGGCGAAGAGATCGGCGAAGCCCGCGCGCATCTGTGCGTCCGGCTCGTTCCAGCAGGCCCGCGCCGCGGCGTGGATATGGAAGCCGTTGTCCGACAGCCATTTCAGGCCGTCGATCGCCGGCCCCCAGGAATTCTTGCCGCGTACCAGCTCGTGGAACGCGCTGTCGTAGTGGTCGAGCGAAACGCGCAGGCAGAGCCGGTCGCCGAAGCGCTGCCGCAGGTCGAGCAGCGGCGCAGCGCATTTCATCATCGGCCGCATCGCGTTCGTCAGGACAAGCGCTGAGAAGCCCCGCGTGAGCGCGCTCTCCAGCATGGCGCAAAGCGCGGGGTTCATGAAGGGCTCCCCGCCCGTGAAGGCGATCTCGCGCGTCGGCCAGCCGTCGCGTTCGATCTCGTCCAGGTAGGCGTCGACTTCGGCCAGGCTGAGATAGACCAGCCGGTCGTTGGTCGGGCTGGAGTCGATGTAGCAGTTCGAGCAGGCGAGATTGCAGAGCGTACCGGTGTTGAACCAAAGCGTCTTCAGGTCCGCAAGCCCGACGGCGGCCCGCCGCTCGCCCGCGACCGTGAAGGCCGGGTCTTTGAACTTGGCGGGGTCGAGCGCGTTCCCCGGCGCGGGCTTGAGGGCGGTCATCGGGCGGTCCTTCGGCGTGGGCGCGTTTCAACGGTGTTGCCGTCAATCTAGAAGCTGCACCGGCGAACTCAATCGAAAATCGGTCCGCACCGGGACGCGCGCAATAGAAACTTCGTGAGCGTAGCGTGATGCCGCCAAGGGCCGTTTGGCCGGATTTGCGGGTGAATCGGCCTTGATTGGCTGCAGAATTTCGGTATTTTTCCCCATTCCATAGGGCCAATATGGCGCACCGTGCCATGAAGAAACGCTATGCCGCCGCCTTGCTCGGCACGCTCGCGCTCGAGCGGGCGAGCGACGAGCCGTTGTACCGGCAGCTCTATTTCGCGATACGCGAGGCGATCCTGGAAGGGCGCCTGCGCCCCGGGACGCGGCTGCCGTCGACTCGTTCGCTTGCATCCGATCTCGACGTGTCGCGCAACACCGTGGTGATCGCTTTCGACCAGCTCCTGGCGGAAGGTTATGTCGAGGGCCGTACCGGCGCGGGCACTTATGTATCGGCGACCTTGCCGGAGGACCTGTTGGCGGCGCGGCCGAGCCCGTCTGGGGCGCGGGGCGCGATCCGGCCGGGCAACAGCCGGCTGTCGGAGCGCGGCCGTTTTCTTGCCGGCATTCGCGCGCCGGGCCTGTCCCAGCCGAAGCCCTTCTCGCCTGCGCTGCCGGAGCTCGCGCGCTTCCCCTTCGACGACTGGGCGCGGCTGCTCGGCCGGCACTGGCGCTATCCCAAGCACGAATTCCTGGTTGGCGGCGACGCGGCCGGTTATGCGCCGCTGCGCGCGGCGATCGCAGCCTATCTCGGCGCGGCCCGCGCGGTGACCTGCGACGCGGACCAGGTGCTCATCGTCTCCGGCGCGCAGCAGGCGCTCGACCTCGCCGCCCGCGTGTTGATCGATCCCGGCGACGAGGTGTGGATCGAGGATCCGGGCTACGCCGGCATCCGGGGTGCGCTGATCGCCTCGGGCGCGGCGCTGGTGCCGGTGCCGCTCGATGCCGAAGGGCTCGATGTTGCCGCGGGCCTGCGGCGCGCGCCGCAGGCGCGGCTTGCCATCGTCACGCCGTCGCATCAATACCCGCTCGGCGTCACCATGACGCTGACGCGGCGGCTCGAGCTGCTCGACTGGGCGCGCAGCGCCGAGGCCTTCGTCATCGAGGACGATTACGACAGCGAATACCGCTATGCCGGACGGCCGCTCGCCGCGCTGCAGGGCCTCGACGGCGACGGCCGGGTGATCTACATCGGCACCTTCAGCAAGGTGATGTTCCCGGCGCTGCGGCTGGGCTACGTGGTGGTGCCGAAGGATCTGGTCGACGCCTTCCGCGGGCTGCGGCAACTGATCGACAGCCATCCGTCCTCGGTCGCGCAGGCGGCGCTCGCCGACTTCATCGCCGAAGGCTATCTCGCCGCGCATGTGCGGCGCATGCGGGCGCTTTACGCTGAGCGCCAGGCGGCGATGGTGGCCGAGTTGCAAAAGCGGCTCGGTGACCGGCTGGCGGTGGCGCCGGACGAATCCGGCATGCATCTGATCGGCTATCTCGACGATGCGATCGACGACGTGGCGCTCGCCCGGGCGGCGGCGGAGCGCGGCGTGGTGGTGTCGCCGCTGTCGCGGCTCTATATCGACGCGCCGCCGCGCCGCGGGCTGATGCTCGGCTATGCCGGCGTCGCCGAGCCGGCGATGCGCCGCGCCGTGGCGACGCTCGGCCGGGTGTTCGACGACTTCTTCAGCCGGCGGAGTGGACCGCGCGAAACCCCGCGAATGGCCCTAGGGGGCAGCCGGGCCCGCGCCTAGAGTGCAGGCTGGACCGTAGCTCCGGAGATCGACGATGGCGACGACGACAATGGCGGCGGCGAAGACAGCGGAACGCGCAAGCGTGTGCCCGATGGACTGCCCGGACACCTGCAGCCTGACGGTGACGGTGGCCGACGACCGCGTCGTCAAAGTGCGCGGCTCCAAGGCCAATCCGATCACCGGCGGCGTGCTCTGCAACAAGGTGGCGCGCTACTACCCGGAATTCGTTCATGGGCCCGAGCGGCTGACCGTGCCCTTGAAGCGCACCGGCGCCAAGGGCGCGGGCGATTTCGCGGAGATCGGCTGGGACGAGGCGCTCGACCTCGTGCATGCGCGCTTCCAGGACATCATCGACCGTCACGGTCCGCAGGCGATCCTGCCGCTCAACTACGCCGGGCCGCACGGCATGCTGGCCTATGATTCGATGTCGCTGCGCTTCTTCCACAAGCTGGGCGCGACACTGCTGAGCCGCCGGCCGCTCTGCGGCGGCGTCAAGGACGAGGCCTACCGCTCGGTCTACGGCCCGGTGCCGGGCATGCCGATGCAGCAGATCCCGGAAGCCGAGCTGGTCGTGGTCTGGGGCAACAATGTCACGGTGTCGAACCTGCATCTGATGACGCGGATCAACGCCGCGCGCCGCAAGGGCGGCAAGCTGGTGGTGATCGACCCGAAGCGCATCAAGGCGGCCGAGCAGGCCGACCTCTATCTGCCGATCCGTCCCGGCACGGACGTGCTGCTCGCCTGGGCGGTCGCGGCCGAGCTCGAGCGCAGCGGTGGCCTCGACAAGGACTTTATCGAGAAGCACGTGCTTGGCTTCGAGGACTTCATGGCCCGCGCGCGGGAGTGGACGCCCGAACGCGCGGCGCCGGCCTGCGGCCTCGCCGCGGCGGACATCCGTACGCTTGTGCGCTGGTATCAGGACGCGTCGCCCGCGGCGATCAGCTTCGGCAACGGGCTGGAGCGGAACCGCAATGGCGGCTCGGGCATCCGCGCGATCGCCGCGCTGCCGGCGCTGGCGGGCAAGCTCGGCGTGGCCGGCGGCGGCGTCGTCGCCGGCGCGGGCTATGCCTTTCCCAAGACGCCGGACCGCCTGCACCGGCCGGACCTCGTGCCGGCGGGCACGCGCACGCTCAACATCCTCGACGTCAGCCGGCATATCCTGGACGAATCGCTCGACCCGCCGATCAAGGGCGTCTTCATCTACAACCACAACCCGGTGATCGTGCATCCGGAGCAGAACCGCATGAAGCGGGCGCTGGCGAAAGAGGACCTGTTCATCGTCGGCTGCGAGGTGGCGATGACCGACAGCATGCGCTATGCGGACGTCGTGCTGCCGGCGGCCACGCATTTCGAGTTCGCCGACATTTATCCCGCCTACGGCCAGCAGTTCCTGCAGCGCGCCGAGCCGGTGATCCCGCCCTACGGCCAGTCGCTGCCGAATACGGAGATCTTCCGCCGCCTGGCCGCCCGCTTCGGCTTCGACGGTCCGCTGTTCACCGCGAGCGACGCAGAGCTGATGGCCGACGCGGTCGACCCGGCGGACCCGCGGCTCAAGGGGCAGCGTCCCGCCGACCTGCCGACCGGCACGGCGCTCCGTATGGAGTTCGAGGGCGAGGAGCCGGTGCTGTTCAAGAACGTCTTTCCGAAGACGCCGAGCGGCAAGGTCGAGCTTGCCTCCGAGAACCTGGCGGAGCGCTTCGCCGCGCGGCTGCCGGTCTATGTGCCGCTCGAATCGAAATGGCCGCTGACCCTGATCACGCCGTCTTCGGACAAGCGCATCAGCTCGACCTTCGGCGGCGTCAAGGCCTGCGACGTGACGCCCGCGCTCGACATGCATCCGGCCGACGCCGCCGCGCGCGGCCTCGCGGACGGCGCGATGGTGCGGATGTGGAACGACCTCGGCGAGGTGCACCTGCCGCTCCGCATCACCGACGCGATCCGCCCGGGCGTCGTCTGCTCGCCCAAAGGCGCCTGGTTCAAGACTTCGGACAACGGCCAGACGGTCTCCGCGCTCGCGCCCGCGACCAAGGCGGACATCGCCGAGGGCGCCTGCTTCAACGACGCGCGGGTCGAGGTGGCGGCACGGACGGCTTGATCGCCGGGACGATTCCCCTAAGGTAGCGCGCCGTACCGCCCTTTCCCCGACAGGACGCCCATGACGGTCGAGTCGAAGATCGCCGCGCCGGCGAAATCCAGCGGCCTCGCCTATGTCTTCCTGATCAGCACGATGCTGTGCTGGGCGGGCAACGCGATCGTCGGCCGCTTCGCGGTCGGCGAGATCTCGCCGATGCTGCTGGTGACGCTGCGCTGGACGGGCACGATGCTGCTGCTGGCGCTCTTCGCCAAGGGCACGGTGCGGCGCGAGTGGCCGGTGCTGCGCGCGCATTGGCGGTTCCTCGCGGCGATGGGCGCGCTCGGCTACACGGCCTTCAACGCGCTGTTTTACGTCGCCGCGCACAGCACGACCGCGATCAACCTCGGCATCATCCAGGGCGCGATCCCGATGTTCGTGCTGCTCGGCGCCTTCGCGGCCTACCGGACGAAGGTGACGGTGCGGCAAGTCGCCGGCGCCACGATCACCATGGCGGGCGTGGTCCTGGTTGCGTCCGGCGGCAGCCTGCAGCGCCTCGCGGACCTCGCCTTCAGGCAGGGCGACCTGCTGATGGTCGTCGCCTGCGTCCTCTATGCCGGCTACACGGTGGCGCTCCGGCGGAAGCCTGCCGTTTCCGCTTTCGCGATGTTCGCTGCGCTGGCGGCCGCGGCCTTTGTGGCGTCGCTACCGCTGCTCGTCGTCGAGATCGCGATGGGCCGGTTGCAGGCGCCGACCGCCAAGGGCTGGCTCATTGTCGCCTTCGTCTCGGTCTTCCCGTCGATCGTGGCGCAGGTCTGCTTCATGCGCGGCGTCGAGCTGATCGGCCCGGCCCGCGCTGGCGTTTTCGCCAATCTCGTGCCGGTCTTCGTGCCCGTGCTGGCGGTCGCACTCCTCGGCGAATCCTTCGAGCCGTTCCACGCCGGGGCGCTCGTGCTTGTGCTCGGCGGCATCTGGCTGTCCGAGCGTGGGAGGGCCGGGGTCGGGTGATGCTGCGCGGCTATTCGTGGCGGCATCGGTCGCCGGCACCGCGAGTTCGGACGATCGAGCCGTTTCTGCGTGTTCTTGCCGCGTCGGCCGCCATCGTCGGTACGATCAGTTCAGGGACGAGGGCGCATAGAACCTTCTGGGACGGCAAAGATAAAATAATTATAGGTCTATATCATTTTACTATTGGGCTTATGTCATTTAGACGAATCCCTCTGGATCAAATAAAAATTAAACGCAGAAAAAGAAAGTATGGCGATGAATATCTATTTTTTGGACAATTTATTCTCGGTATAGTTGATTCAATACATAAGATCGAAAACCAGTACAGTTGCTAGCGGCGTGTTCATCTATTTCACCATTCATCCGCAATTAATTTTTCCTCTCTAAAAAGCGCGGCTCGGCCGAGGCATATGCCGAACTATGCCTTGCGTCGCAACGATCAGCGTAAATGCGCATGAATGTAATGAGTGCGCGGACCACGTTGACGCTGAACCGCGTGCATTTAGGGGCGAATATCAGATGAAATTTTCTTTCTTTGGCGGCGATGCCGCCGCGAAGCTTGCAGCGCTGGACAAGTCGCAGGCGACGATCGAGTTCAAGATGGACGGGACGATTATCACCGCCAACAAGAACTTCCTGAACGCAATGGGCTACACGCTGGAAGAGGTCAAGGGCAAGCATCACAGCCTGTTCGTCGATCCGGCGTACAAGGAGAGCGCGGAATATCGCGAGTTCTGGGCCAAGCTCAATCGCGGCGAGTTCCAGGCGGCACAGTTCAAGCGCATCGCCAAAGGCGGCAAGGAAGTCTGGATCGAGGCCTCCTACAACCCGCTGCTCAACAGCCGCGGCAAGCCGTACAAGGTGGTGAAATACGCGACCGACGTGTCGAAGCAGAAGGCCGAATATGCCGATCTGTCGGGTAAGGTCGAGGCGATCGGCCGGTCGCAGGCGGTCATCGAGTTCAACCTCGATGGCACGATCATCGTCGCCAACGAGAATTTCCTGAAGACGCTGGGCTATACGCTTCCCGAGATCCAGGGCAAGCACCACAGCATGTTCGTCGAGCCGGCCTACAAGGAAAGTGCCGAGTACCGGGATTTCTGGGCCAAGCTCAATCGCGGCGAGTTCCAGGCCGGGCAATACAAGCGCATCGGCAAGGGCGGCAAGGAGGTCTGGATCGAAGCCTCCTACAATCCGGTCATGGACTTGAACGGGCGCCCCTGGAAGGTCGTGAAGTTCGCGACCGACCTCACCAAGCGCAAGGACGAGAACAAGGCGCTCGCGCTCGATTTCGAGAGCGGCGTGAAGGCGATGGTTGAGACCGTCGCAACCTCGGCGCAGGATATGGAGGGCACGGCGCAGACGCTCGCGGCGGCGGCCGAGCAGACCAACCAGCAATCCTCGACCGTGTCGGCGGCCTCCGAAGAATTGGCGGCCTCCGTCACCGAGATCGCACGCCAGATCACGGATTCGACCGAAGCGATCAACGGCGCGGTCACGCAGGCCCGCAAGTCCGAGGAGATGGTCAACCAGCTGGTCACGACGGCGCAGAAGATCGGCGAGGTCACCCAGATCATCACCGACATCGCCAGCCAGACCAACCTGCTGGCGCTCAACGCCACGATCGAAGCGGCGCGCGCCGGCGAGGCCGGGAAAGGCTTCGCCGTCGTCGCCTCCGAGGTCAAGTCGCTCGCCAACCAAACGGCCAAGGCCACCGAGGAAATTGAGCAGCAGATCCGCGACATCCAGGAGTCGAGCGAGACGACGGCGACCGCGATCCGCGAGATCGGCCAGATCATTTCCCAGGTCAGCGAGATCAGCACCTCGATCTCGGGCGCGGTCGAGGAGCAATCGGCGGCGACCAAGGAGGTCTCGGTCAACATCAACGGCGTCACCCAGGCCGCCGAGGAAAGCGGCCGCGCGTCGACCAACGTGCTCAACGTGGCGCAGTCGCTGACCCAGCAGGCTGCCGGGCTCGGCGAAAAGGTGGACGAGTTCCTGGCAAAGGTCCGCGCGATGTAACGCGGTCCTTGCGGGCGCCCGGCCAGCCGCCGGGGGCCCAAGGGCAAGCCCTTGAATCTTCGTGCCGCCCGCCGTTTTCGCGACGGGCGGCACGTCGTTTTGCCCCCGGCGCACGGGCGATCCCGCCGGATCGGGCTTGCCGCCGGCGGCTGGCGGCACCGCCAATCATCTTGCGAAGGCCCCGGCGATTGCCGTAGGCTCTGGCCGCTGACCGCATGGGACGCGGGTGTAGCTCAATGGTAGAGCAGAAGCTTCCCAAGCTTACGACGAGGGTTCGATTCCCTTCACCCGCTCCAGCTTCGACCTACTGAAAATAGACGACTAATCCCCCAGCGCCACGCCCTCGCGCCGGGGATCGGCGCCGCCGGTGAGCGTGCCGTCGGGCATGACTTCGATTCCGTGCAGGCCGCTGGTCATGTGGAGGATCTTCACCTTGTCGCCCTTCGCCGCGAGGACGTCGCGGAAGCGCTCGGCGGCGGTGCCGCGCTCGAGCTCGACGGTGCCGCTGCGGGCGGCGAAATGCGGCAGCGAGACCGCGGCCTGGATGTCCATGTGCCAGTCGAGCACGGCGACCAGCGCCTCGGCGACATAGCCGCAGATATAGACGCCGCCGGGTGAGCCCACGACCAGCCGGAGCCGGCCGTCCGGGCGGAAGACCAGCGTCGGCGACATCGAGGAGCGCGGCCGCTTGCCGCCCTCGGCCCGGTTCGCCACGGGCCGGCCCTTGATCTCGGGCCGGAAGGCGAAGCTGATCAGGTGGTCGTTCAGGAGGAACCCGTCGACCATGATGCCGGCGCCGAAGCCATGCCCGATCGAGGTGGTGAGCGAGACCGCGTCGCCGGCCCCGTCGACCACCGAGATATGCGTGGTGGACGGCGATTCGGGCGTGTCGTCGGGCGCGACGTTCATTGTCTTCCGCATCGGCGGCATGCCGGCGCGCGGCTTCTCGATCGCATGGTCGGGGTCGATCAGCGCCGCGCGCCGCGCCAGGTAGCCGGGGTCGAGCAGGCCCGCTTCCGGCACCGTCACGAAGTCGGGATCGGCGATGTAGCGGTTGCGGTCGGCATGCGCCAGCTTCGACGCCTCGAGGAAGAGATGGATCGCCTCGGGCGAGTCCGGGCCGAGCCCGGCCATGTCGAAATGCGCCAGCATGCCGAGCATCATCGCCACGGTGAGCCCCCCGGTCGCCGACGGGCCCATGCCGCAGACCCGGTTCCCGCGATAGGTCACACAGACGGGCGGGCGTGGCTTCGCCTGATACGCGGCGATGTCCGCCGTGGTCATGGGCGACGGGTTCTGCGGCGCGTCGGTGGCGGCCCTGGCGATGTCCTGGGCGATCGCGCCGGCGTAGAAAGCGTCCGGGCCGCGCGCGGCGATCGCGCGCAGCGTCACCGCCAGCGGCTTGTTGACCAGGATGTGCCCGGCCGGCCAGGCTTCGCCGCCGGCGTCCAGGAAATAGGCGTGCGCCGCCGGGTTGGTCAGCTTCCGGCGGCTGTAACGGATCTGCTTGTAGAGCCGCGGCGACACCGCGAACCCTTTCTCGGCGAGCGCGATGGCGGGCTGGAAGAGATCTTTCCACGGCAGCTTGCCGTGCTTGGCGTGCGCCAGCGCGAACAACCGGATTTGTCCCGGCACGCCGACTGAGATGCCGCCCCTATCGACCGCGTCGCGCTCGCGCGGCGTGCCGTCGGGGCCGAGGAAATGGTCTGGCCGCACCGCCGCGGGCGCGGTCACCCGCCCGTCATAGCTGTCGACGCGCTTGTCGGCGGCGGACCAGTGCATCAGGTAGCCGCCGCCGCCGAGGCCCGAGGCTTGCGGCTCGACCAGCCCCAGCACGAGCGCGGCGGCGATCGCCGCGTCCACCGCCGAGCCACCGCGGCGGAGAATGGCCAGCCCCGCCTCGGCCGCGTGGGGGTTGGCGGCGGCGATCATGTGGGATTTCGCGTGCGCCGCCTGCTTTGCGTCAAAGCCGCTGTAGATTTCCGGCTGCTCGCGGTCCTTTGCCTCGGCCGGCAGGGCAGTGACGAGGGTCAGGGCAACAAGGCCGGCAACGCCGCATCGGATCGTCCGCACTGTCATGGGATGCATGGCGCGCCTGCCTGGGAGACGGGCGCATTCGCGCCGATCAGCGGCACTGCCTATACTCTTCCCCTTAAGGAAGCGTAAAGCCGGAAACGGAAGCCCGCCGCGCGCGGCGGATCGAGGTAGCCATGCGCATCGAGAAAATCGAAACAATCCCCATCGTCATTCCCCTCAAGCGGGTGTTCGGCGGCAGCAAGTATTCCGTGCC
>CAZPFL010000046.1:0-27199 GCA_964585785.1 uncultured Rhodospirillaceae bacterium
CGGACCCGAAGATCCGCATCAGGTCGTCTTCCAGGCTGACGAAGAACTTCGACGCGCCGGGATCGCCCTGGCGGCCGGAACGGCCGCGCAGCTGGTTGTCGATGCGCCGAGACTCGTGGCGCTCGGTGCCGAGCACGAAAAGGCCGCCGGACGTCAGCACCTCGGCTTTCTTCTTCTCGATGTCGGCCTTGATCGCCTCGGTCTTCGCAGCGCGCTGCTGCTCGTCGTCGATGTCGGCGAGCTCGCGCTCCATGCGCATTTCCAGGTTGCCGCCGAGCTGGATGTCGGTGCCGCGGCCCGCCATGTTGGTCGCGATCGTGACCGCGCCGGGTACGCCGGCCTGGGCGATGATGTAGGCTTCCTGCTCGTGATGGCGCGCGTTCAGCACCTGGTGCTTGATCTTGCGCTTGGTCAGGAGGGCGGACAGCTCCTCCGACTTCTCGATGCTGATGGTGCCGACCAGGACGGGCTGCTTGACCTTCGAACATTCCTCGATCTGGTCGATGATCGCCCCGTACTTTTCCTTGCGGGTCCGGTAGACCTCGTCGTCGGCATCCTTGCGGAGCATCGGCTTGTTGGTCGGGATCTCGAGGACTTCGAGCTGATAGATCTCGCCGAATTCGGCGGCTTCCGTCAGCGCCGTGCCGGTCATGCCCGAGAGCTTGGGGTACATGCGGAAGTAGTTCTGGAAGGTGATCGAGGCCAGCGTCTGGTTCTCGTTCTGGATCTCGACGTGTTCCTTCGCTTCCAGCGCCTGGTGCAGGCCGTCGGAATAGCGCCGGCCTTCCATCATGCGCCCGGTGAACTCGTCGATGATGATGACCTTGTTATCTTTGACGATGTAGTCGATGTCGCGCTGGAACAGCTTGTGCGCGCGCAGCGCCTGGTTCGCGTGATGCACCAGCGAAATATTCTGGATGTCGTAGAGCGAGCCTTCCTGCAGCAGGCCCTCTTCCGTGAGCAGCTGCTCGATGTGCTGGGCGCCGTCCTCGGTCAGCGTGACGGTGCGCTGCTTCTCGTCCTTCTCGTAGTCCGTGTCGACCAGCTTCGGGATCAACGTGTCTACACGGCGGTATTCTTCGGACGAATCCTCGGCAGGCCCGGAAATGATCAGCGGCGTCCGCGCCTCGTCGATCAGGATCGAGTCGACTTCGTCCACGATCGCGTAGTTGAAGTCGCGCTGGACCATCTCCTCCAGGCGGAACTTCATGTTATCGCGCAGGTAATCGAAACCGAGCTCGTTGTTCGTGGCGTAGGTGACATCGCAGGCGTATTGCTTCTGGCGCTCCTCGTCGTCCAGTTCGTGGACGATGCAGCCGACGGTCAGGCCGAGGAACTCGTAAATCTGGCCCATCCAGCGCGCGTCGCGCTTGGCCAGGTAGTCGTTGACCGTCACCACATGGACGCCCTTGCCTTCGAGCGCGTTGAGGTAGACCGCGAGCGTCGCCACCAGCGTCTTGCCTTCGCCGGTCTTCATCTCGGCGATCTTGCCCTTGTGCAGGACCATGCCGCCCAGGAGCTGTACGTCGAAATGCCGCTGGCCGAGCGTGCGCTTGGCGCCTTCGCGGACGGTGGCGAAGGCCTCGACCATGATGTCGTCCAGCGTCTCGCCCCGCTTCAGGCGGTCGCGGAATTGTTGCGTGCGGGCCCGGAGATCCTCGTCGGACAGCTTGGACACCTCCGGCTCCAGCGCGTTGATGGCCGCGACCATCGGCTGCATCTGCTTCAGCAGCCTTTCGTTCGACGTGCCGAACACCGTCCTAAGGAGTGCATTAGGCGCCTTCAGCAATCCGCCGATCATGAGGACCTCGATTTGGGGACGGCGCTTGAAAGCACCGGGTTTCCGCGCATACGCCAGTGACATAAGCACAGCGCTATGATCTGTCAACGACCACAAGAGCGCGTGGCGGAGGGGTTGCGCGCGGTCTCCGCACGGCCGTTGGGGCTGATCCCCGGCCCTGCCCTCGGCCGTGAGCCGCGCTCAGCGGTAGGCCGGTGCGCTTTACACCCGCCCGCAGCCTATGTCATGGATATATTGCGACAAATCGCACGATCGGGGCTGATCGTGCGTCGATAGCGCGCCTTGTCCTGTTTGCCTACATATGCATTATGCGCGCTGAAGACGGCCCCGCCGGACCCGGTAAAGCGGCGGGCCGCTCGAGACCTCGATGAAAGGATGCGTTCATGAACCGGCTTTGTGCGAAGGCCGCTGTCCTCTCTCTGCTTGCAGCGTTCGCCGCGGTTCCCGCGGTCGCGCAGAACCAGAAATCGCCGCCGGCGGGTGGGAAGCACGATCCGTCTGCCGTGGTCGACGCCGTGGTCGAGGGCCAGCCGATATACCAGTCGGAGGTGATCGGCGCCTTCCACACGCTGCCGCCGAATATTCAGAGGGAAGGCATCGAGAAGGTCTATCAGCGTCTGCTCGAGATGCTCATCGAACGCAAGATGATGACGATTTACGGCCGCCGGGAGAAATACGACCAGGACCCGGAGGTCAAGCGCCGGCTGAAACTCGCCGAAGACCAGATCATCCGCGAGGTTTATCTCGATCGCCTGATCAAGAAATACCTGACCGAGGACCGAATCCGCGCGCATTACAACGAGGTCGTGCGCAAGCATCCGCCGGTCAAGGAAATCCGGGCGCGCCACATCCTGGTGGACAGCGAGGCGAAGGCCAAGGAGATGATCAAGCTGGCCAAGTCCGGCGAGGATTTCGCCAAGCTCGCGGCCAAGAATTCGATCGGGCCGTCGGCGCAGCGCGGCGGCGATCTCGGCTACTTTACGGCCAACGAGATGGTGAAGCCTTTCTCCGACGTCGCGTTCAAGCTCAAGAAGGGCGAGATCTCGCCCAAGCCGGTCAAGACACAGTTCGGCTGGCATGTCATAAAGGTCGAGGATGTGCGGGTGCGCAAGGTTCCGCCCTATGAGAAGGTCAAGGCGCAGATGCGACGAGAGGTCTGGGAACAGCTTGGCCAGGATTTCCTGCGGCAGTATCGCGAGCAGGCCAAGGTCGAGCGATTCTCCTTCGATGGCAAGACGAAGCTGCCGAAGCTCCCGCCGGGAATGACGGCGTCGCCATCCGCGGTAGCCAAACCCAAATAGGCAAGCCCAAATAGGCAAGCGATGTTCGCGAAATCTCCTCTTGCTCCGGAATCCTTTCCGGAAATGCCGGTGGTCGCAGGTGTGCGGGTCGCCGGCATGGCGGTCGGCCTGAAGGAAAGCGGCCGGCCCGACCTGTTCCTGGCCGAGCTCTCCAAGGGCAGCACGATCGCCGGGCTGCTCACCAAGTCGGCCTGTTCCTCGGCGCCGGTCGACTGGTGCCGCAAGAACCTTTCGAACGGCAAGGCGCGCGCCATCGTCGTCAATTCCGGCAACGCGAACGCGTTTACCGGCAAGGCGGGCGACCGCACGGTGGCCAACACGGTGAACGAGGCGGCGCGGCTGCTGAAATGCCCCAAAAAGGAGGTGTTCGTCGCCTCGACCGGCGTCATCGGCGTGCCGGTGCCGGCCGACTACATCAGCCGCCAGCTGCCGCGCCTGCAGAAGGCGCTGTCGCCGAGCGGCTGGCCCGAGGCCAGCGAGGCGATCATGACCACCGACACCTATCCCAAGCGGTCGGTGCGCCGGGTGCGTATCGGCGGCACGGAGGTGACCCTGGCGGGCATGGCGAAGGGGTCGGGCATGATCGCGCCGGACATGGCGACGATGCTGTGCTTCGTCTTCACGGATGCGGCGATCCCGGCCAAGGTGCTGCAGACGCTGCTGCGCCGCGCCGGCGACCGCTCGTTCAACTGCATCACGGTCGACAGCGATACGTCCACGAGCGACACGCTGCTGCTCGCCGCGACGGGGCAGGCGAAGCATCCGCCGGTCAAGTCGGCAAGCGGCAAGCTGATCGCCGATTTCGCTGCCGCGCTCGAGTCGCTGCTGATCGATCTGGCGACCCAGGTGGTGAAGGACGGCGAAGGCGCGCAGAAATTCATCACCATCGACGTCAAGGGCGCGGCTTCCGACGCCGCGGCGCGCCGGATCGGGCTCGCGATCGGCAACTCGCCGCTCGTCAAGACGGCCATCGCCGGCAGCGACGCGAATTGGGGGCGCATCGTTATGGCGGTCGGCAAGGCGGGCGAGAAGGCCGACCGGGACAAGCTGTCGATCGCCTTCGGCGGGATCGCGATCACGCGCAAAGGCAAGCGCGTGCCGGACTATGACGAGTCGAAGGTCGAAGCGCATCTGCGCGGAAAGTCGATCGACATCACCGTCGATGTCGGCGTGGGCAAGGGGACCGCGCGGATCTGGACCTGTGATCTGACGCACGGCTACATCGAGATCAACGCCGACTACCGAACCTGACGGGATCATGAGCGAGGCGCGCGACGGCTGCTGGCAGGAACGAACGTCCGGCGATCCGCTGCCGATCGTGCTGGTCGCCGCGGCGGCGCTGGTGGATGTCGATGGGCGCGTGCTGATCGCGCGCCGGCCGGAAGGCAAGCGCATGGCCGGGCTCTGGGAGTTCCCGGGCGGCAAGGTCGGCGACGGCGAGACGCCGGAAGCCGCTCTCTGCCGCGAGCTCGAGGAGGAGCTCGGCATCGATACGCGGGAGAGCTGCCTCGCGGCGGTTGCCTTCGCGAGCCACCGCTACGACGATTTCCATCTGCTGATGCCGCTCTACGCCTGCCGCGTCTGGAAGGGCACGCCGTCGCCGCGCGAGGGGCAGACGCTCGCCTGGGTCCGGCCCGCGCGGCTGGCCGACTACCCGATGCCGCCGGCGGATGCGCCGCTGGTGGCCCTGCTGCGCGACCTTATCTGAGACGACGCCGTTCCCGATACCGCCCCGGTCAGACGTAGAACGGCATGCCGCGGCTCGGCGGCCGCCGCAGCTCGCGGTAGGAAATCGACAGCGCCGACACGCTGGCGGCGATCACGATGTAATAGATGAAGTTCAAGGCCAGCCCGACGAGGAAGCGGAAGGTCAGGCTTCCCGACAGTCCCGTGGCATGCGCGATGGCCGTGAGTCCCGACGCCACCAGGAAGATGACCACCATGGCCGGGGCGATCGAGAACAGGAAGATCGCGACGAGGCGCCAGGTGTTCTGGCGGCCGATCGTCCAGGCTTCCATGACCGTCATCTTGTGGTCGACAGCCGCCGCCGGCAGCCAGAGGGCCAGCCGCACCTGCACCAGAACGATCGGGATCAGCACCGCGAATTTGGCGAGCATCGTCACATACGCGCCCATGGCATGACCGCCGATGCCGGCGCTTGCCAGCGCCATCGCGAGTGCGCCGCCAACGATCGCGCCGATCACGGCCGCCGGCAGAGAGAGCGCGAGGGCGATCAGGCTGATCGCGAGACATCGCAGCAGGAACAACGTCTTCCGCTTGTCCCATCGTAGCGCGCTCAGAATCGTCGTCTGCTCCTCGGGCTTGAGGCAACGGCGATGCCAGGCGACGGCGAACATGACGTAGAACACGGTCGACAGGACGGCATTCAGGATGCGGCCCGTGATCTGCATCGGCGTGAGGTCGGAGATGGATTTGATCGGATGATCGCTCCACACCATCGCGGAGACCGCGAGCCCCACGATTGCCAGAGTCAGCACCGGGGCGGCCATCATCCGCAGCAGATCGACCCGGTTGTCCCTAAGGAACTGGAAGGTTTCGAAGACGACGTCTCTGATTGAAAGTTGCATTGCGGCGCTCAGGGCTCCTCGTCCTGTCTTCGCGTGGGCATGGCGGGCTCGCCGGCAGGAATTTCTTCGCTTTCCAGGGCGTTGGCAAGCCGCGTCTTGGCGCTTCCCGGCGCGAGCGGGCGTTGCTGGGACGCATGGGGCGCCCAGCCGTGCAGGTAGACGACGCTGAACGTCGCCGGAATCCGCCCCGCGCCGTCCGCGTAGCGGTCCTGGTAGATCTCCGCCGCGCGCATGAAAAGCCGGCGGCCGGTGAAATGCCGCTGCTGCTCGGCCAGTGTATTGCTTTCGCCCATGCCGCGGAGATCGGCGAAGAGCTTCCAGACAGTCTCATAGGTGACCACGATCCGGTCGCGGTCGGCCACCGGCAGGGAAAACCCCGCCCGCTGCAGCAGGCCGCCGATATCGCGCAGCTCGGCGAAGGGCGAAACCCGGGGGCTGACGCCGTCCGCAGTCTCGATCTCCGCCTGCATCAGACATTCCCGCAGCTCGGCGAGCGTGCCGTCGCCCAGCATCGCGGCGAGAAACAACCCGTCCGAGCGCAGCGCCTGGCGCAGTTGCAGCAGCGCGCCCGGCAGGTCGTTGACCCAGTGCAGGCTGAGATTGCTGACCGCGAGGTCGAAGGCGTCCGTCCCGAACGGCAGAAACTCCTCATCCGCGACGACGGCGGGGGGCCCGGCGCGGCGCGCCATCGCGTAGGAAAGATCGCAGCGGATCACCGTGTCCGCCGCGCCTGATGCCTCGATGGCTTGGGCGGTTTCGCCGGCATGACAGCCGAGGTCGAGCGCGCTGGCGAAATGCCGGTTTACGTCATGTAGCCGGTCGGCGAGGCGGGACGCCACCTCGCGCAGCAGGAAATCATGGGCGGAGAGAGTGGGCGCGGCCCGGTCCCGGTGCAGGCGCAGGCGGCGCCGATCGAAAACGCGCAGGGGATCGCTCATGCCGAAACACTATGGTGGGCGATGGCCCGGGGCGCAAACGGAATGGTTGTTCCTCGCGACCCGGCTTTTTAGAGTTACGCGGGGAGCTGTACAGGCAACGGCAGGAGGCGGCGGCGCGATGCAGGCATTCGGACGGGTCGGCACGGTCGCCCTGCGCGCGGCGCTCAACGCCGTGCTGCCGCCGCGCTGCCTCGCCTGCGGAACGGTCGTCGAGGATCTGGGCACCCTTTGCGCCGGCTGCTGGAAGGACCTCACGCTGTTGTCGCCGCCATGCTGCGCCTGCTGCGGTTTCCCGTTTCCCTACGCCGCGCCCGAAGGAACGCTCTGCGTCGCCTGCACGCGGGCGCACCCCGCCTTCGACCGGGCGCGCGCGGTCTTCCGCTACGATGACGGCAGCCGCGCGCTCGTTCTCGGCTTCAAGCATGCCGACGAGACGCATGCCGCGCCCTATTACGGCCGCTGGCTGGCGCGGGCGGGAGCGGCGCTGCTGGCTGACGCCGATTTGATCGCCCCCGTGCCGCTGCACCGCTGGCGTTTGCTCATCCGGCGCTACAACCAGTCGGCGCTGCTGGCGAAAGCGGTCGCGGGCGCGGCCAAGGGTCGGCTGGCGGTCGATCTCCTGCGCCGCCGCCGCCACACGCCCCAGCAGGGACGCTTGTCGCCGCCGGCCCGCCGGCGCAACGTCCAGGGCGCCTTCGCGCTCCGGCCGCGCTGGGCAGAGGCCCTGCGGGGAAAGCGGGTTTTGCTGGTCGATGACGTGCTGACCACGGGCGCCACGGTCGAGGAATGCGCCCGGGTGCTGCGCCGGCACGGCGCGGCTGGGGTCGACGTGCTGACGCTGGCCCGGGTCGTGCGCGCCCAGTAGTGCCGAGGGCCGGATTTTTTCGCCGAAAGGATTTGCCAATCGCTTGATCCGCCATATCTAATGCCTCGTCTCTGGAAACGGCGGGAACCCCCGATGGCGAAGGTCGAGATCTATACCAGCCCCTTTTGCGGATATTGCTTTCGGGCCAAGCGCCTGCTCGATTCGAAGGGGGTGGCCTTCGAGGAATATGATGTCATGATGGACCCGGCCAAGAAGCGCGAGATGGTGGAGCGCGCGGGCGGCCGGTCGACCGTGCCGCAGATCTTCATCGACGACCGCCATATCGGGGGATGCGACGAGCTGCACGCCCTCGATGGGGCGGGAAAGCTCGACCCGTTACTGGAGAGATAACATGCCGGATAAGCTGAGTGTCGCTTGTGTCCAGCTGACCTCGACGACCAAGATCGAGGAAAATATCGACATTTCGACCGCGCTCATCCGCGAGGCGCATGCCAAGGGCGCGCAGCTCATTACGATGCCCGAGGTCGTGAACCTCTGCCAGCGCCGCAGCGAGCTGGCGCTCGCGACCGTGCGCTTCGAGGAAGAAGAGCCGGCGCTGGCGGCCTATCGCGCGCTGGCCGACGAATTGAAGGTCTGGCTTTTGGTCGGCTCGCTCGCCATCAAGCTGCCGGACGACGCGCGGCTCGCCAACCGGTCCTACCTGATCGACTCCGCGGGCCAGGTCGTCGCGACCTACGACAAGCTGCACATGTTCGACGTGAACCTGGCGAATGGCGAGACCTTTCGCGAGTCGCGCACCTACCGGCCGGGTGACCGCGCCGTGGTCGCGCCGACGCCCTGGGGCACGCTCGGCATGACCATCTGCTACGACGTGCGCTTCCCGTATCTCTACCGCAGCGTCGCCCATGCGGGCGCGCGGATGATCGCCGTCCCGTCCGCCTTCACGCGGCGCACCGGCGAGGCGCATTGGCATATTCTCCTGCGCGCGCGGGCGATCGAGACCGGCTGCTTCGTGATCGCGGCGGCGCAGTGCGGCGACCATGAGGACGGCCGCAAATCCTACGGGCATTCGCTCGTCGTCGGTCCGTGGGGCGAGGTGATCGCCGACGGCGGCGAGGAGCCGGGCGTCGTCCTCGCGGAGCTGGATTTCGCCGCCGTCGACAAGGCGCGCTCGATGATCCCGTCGCTCACCCACGACCGCAGCTACCCGGCGCCCGACATGGCCGGCGCACGGCTCGCCTCCGACGACGCCGCCTGACCTCAGGCCGTCGCGCCGCCGGCCCGTTGTGCGGCGATATGCTGGATCACCGCCGGCCGCGGCGCATCGACGACGCGCTGCGCGTAGGCGAGCACCACCAGCTTTCCGCGCACCGCCTCGAACAATTCGCCGGGCTTGAGCAGGAAGTCCGGGTTGCTCGGCCGGCCGAAGGCCTCGTTGCCGCGGGCGAAGGTCTCGTAGAGCAGGACCCCGCCCGGCCCGACCAGCTCGATGATCCGAGGCAGGATCGGCCGCCAGAGGTAGTTGGTCACGACAACGCCGGCGAAGTGCCGCCCGGCGAGCGGCCAGGGGGCGCCGCCTTCGAAATCGGCCTGGAGGATCTCCATCTCCGGGCGCCCGGCAAGGTCGGCGACCCCGGCAACGTCCCGATCGGCGAAGAGGACGGAATGGCCCCGGTCGAGGAAGAGCCGGCCGTGCCGGCCGCCGCCGCAGGCGATGTCGGCGACCGATCCCGCGGGCGGGACCAGGCCTGCGAAGCGCTCGACCCAGGGAGAGGCGCCGATCGGCGTCCTGTGGCGGGGATCGTCCTGGATCATTTCTTGCCTTCCCGGCCCTTGCGCGGCTACCGTGACGAACCAAAATATAGAGGCAGCAAGATTGCCATTTTTGATCGGGTTATGGATAGTTAACGGCCATGATTTCGTTCAATCTCAGATGCGGTAAAGACCACGTCTTCGAAGCCTGGTTCAAGGACGGCAAGACCTATGACCGTCAGGCCAAGCAGGGGAAGGTGTTGTGCCCCGTCTGCGGCGACAGCAAGACCGAGAAGGCGCCGATGGCGCCCAACATCGCCTCGGGCGTTTCCCGCAAGGCGCCGGGCGACACGGCGAAGCAGGCGGCCGCGTTCCGTGAGACCCTGAACAAGCTCCGCACCGAGATCGAGAAGAACTGCGATTACGTCGGCCCGAATTTCGCCGAGGAAGCCCGCAAGATCCATTACAAGGAAGCCGAGGAACGCGGCATCTACGGCGAAGCGACCGATCAGGAAGCCGACGCGCTGAAGGACGAAGGCATCGAGTTCGGCCGCATCCCCTGGCCGTCCCGCACCAATAGCTGACGCTCCCTCCCGCGTTATCGGCAAGGCAACGGATTGAGCCCGTGGTCGGCGGTTGCCGACACGCGGCTGTCATCATTTCGCAGTAGGCTGCGCGGAAGTCGTACGCTGCTGCCTTCGCGTCGGGCGCGATTGCCGTTACCATCGAGCGCCTGTCCGTCCCCAGCGCCAAAAGACGAGGTTCATGACCATGGCCGACATCAAGAACGTCCTGCTGATCGTCGTGGATCAATGGCGGGGCGACACGCTGCCCTGCCTCGGCCATCCCTGCATCCGGACTCCGGCAATCGACTCGCTGTGCAAGGACAGCGTCACCTTCCGCAACCACTACACCCAGTGCGCGCCCTGTGGGCCGGCGCGCGCGTCGCTGCTGACCGGGCTCTACATGATGAACCACCGGGTGGTGCAGAACGGCGTGCCGATGGACGCGAGGCACAAGAGCGTGGCGGACGAGGCGCGCAAGGCAGGCTACGACCCGGCGCTCGTCGGCTACACCACCACCGCGCCCGACCCGCGTACGACCTCGCCCGACGATCCGCGCTACCGTTTCCGCGGCGCCCTGATGGCGGGCTGGACGCCGATCGCGCCGATGGATCCCGCGCGGCGGCCCTACTACAACTGGCTGCGCCAAGCCGGGCATCCGGTTCCCGAGAACCCGGAAGACATCTGGCTGCCCGCCGAGGGCTACGAGACGCCGGGCGGCGCCACGCGCGCGCCTTCGCGCGTTCCGCAGGCGCTGTCGGACACGACCTGGACGACGGAGCACGGCCTCGCCTATCTCCGCGGCGCCGAGAAGCAGCCCTGGTTTCTGCACCTCGGCTATTTCCGGCCGCACCCGCCCTTCATTGCGCCGGCGCCCTATAACGAGCACTACCATCCGGACGAGGTGCCGGCGCCGGTCCGCGCCGAGACCCGCGAGCAGGAGGCGGCGCAGCATCCGCTGCTCGACCATTACATCCGTCGCGTGAAGCAGCGGCGCTTCTTCCAGGACGGTACCGGTCTGGGCAGCGAGATGGGCGAGCAGGAGGTGCGTGTGATGCGCGCCGCCTATTACGGGCTGATGAGCGAAGTGGATGACGCGATCGGCCGGGTCGTTGCCTACCTCAAGGAAAGCGGGCAGTACGACAAGACGCTGATCATCTTCACCTCGGATCACGCCGAGCAGCTCGGCAACCACTATCTCCTGGGCAAGATCGGCTATTTCGACGATTCCTTCCACATCCCGCTAATCATCCGCGATCCCCGCGCGGAAGCCGACGCGACACGCGGCACCATCGTCGACCGTTTTACCGAGACGATAGACATCATGCCGACGATCCTCGATTGGATGGGCCAGGACTCGCCGCGCGCCTGCGACGGCCGGTCGCTGCTGCCGTTCACGCGCGGCGAGGCGCCGGCGTCCTGGCGCACCGAGGTGCATTACGAGTTTGATTTCCGTCCGACTTACGACACCGCGGACAGCCCGGCGCCCTTCGGCCTGTCGATCGACCAATGCAGCCTCGCCGTCATCCGTGACGAAAAGTTCAAATACGTGCATTTCGACGCGCTGCCGCCGCTGTTCTTCGACCTTGAGGAAGATCCGGGCCAGTTCCGCAACCGGGCCGACGATCCGGGCCTGGCGCCGGTCATGCTCGACTACGCGCGCAAGATGCTGTCCTGGCGGCTGCATCACGCCGAGCGAACGCTGACGGGTTACACGGCGACGCCGTCGGGGCTGATGAGCCGTCGGTGATCCGGCGCTATCCGGCGTATACCGGCGTGCGCCATTCCGGGTGCGTGTTGGACCGGCCGTAGACAATGTCGCGATAGCGTTCCTGCAATGCGCGGGTGATCGGGCCGACCGCGCCGTCGCCGATCGGGATGCCGTCCAGGCTGACGATCGGCGAAACTTCGGCCAGCGTGCCGCACAGGAACGCCTCGTCGGCGGTATAAATCTCGCTGCGGTCGATGTCGCGCTGGACCGTTGCCAGGTCGAACTCTTCCTTCAGGATGTGGATCAGCGTGTCGCGCGTGATGCTTTCGAGGATGTCGCTGGTCACGCCGGGCGTCAGCGGCTGTCCCTTGCGGACGATGAACATCGTCGCCGCCGGGCCCTCCGCGACCTTGCCGCGGGCGTTCAGCAGGACGGCGCGGTCGAAGCCGCCTGCCTTCGCCTCCAGCTCGGCGAGCCGCGCGTTGACGTAGTTGGCGTTGCACTTGACGCGGACCGGCAGCGAATTGTCGCTCGGCCGGATCCAGGAGCTTGTGCCGGCCTTGAGACCGGTCTCCAGGAAATCGTGCGGCTCCTTCGGCGAACCGTGCATGCACAGCATCACCGGCCCCATGGCGGGGCGCAGCGTGGAGACTCCGTCGAGTAGCGCGACGACGCGCATCTGGATCGTGGTGCGGAATTCGTTGGCGCGGATCATGCGCACCATACCGTCCATCAGGTCTTCGACCGCGTAGGCATCCTCGAGCCGCAGCAGCTTCATCGACTGCTTCAGCCGTTCCATATGTTCGCGCAGACGGAAGACGTAGAGCTGGTTGTCGACGTCGTTCCAGTAGCCGCGTACGCCTTCGAAGACGCCGATGCCGTATTTCACGGCCGGCGCGGCGATATGAATCGTGCCGTCTTCGAAAGGAACGATCTCGCCGTTGCGGAACATGAAGCGGGGCGCGGCCATCCGGAACGTCCTCTCAACGGTTGCGGGCGGAAAGGCGCGCGGGATGCGGCGCCTCGTGCCGTGCGAGTTTAGGCGGAAATCCGGCAGCCGAGAAATCGGCCTACTGGCCGGGTTCGGGCTCCAGAACGTAGATCGGCTTGCCGTCGAGCCACGCCTTCACGTCGTCGAGCGCGCCGCCGTACCAGAGCTTGTAATTCTCTTCCACGAAGCCGCCGAGATGCGGCAGGATCACGCTGTTCGGCAGCGAACGGATCGGATGGTCCTTCGGCAACGGCTCGATGCCGTAGACGTCGAGCCCGGCGCCGGCGATCCGGCCTTCGGTCACCGCCGCGACAAGCGCGTCCTCGTCCACGATGGGACCCCGCGCCGTGTTGATGAGAAAGGCGGTCGGCTTCATCTTCGCCAGGTCGTTCGCGCCGACGATGCCGCGGGTGCGGTCGCTCAGCACAAGGTGGACGGTGACGAAGTCGGCCTCGCGGAACAGCGTGTCCTTGTCGACCCGCTCGACCCCGACCTCCCGCGCGCGTTCGTCGGTCAGGTTCTGGCTCCAGGCAATCACGCGCATGTCGAACAGCTTGCCGATCTTCGCCACGGCTGATCCCAGCTTGCCGAGGCCGACGACGCCGAGCGTCCGTCCGGCCAGGGCGATCCCGACGCGTACGCCCCACTGGCCCTCGCGGGTCGCCCGGTCTTCTTCCGGAATGCGCTTCGCCAGCGCCAGGATCAGCCCCCAGGTCAGCTCCGCCGTCGGCGTATGGCCGCCTTCGGTCCGGCAGACGACGACGCCGCGGTCGGCGCAGGCGGCAAGGTCGATCGAGCGGTTGCGGCGGCTCGTGGTGATGAGCAGCTTCAGGTTCGGCAGCCGTTCGATCAGCGCCCGCGGGAAAGGCGTGCGCTCTCGCATGATGACCAGGATGTCATAGGGCGCGAGCCGCTCGACCAGCGCCTCCCGGTCCTTGAGGTTTTCGTGGAAGACATCGACGGTGACGCTCGACGGCAGGCTTTCCCAGTCGGCGGACTCGAGAGCGATCTTCTGGTAGTCGTCGAGGATCGCAAGGCGGTAACTGTTCGGACGGTCCTGCGGCATCGCGGCGCATCCCCCATTCGTTTGTGCCTGGTGATTGTCCGTTGTCGTCGCGGCGGACGCGCGGACGGGCGGGGCTCAGGCCGCGGGTTTCTCCGCCACCGCGATATAATTGACGTCGAGGTCGTGCGGCGCAAGTTTCCACGCGTCCTTCAACGGCTCGTAGGCGACGCCGGTCAGCTCGGTGAGCGTCATGCCCGCATGCCGCAGCGAGGCCGCCATCTCGGACGGCCTGACGAAGCGGCGCCACTCATGCGTGCCGCGCGGTAGCCAGCGCAGCACGTATTCCGCGCCGACGATGCCCAGCAGATAGGCCTTGGTCGTCCGGTTCAGCGTGGCCAGGAACATCAGGCCGCCCGGCCGGACGAGCTGCGCGCAGTCGGCGAGAAAGGCGTCCCGGTCGGCGACATGCTCGATGACCTCCATGTTGAGCACGACGTCGAAGGTCTGACCGGCCGCGGCGAGGTCGGCCGCCGCGGCGAAGCGATAGTCGATGTCGAGGTCCATCGCCCGGGCATGCGCGCGCGCGATCTCGACATTGCGCTCGGTGGCGTCGATGCCCGTCACCGCGGCGCCCAGCCGGGCCATCGGCTCGCACAGCAGGCCGCCACCGCAGCCCACGTCGAGGATGGACAAGCCCGCGAAGGGCCGATCGGCCCGGACGTCGCGGCCGAACCGGGCGGCGATGCGGTCACGCAGGAATGTAATCCGCACCGGGTTGAAGCGGTGGAGCGGCCGGAATTTCCCGTCCGCGTCCCACCATTCCTCGGCCATCGCGGCGAATTTGGCGATCTCGCCTTCGTCAATGGTGCGGTCGAGCGCCTGCGGCGTCTGCTTGTCCTTCATGGGTCACGTCTGGCTGATACCGTGGCCGAGCCCTTGCATGGCCCGATGTCCCAGAGTATGGATACGCCGCCGCGGCAGGGCAACCGTAAGTGATGGATTGGACGCGCGAAACGTCCGAGTGGGATCCGAAAATGGCACGTATCGTAATGAAGTTCGGGGGCACTTCGGTGGCTGGCCTCGATCGGATCCGCAATGCCGCGGCGCGCGTGAAGGCCGAGGTCGATCGCGGCAACGAGGTGGCCGTCGCGGTCTCCGCGATGGCCGGCGAGACCAACCGGCTGGTCGCCCTGGTCACGGATATCAGCAAGCTGCACGATGCCCGGGAATACGACGTCGTCGTGTCCGCGGGCGAGCAGGTGAGCTGCGGCCTGATGGCGCTGGCGCTGCAATCGATAGGTGTATCGGCGCGGTCCTGGCTCGGCTGGCAGCTGCCGGTCATGACCGATGACGTGCACGGCAAGGCCCGCATCCAGTTGATCGAGACCCAGGAGATGATCCGCCGCTTCGGCGAAGGCCAGGTCGCGGTCGTCGCCGGGTTCCAGGGGCTGGCCCCGGACGGCCGGATCACGACGCTGGGCCGCGGCGGCTCCGACACGAGCGCGGTCGCGCTGGCCGCCGCGCTCCAGGCCGACCGTTGCGACATTTATACCGATGTCGACGGCGTCTATACGATGGACCCGCGCATCGTCTCGCGAGCGCGCAAGCTCGACCGCATCACCTATGAAGAGATGCTGGAGATGGCGTCCCAGGGTGCCAAGGTGCTGCAGACGCGGTCGGTGGAACTGGCGATGAAAATGGGGGTTCGTGTCCAGGTGCTGTCGAGCTTCGCGGACACCCCCGGCACCCTGGTCGTGGATGAGGACGAGATCGTGGAACATCAGGTAGTCAGCGGAATTGCGTACAGCAGGGACGAGGGCAAGATCTCGCTGCTTGGCGTATCGGACCGTCCGGGCGTGGCGGCGAGCATCTTCGGACCGCTCGCCGAGGCCAGCGTGAATGTCGACATGATCGTGCAGTCCACCTCCGCGGACGGCAAGAGCACCGACATGACCTTCACCGTCGGCAAGGCGGATTTCGAGCGCGCGATGGAGATCCTGAACCGTATTCAGTCGGCCGTCGGCATCAAGGCGATCAAGACCGACCAGAATGTCGTCAAGGTCTCGGTCATCGGCGTTGGCATGCGAAGCCACGCCGGCGTCGCGCAGACGATGTTCCGGACGCTGGCGGAGAAGGGTATAAATATCCAGGTCATCTCGACATCGGAGATCAAGATCAGCGTGCTGATCGCCGAGGAGTATACCGAGCTGGCGCTCCGTGCATTGCACACCGCCTATGGGCTGGATACGGATTGAACCGGCGGTTCCGCGGCTGGCGGGCGGACCTGCTACGACGTTAATTGACGGACGGATTGGCGAATGACCGACGACGCACACTGGGTCGGGTCGCGACAATTGCTGCGCCGGCTGCGCGACGCCATGGCGCGCGGCGGCAATGCGCATGAGCGCCTCGACCGCATCGCGCAGCTCATCGCGCGCGGCATGGTGGCGGAGGTCTGCTCGGTCTACGTCATGCGCGGCGAGACGCTGGTGCTCTACAGCACGGAGGGGCTGCGCAAGGACGCGGTGTTCCGCACCCGGCTGCAGATCGGCGAGGGCCTGGTCGGCAACATCGCCGCGCATGCGACGCCGCTGGCGCTGGCCGATGCGCAGTCGCATCCCCAGTTCGCCTACCGCCCGGAGACCGGCGAGGAGATCTACCACTCCTTCCTCGGCGTGCCCGTGCTGCGCAGTGGCCGGGTGCTGGGCGTGCTGACGGTGCAGAACCAGACCCAGCGCAACTACACCGAGGAAGAGATCGAGACGCTGGAAACGGTTGCCATGGTGGTCGCCGAGCATGTCGCCGGCGGCGATCTCAAGCTACCGGACGAAGCCATGGGCATGACCTCGTCCGAGCCGATGCGGCTGGAAGGGACGAAGATCAACCGCGGTCTCGCCACCGGCTTCGCGGTGCTGCACGAGCGCGGCGCGCCGATATCGCAGACCATCGCCGAAGACGTCGAGACCGAGCTGGCGCGCGTCGACGATGCGCTACGCGCCATGCATGTGGCGCTGGACAGCATGGAGCAGAAGCTGTCGGACGACGGGCAGGGCGATCTCGGCGGCGAATCGCTCGATATCCTGCGCGCCTTCCGCATGATCGCGGGCGACCACGGCTGGATCCGGCGGGTCCGCGAGGCGGTGCAGAGCGGCCTGACGGCGGAGGCGGCGGTCGCCAAGGTGCAGAACGACACACGGGCGCGCATGGGCCAGGTGACCGATCCCTACATCCGGGACCGGCTGCTCGACCTCGATGATCTGGGCTATCGCATGCTGCAGCATCTGACCGGCAGCAAGGGTATGGAGAGCAGCCAGCAAAGCCTGCCGGCGGATGTCGTGCTGATCGCGCGCTCGATGGGCCCGGTCGAGCTGCTCGACTACGACAGGACGCGGTTGCGTGCCCTCATTCTCGACGAAGGCACGGCCGCCTCGCATGTCGCGATCGTCGCCAAGTCGCTCGACATACCGGTCATCGGCAATGTGCGCGGCGTGATCGGCAAGGTCGAGCCGAACGATCCCGTCTTTGTCGACGGCGACAACGGCGTGGCCTATGTCCGCCCCGGCGAGGACTTCAAGAAGCGCTTCACCGAGAGCGTCGCCTTCCGCGACCGCAAACGCGCGGAGTATGCGGCCTCGCGAGCGCTGCCGGCGGTCACCGCGGACGGCGCGCCGATCTCGCTGCTGATCAATGCGGGGCTCGTCATCGACCTCGACCACCTGCACGAAAGCGGCGCGGAGGGCGTGGGCCTCTACCGGACCGAGATCCCCTTCATGATCCGCGAGCAGTTTCCCAGGCTCGGCACGCAGACCGAGCTCTATCGCGAAGTTTACAAGAAGGCGGCGGGACGGCCGGTGGTGTTCCGGACGCTCGACATCGGGGGCGACAAGCTGTTGCCCTATCTCCGGACGACGGAGGACGAGAACCCGGCCATGGGCTGGCGTGCGCTGCGCATCGCGCTCGACCGTCCGGCGATCCTGCGCCTGCAGATCCGCGCCTTGCTGCGCGCCGCCGCCGGCCAGGAGCTGCGGGTCATGTTCCCCCTGGTCGCGGAAGTCGCCGAATTCGAGGCCGCGCGCGCGATGCTGGAATACGAGATCGAGCGCGCGACCCATCGCGGGCATCCGCCGCCGAGCGCGGTTAAGGTCGGCGCCATGCTGGAGGTGCCCTCGCTTTATTTCCAGCTGCCGCAGATCCTGCAGCGGGTCGACTTCCTGTCGGTCGGGTCGAACGACCTCGTGCAGTTCCTGTTCGCCTGCGACCGTGGCAACCCCCGGGTCAGCGACCGCTACGACGTGCTCAGCCCGGCGGTGCTGCGCTTCCTGGGCGATGTCGCGGCGGCGTGCGACTCGGCCACGGTGCCGGTCGGCCTGTGCGGCGAAATGGCGGGGCAGCCGCTCGAGGCCATGACCCTGATCGGCCTCGGCTTCCGCAGCCTGTCCATGCCGCCGGGCGCCATCGGCGCGATCCGCCACATGGTGCAGAAGCTCGACGCCGGGCGGCTGAAGGCGCATCTGGCGAGCCTGGTCGGCGCCCCGGACCACACGGTTCGCAACGCCTTGGCCGATTTCGCGGCGGCCGAGGGAATTTCGGTATAGACGGGCCCGCGAGGCGAAATTAACTGATTGGTACGATTTATGTCCTAGCCTTTCGCGGCCGGGACTATATGCAAAGAAAGCTGCATGGCGGCGACACGCTGTACTATACTTCGCGCCAGTTTAGTTCGGGGCAGACGAGTGCTAGTGGCAGTTTGCCCGATTCGGGGGTGGGTTCGTTAATGGGGGGCCGTTGCGCGGATGGTGAAGAACCTGTGGAAGCTTGACGGCGACGCGCATGAAGATGCGCGCGAGGACGGCGACGAGCCGACTCGGCCGGTGGACGCCAATTATCAAACCGTCGGCGCGATGCTGCGGACGCGCCGCGAGGAACGCGGCGAAGACCTGCGCTACGTCGCCCAGATTCTCCGGATCCGGTATCCATACCTCAAGGCGATCGAGGACGGGCGGCCCGACGAGCTGCCCGGGCCGACCTACGCCATCGGCTTCGTGCGCACCTACGCCGACCATCTCGGCCTGGAAAGCGACAAGCTGGTCCAGCGTTTCAAGGCGGAAGCGGCGGGGCTGCACACGCGCGCCGACCTGCACTTTCCGGCGCCGCTGCCGGAGGGCAAGATTCCGAGCGGCGCCGTCTTGGTCGTCGCCGTTGTGCTTGCGGCCTTCGTTTACGGCGCCTGGATCTATCTGTCCTCGCGCAACGAGCAGGTGGCGGAAATCGTGCCACAGCTGCCGAACCGAATCAGCGATATCATTAAGGGCAAATCGACTGCCCCCGGCATGACGCCGCAGGCTGCGGGCTCCATTTCGGAGGCGCCGGCTCCCGTCGGGACCATTGCCGAGACCGCAGGTCCGGTGACGGAGCAGAAAACGCCGGTGCCGAGCCCGGAGAAGAAAGCCGCCGCGACCGACGCCACGCCGGCGCCTGCGGCGCCGAAAGCAGCGACCGCGAGCGCCGACAGCAGCCCGGCGGCCTCCGCGCCGGCGAAGCCGAGCTCGGCTCCCGCAGCGACCCCGCCGGTCGCCTCCGGCACTGAGCCCTCCAAGGACACCGCCGCGACGGCGAACGCCGATACCGATTCGTCCGAGTCCGATGTGCCCCCGGCGCCGACGACGGTACCCTCCGACCAGCTCGCGTCGCGGGAAGATGGAACGCAGGCCGGCACGGCATCGACGGATTCGACGGCGCCCGCCGCACCGGCGGACGCCGACCACGGGCCCGCCAAGGTCTATGGCGAGGAGAATGCCAACGCCCGCATCATCATCTACGCGGCGGCGGACAGCTGGGTCGAGATCCGCGACACCAAGACCGACGAGCTGCTGCTGACCCGGGTCCTGTTCAAAGGGGACAGCTATCGGGTTCCCGACCGGCCCGGGCTGACGCTGCTAACCGGCAATGCCGGCGGTCTGCGCATCGACGTGGATGGCCAGGATGTGCCGGCGCTGGGCCCGCTTGGCGCCGTGCGCCGGAATGTCACCCTCGATCCAACGGCACTCAAGGCGGGTAAGGCGACGGCCGCCGGCGACGGCAGCCGGCCTGCCGCGTCCCCGCCGCAATAGGCCGGCATCACGCCGGCCGGTTATTTGGTCGCGGCAGGCGAAAATCGCTGAAATCGGCCTATCTCAGCCCCTGGGATGCGCAATTTCTGTTGTTCCCCATGCCAAGGCTGCTAATTTCCCGCTCGCCGACCCTGTAACCGATTGTTGATGAAGAAAATGGCCTCGCTTCAGCCTGTTCGCGGAACGCATGATCTCCTTCCCGAGGAGATGCGGTCGCATCGGCGCGTGATCGAGACGGCGCGGCAGGCGGTCGAGCTCTACGGCTATGACGAGATCGCGACGCCGATCTTCGAGTTCAGCCAGGTCTTCGAGCGGACGCTCGGCGAAGCTTCCGACATCGTCACCAAGGAGATGTACAGCTTCTCCGACAAGGGTGGCGACGTGATCACGCTCCGGCCGGAGAACACGGCCGGTGTCGCGCGCTGCTTCATTTCCGAGGGGCTGGCCCAGCAGGTGCCGGTCCGCTTTTTCTACGCCGGGCCGATGTTTCGCCACGAGCGGCCGCAGAAGGGGCGCCAGCGCCAGTTCCATCAGGTCGGGGTCGAGCTGATCGGGCTGGCCCAGCCGCAGGCGGATGTCGAGGTGATCGCGGCCGGCGTGCGCGTGCTCGACGGGCTGGGCGTGCTCGACAAGACGGTGCTGGAGATCAATACGCTGGGCGATCCGGAAAGCCGCGAGGCCTATCGCGGCGTCCTGGTCGATTATTTCAGCCGGCATGTCGACGCCTTGTCCGAGGACAGCCGCGCCCGGCTCACGCGCAATCCGCTGCGCATCCTGGATTCGAAGGACGAGGGCGACCGGCGCATCGTCGCCGACGCGCCGCTCTTCGCCGACTACCTGAACGCCGCGAGCGTCGATTTCTTCGAGCGGGTCAAAGAGGGGCTCACCGCGCTCGGCATCGGCTACCAGCTCAATCCGCGGCTGGTGCGGGGGCTCGACTACTACAGCCACACCGCGTTCGAGTTCACGACGACCGCGCTCGGCGCGCAGGGCACCGTGCTCGCCGGCGGGCGCTACGATGGCCTGATCAAGATGATGGGCGGCGCCGATACGCCGGGCGTCGGCTGGGCCGCCGGGGTCGAGCGGCTGGCGATGCTGTGCGGCGCCGCGCCCGCTTTCCGCCGGCCTGTCGCGCTGGTGCCGGTCGGCGCGGCCGCGGAGACGGAAGCGTTCAAGCTCGCCGAGCGTCTGCGCGGCGCCGGGCTGCGCGTCGACCTCGCCTATTCCGGCAACATGAGCCGCCGCATGAAGCGCGCGAACCGCGTTGGCGCGGCAGCATCGGTACTGGTCGGCGAAGACGAGTTGGCGCGCGGCGTCGCGACGGTTCGCAACATGGATACGGGCACGCAGGACGAGGTAGCCCTGACGTCGTTGGAGGAATACCTCGCGCAGTATCGGTAGCATGGCCATGTCACCGCGCGCCGCAGCCAGGGTCTTCGTCGTTGGCTCGAACCATCGTTCGAGCACCGCGCTGCTTCGGGACAAGCTGTTCGTCGATGAAGCAATGCTGCCGCATGCGCTCGAACGGCTGCGCGCGGCCGGGATCGAGCAGGCGCTCATCCTCTCCACCTGCGACCGCACCGAGATCCAGGCGATAGGCGATGCGGCTGAAAGCGCGGCGGCAGTCGTACGCGGCGAATTCGCCTCGATCGGCAATGTTGCGCCGGAAGAGATCGGCGAGCAGTCCTATACGCTGTTTGACGATGCCGCGCTGCGCCACATCTTCGCCGTTGCTTCGTCGCTCGACAGCCAGGTGATCGGCGAGCCCCAGGTGCTGGGACAGGTACGCGCGTCGCACCGTATCTCGACACAATGCGGCATGGTCGGGCCCGAGCTCGATGCCATCCTGCAGGCGGCCTACAACGTCGCCAAACGCGTCCGGTCGGAGACCGACATCGCGCGCCGGCCGGTTTCCATCGCCTCGGTCGCGGCGCAAGTGGCCGCTGACCTGCACGGCGACCTGGCGGATTGCAGCGCCTTGATTATCGGCCTCGGCGACATCGGCGAGCTCGTCCAGGAGCAGCTGCGCCTGGCCGGCCTGCGCGACAGCACGCTCACCGGCCCGATGCAGCGGACGGAGGCGGCGGCGCGCCGTGCCGGCATGCACTTCGTCCCGTTCGGAGACCTTGCCAATGCCCTGGCCGGGGCCGATATCGTTGTGTCGGCGGCCGGAACCGGGCGCGTGATCATCGATCGGCCGATGATCGAGACGGCGCTTCGGGCGCGGCGGCGGAAGCCCATGCTGCTGCTGGATGTCGCGGTGCCGTCGGATGTCGACCGGGCTGTCGAGAACGCGGACGGCGCCTTCCTCTACGCCTTCGACGACCTGGAGCGGGTGGCGCTGGAAGGCCGCAGCCGCCGGCAGGAAGCGGCGACGGATGCGTGGCGGATCGTCGACGAGGCGCTCGACGCCTGGCATCGCCGGGAGGCCGAAAAGGGCGCCATCCCTGCGGTGGTCGCGCTGCGTGAATATTTCGATGCGGCGCGCGAGCAGGTGCTGGTCGACCACCCGGGCGCCGACGCGGCGCAGGCGACGCGGCTGCTCGTCAACCGCCTGCTGCATCGCCCGATTACGGCGATGCGGGAGATTGCCTCCGCCGGTGAGGGACGTGGTGCGGCTGACGCCGGGCGCCTGGAGGCGTTGATCCGGCATTTGTTCGGCAAATCTTCGGATAGGGAGCGAGACTAGCGTGAAAGGCCTTGCCGAAAAGATGTCGGCGGTGATTGCGCGGCAGGAAGAGCTGGCGGCGTTGATGTCCGCGGGTAATGTGAGCGCCGCCGACTTCACCGCGATGTCGCGCGAATACGCCGAGATCTCGCCGATCGTGGAAAAGGCGAAAGACGTGCGCGCGCTCCGGACGGAGATCGCCGGTCTGGAGGAGATCATTGCCGACGCGTCGTCCGACAAGGAGATGCGGGCGATGGCCGAGACCGAGCTTCGCGAGCTCGAGGATGCCCTTCCCGAGCGCGAGCGCGAGCTGCAGCTGCTGCTCTTGCCGAAAGATTCGGCCGATGACCGCAGCGCCATCCTGGAAGTGCGCGCGGGAACGGGCGGCGAGGAGGCGTCGCTTTTCGCTGCCGATCTGTTCCGGATGTATCAGCGGTACGCGGAAAATCACGGCTGGTCCTTCGAGCCGATCGAGACCAACGAGACGGAGCTCGGTGGCTACAAGGAGGCGGTCGCCGAGATCAACGGACCCGGCGTGTTCGCGCGGCTCAAGTTCGAATCCGGCGTTCACCGCGTGCAGCGCGTGCCCGCGACCGAGGCCAGCGGCCGCATCCATACCTCGGCGGCGACGGTCGCGGTGCTGCCCGAAGCCGAGGATGTCGATGTGCACATCGACGACAAGGATCTTCGCGTCGACGTCTATCGGGCGCAGGGCGCGGGCGGCCAGCACGTTAATAAGACAGAAAGCGCCGTGCGCATTACACATCTTCCGACCGGCGTCGTGGTCACCTGCCAGGACAATAAGTCGCAGCACAAGAACCGCGCGCAGGCGATGAAGGTCCTGCGCGCCAAGCTCTACGAGATAGAGCGCGAGCAGCAGGAGAGCGCGCGGGCCGCGAACCGCAAAAGCCAGGTCGGCAGCGGAGACCGATCGGAGCGCATTCGCACCTACAACTTTCCTCAGGGGCGCGTGACCGACCACCGGATCAACCTGACGCTCCACAAGCTCGACCGAATCATCAACGGCGAGGAGCTGGACGAAGTCATCGACGCCTTGATCGCCGAGGATCGGGCGGCGCGTCTGGCCGAGATGCAATGAACGAAGCGACCGTCGCCGCCTGCGTCGCCTGGGCTTCCGACCGGCTGAAGGCGGCCGGCATCGAGCAGCCCCGCCGGGAGACGCGCCTGCTTCTCGCGCACGCGCTCGGTCTCGAGCCCGCGGCGATCACCGGCTATCCCGAGCGCCCGGTGCCGGACCGGGAGGGTTTTCTCAGGCTGGTGGAACGGCGGGCCCGGGGCGTCCCGATGGCGCAGATTCTCGGCCGCCGCGAGTTCTGGAGCCTCGATTTCCGGGTGACGCCCGATACGTTGGATCCCCGTCCCGACAGCGAAGCCGTGGTCGAAGCGGCGCTCGCGGCCGTGGCCGACCGGCGCGATGAGGCGCTGTCCGTTATCGACCTCGGGACCGGCACGGGGTGCCTGCTGCTTGCCGTCCTGTCGGAGCTGCCGGCCGCGGAAGGGCTGGGGGTCGATTTGTCGCCCGCGGCGGCGATCGTGGCGCAGGACAATGCGGCGCGGCTGGGGCTGGGGCGCCGGGCGCGGTTTCTCGTCGGCGACTGGGCGGCCGCGCTCTCGGGCGGCTTCGACCTCGTGCTGGCCAACCCGCCCTATGTGGCGCGCGACGAGATCGCCCGGCTGCAGCGGGAGGTGGCCCAGTTCGAGCCCAGGCTGGCGCTCGACGGCGGCGCCGACGGCCTCGACGCCTATCGGCGCCTTTCCGGGGACATGCGGCGGCTGCTGCGCCCGAGCGGGACGGCCGTGCTGGAAGTCGGTTTCGGGCAATGGGAGGCCGCCGCAGCGCTGTTTCGGCGCGCCGGCCTGCGTGTCGCCGAGCCCGGCCGCGACCTCCAGGGGGTGGCGCGCTGCGTCATTTGTTCGAGCGGACAAGCGGGTTAACCAAAAAAAATGGTTGGAAGCAAAGCGTGAACCGTCTAATTTCGGGCTCAGGCCTCGTTGAAAACATCCTGCCGGTATGGGGAGGATCGTCCGAGGTCGCGCTTATCTTCGAAAGCTCGTCTTTTGGGGAGACCCGCTGGAAGGGGTCTGCCGCGGGATGCGGCATGACGAATTAGGGTGTTCCGGCGGGAATCGGAAACCAGCTTCGATGTGTCAGGAAACATGAAACAAGGCCAAGGCTCTAAACGCACGCGCGGTCGCAATGGTGGGCGACGAGGTTCCAATCGTCAGCAACTCTTCGACAGCAACGGACCGAGCGTGCGCATTCGCGGGAACGCGTTTCAGGTTCACGAGAAGTATCTTGGTTTGGCGCGTGATGCCGCCGGCGCGGGTGACCGGGTCGCAGCGGAAAACTACCTTCAGCACGCCGAACATTATTTCCGCATCTACTCCGCCGATATGGAAGAGCGGGCGCTGCGCCAACCCGGAAACGGGCAGCAGGGTCCCGATCAGCATCGTCGCCATCCCGGGCAGGGCAATAACGGTCGTCCCGGGCCAAATGGCGCGAATGGGGAAGAGCATGTGACAGCGGGCTTCGTGCCCGAATCCACGATCGAGCTTCCCGAGACCGACGGCCCCGCGGCGATCGAGATTGCCGGCGGTGACGACGGCGAAGGCCAGCAGCGGCCGAACACCCAGGATACCCGGCGCCGGAAGCCGGCATCCAACGACTGACGTAGAACGCGGAAAATCGAAGCCGCGCCTCAGCAACCTCTGGGGTCTGCGCGGATCAGACTCGAAACGTCGTTCGGACTCCGACCTGGGCGGCCTTGCGCGACAGCCAGGCGTCCGCCTGTTCGCGGCCGATGTCGCGCATATGCTGTAGCAGCCCCCATTCCGGATTGAGCTTGCTGAATTGACCGAGCGGGCTCAGCGCGTCGCCGCTGTCGATGCGGTGCAGGCGAACCGTCGAGGACGACGGCTCGGCACCGTTCTTCGATTGCCCGTTCATCTTCTCGGCCCAGCGCAGCGCATCGAGTTCGCGATTCAGCGGCGCCATGAAGGTGAGGCGTGCGAGCCGGGTGCGGATCTCCGTCGCGGTGACGGGCAGGCCGTCCTCATGCGGCGGCTCGATCTGGATCAGCAGAATGTCGCCGCAGCCCGCCTTTTCCACCAGCGGGATCAAGGGCGGGTTGGCGCTGTAGCCGCCATCCCAGTAATGCACGCCGTCGATCTCCACCGCGTGGTGGATGCTCGGCAACGCCGTCGAGGCATCCAGAACATCGGGGGAAAGCTGGCTGGTGCGGAAGATCTTCGCGCGGCCCGTGCTGATATCGGTTGCCGCGATGTAGAGCTTGAGTCGGCGGTTTCGCCGCAGCATCTCGAAATCGATGCTCTCCGCAAGAATTTGTCGCAGTGGATTATGCCCCAGCGGATTGAACTGGTAGGGCGAGACCAGCCGGGTGGCGATGTCCAGGCTCAGCTGGTGCCCGGTTCCGTCCTGGTTCCAGCCGCTGACCATCCGGTCGAGCAAGGTGGGATGGTAGGGCATCATGGCTGCCTTGGCGCTGACGCTGCGCCAGAAGGCCTCGAGCCCTTCGCGCGCGGCGTCGGGGCCCTTCGCCAGCAGGCCGTTCGCGATGACGACCGCGTTGAGCGCGCCTGCGCTGGCGCCGCTGATCGCCTCGAAGCGGAAAGCCCCGGCCTCGAGCAGGCGGTCGAGAACGCCCCAGGTGAACGCTCCGTGCGCGCCGCCGCCTTGCAGGGCGAGGCCGATCGGCGGCGCTTTCCCGTTTTCCGCCGGCAACTCCGGCAGCGCCGCCGCCGCGTCGGTATCGGCGGCATCGGTCCCCGGCCGCAGCCTGCTCCACAGGGCGGAAAGCGCCTTTTCGGCGCGTTTCCACGGCAAATTGAGAGATTGGCAAAGTCGCATGCGGCCGAAGCTGGATCCAGCTTTAATTGTGCAATGCAGCATATAAACATAGCATTTTATTGCGCCGCAGCAAACCCCCGGCGGCCGAAAAAACGGCTCTCATCCGGCTCTTGCGGGAAGGCTGAGAGCGCCCATATAGGGTAGGTGGATGCCGTCACGGGTCCACAAATTGTCTATAGAACCTTTGGCGTTCCGCCTTCGAAAAAGGGGGACAGATGGAGGGGTCGATCCATGAACTTTGAGAAATATACCGAGCGGTCTCGGGGTTTCATCCAATCTGCGCAGACCTTGGCGCTGCGCTCCGGTCACCAGCGTTTTCAGCCCGAACATATTCTGAAGGTCCTGCTCGACGACAAGGAAGGCCTTGCGGCTGGACTGATTCGCGCGGCCGGCGGCGACCCGGCGAAGGCTCTGAAAGCGGTCGAGGCCGAGCTTGCGAAAATCGCCAAGGTCGAAGGACCCGGCGCGGGGCAGATCTATCTGGCGCCCGAGACGGCGCGGCTATTCGAACAGGCGGAAGAGATCGCGGAGCGCGCGGGCGACAGCTACGTCACCGCGGAGCGGCTGCTGCTGGCGCTTGCGCTCGCGCAGGGCACGACGACGGCGAAGATCCTGGCCGACGCGGGCGTGACCGCGCAGGGGCTCAACAAGGCGATCAACGATATTCGCAAGGGCCGCACGGCCGACAGCGCCAGCGCCGAAAACCAGTATGACGCGCTGAAGAAATACACCCGCGATCTGACCCAGGCGGCGATCGACGGCAAGATCGATCCGGTGATCGGCCGCGACGACGAGATCCGCCGGACCATGCAGGTCCTGTCGCGCCGGACCAAGAACAATCCGGTGCTGATCGGCGAGCCCGGCGTCGGCAAGACGGCCATCGTCGAAGGGCTGGCGCAGCGCATCGCGCGCGGCGACGTGCCGGAAGGGCTGCAGGACAAGAAGCTCCTGGTCCTCGACCTGGGCGCGCTGGTCGCCGGCGCGAAGTTCCGCGGCGAGTTCGAGGAGCGGCTGAAGGCGGTGATGAAGGAGGTCAAAGACTCGGCCGGCGAGGT
>CAZPFL010000047.1:0-26046 GCA_964585785.1 uncultured Rhodospirillaceae bacterium
CTTCAACGAGGTCGGCCGCCAGGCGATCATGGCGGACCCGGATTGGCACGGCGGCGACTATATCCGTCACGGCGTCATTCCGCGCCGCGGTCTCGGCGTGGCCCGTATGACGGCGCATATCACGTATCTGTCGGAGGCCGCGCTGCATCGCAAGTTCGGCCGCAGCCTGCAGGACCGCGACATGCTGAGCTTCGGCTTCGATGCGGATTTTCAGGTGGAAAGCTATCTGCGTCACCAGGGCTCGACCTTCGTCGATCGCTTCGATGCCAACAGCTATCTCTACATCACCCGCGCGATGGATTACTTCGACCTCGCGGCCGAGCATGGTGGGTCCTTGCCGGAAGCTTTCGAGGGCACGGAGACCCGCTTTTGCGTCATCTCCTTCACCAGCGACTGGCTGTTCCCGACATCGGAGAACCGCGCGATCGTGCACGCGCTGAATGCCGTCGCCGCGAATGTCAGCTTCGTCGAGATCGAGAGCGACCAGGGCCACGACGCCTTCCTGCTGGAGGAGCCGGAGCTCGACAAGGTGCTGACCGGCTTCCTCAACGGCTGTGCCGAGCGCCGTGGCCTGAGCCGATAGCGATGCGAGCCCCGGCATGAGTGTTTCGATGTCACCCGGACGCAACGATATCCGCGTCGACCTGCAGTTCATCGCCGACATGATCGAGCCGCGAACGCGCGTGCTCGACATCGGCTGCGGCGACGGTGCGCTGCTCAGCTATCTCAGCGAGTTCAAGCAGGTCGACGCGCGCGGCATCGAGCTGAGCATGGCCGGCGTGAACGAGTGCGTGAGCGACGGGCTGTCGGTGATCCAAGGCGACGCCGACACCGACCTGGACGATTACCCCGACGGCGCCTTCGATTACGCCGTCTTGAGCCAGACGCTCCAGGCGACCCGGCAGCCGCGCCGCGTGGTCGAGAACCTCGTGCGCATCGGCCGGCGTGCGATCCTGTCCCTGCCCAATTTCGGCCACTGGCGCGTGCGGCTCGGGCTGCTGCTGACCGGGCGCATGCCGCAGACCGAGACCCTGCCCTATCACTGGTATGACACGCCGAATATCCATCTCTGCACCATTCGCGACTTTCTCGAGCTGTGCCGCGAGATGAAGGTGACGGTGGAGAAGGCGATCGTGCTGTCGGCCGGCGGGCGGCCCCTGCCGATGCGCGCCACCGGCCGCATCGGCAATCTCCTGGGCGTTCAGGCGGTCTTCCTGTTGCGCAAGGACTGAAGTTCCGCCGGTGCGGGGCGCGGCTCAGGACCGCTTGGGTAGGACGAGCTGCGTCCGCGTTACGACCGCCACGAGGCGGCCCTCCTGGGTCGAGATCCTGGTCTGCCAGACCATGGCTGTCCTGCCGCGATTAACCGGCACGACGTCACCCGTGATTCGGGTGCCGACCGGCGCCGCCGCCAGGAAGTTCGTCTTGCTTTCGATCGTCGTCGTGGTCGCGCCCTCCGGCAGGTTGAGGATGGTCGCCGCCGCGCCCAATGTGTCCGCGAAGGCCATCAGGACGCCGCCATGGGCCACGGCCGGCCGTGTGCAAAGCTCTTCGCGAATGGTGAGCTCGGCAACCACGTGCGTCGGCTCCGCATGAACGAATTTCACGCCGATCAGGCTGGCGAAGGGCAGCATTTCGCCGTTGAGTCGATCGAGTGAGTCCATTCCGATTTCCCTCATGACGCGGCGACGGGAACCTTCGGCGCATCGGCCGCATGCTACGGCCGGCTACGGACTCCGTAGCTTAAAGCAGTTTAGAGCTTAACCCAGCCGCGTCCCTCGTGGCCAAACGCGAAGCGCTCGGGGTGCAGCAACTCGGCGAGAATCTCGAGCGAGTCGGCGATCCGCGGGCCGGGACGATTGAAGTACTGGTTGCCGTCGGTGAGATAGACCCGCCCTGCGCGTACGGCGCGCAGCCGCGGCCAGTCGGACCGATCCGTCAGCACGGACATCTCGCGTCGCGTCCGGTCGATATCGAAGCCGCACGGCATGACGACGATGATCTCCGGATCTTCGCGCCGCAGGTCCTCCCAGGTCATCCAGGGCGAATGTTTGCCGGCCGTGCCGAACAGGTTGACGCCGCCGGCCATCGCGACCAGCTCGGGCATCCAGTTGCCGCCGGCCATCAATGGGTCGATCCATTCGATGCAGGCGACGGTCGGGCGCTCGGCGAGCGCCCCGGCCGCTGACTCGATATCGGCCATGCGTTGCTTGATCGACGCGATCAGCGCGCGGCCACGACCCGGCGCCCCCAGCGCGTCCGCGACGTTCTGGATGTCGGTCCAGATGTCTGCGAGCGCGTCCGGCTTCAAGGTCACGATGGTCGGCGTCGCGTCGAGCCAGTCGGCGACCGCCGCTCGCAGGTCGTTTTCGCTGACGGCGCAGACCTCGCATTGCGATTGCGTCACGATGATATCGGGCCGCAGCGCCTTCAGCCGGTCGCCGTCCACGCGATAGACGGAGAGCCCCTCCTGCACGACAGCCTTGACCCGGTCGTCGATATCCCGCGACGTGCCATTCAACTCGATTTTCGGCTCGGTGCAGCAGGGCAGCGAATCGACATCCGACGGGAAATCGCATTCATGGCTGCGCGCGATCAACGCGTCGCGAAAGCCGAGCGCGGCGACGATCTCCGTGGCACTCGCCAGCATGCTCGCGACGCGCATCGTTGGCTCCTTCGCTGCGGCGTTTCCGCCCGACCCGGCTCAGCCCGCGGGCGAATCCGCGTGGTGCTTACGCCGGCGCATCCGCACCGCCCCCAGGATCACGGCCAGCACGCCGACCAGGATCGGGATCAGGGCGATGTTGATGAACTTCAGCCAGAATTCCAGGCTCTCGATATTCTCACGCAATGCGAGCTGCACTTTGCGCAACGCCTTGCGCGTGCTGAGAACCTGTTCGGTGAATTTCGACGCGGTCGTCTCCACCGCCTTGTTGACGGTCGCCTCGTTCGTGCCGCCTTGCGCCTTCTTCTTGTCGAGCTCCGCGAGCTTCTTCTCGGCGTCGTCGAGCTTCTTGCGCAGCCGCTGCTCTTCCGCGCGGTATTTCTGGTCCGCGGCGAGCTTGAGCTGTGCGATCTTCGTGAACGGCCGCTGCGCGGTCCCGCGGCTGCGCAGTCCGATCAGATCCTCGCCGCCGGCGAGATTCTCGACCGCGTTGACGACGAAGTCGGAATTGTTCGCGAAAGGCACCTGCACCTGCTGGCCGAAGAATTCGCGCGTCTGGACCCAGAAGCGGTTCTCCAGGAAATCCGCGTCCGCGACCAGGATGACGTTCATCGGCGCGGTGGATTCAGCGACATAGGGCGGCGCTTTCGGCTCTTCCTCCTTCGGCTTCGCCTCGGCCTTCTTCTCAGGCGTTTTCGCCTTCTCGTCCGGCTTCTTCTCCGCCGCCTTCTCCGGCTTTTCCGTCGCCGCGGGCTTGGCCTCGCCGGTCTTCTCGCTTGGCTTCGCGGCGCTCGGGCTTGCGGCCGGCGCTTCCTTCTTGGCCGCGCTTTCCGCTTGGGCGACCGTGCGCGCCGCCTTGTCGGCCTTCACAAGCGTCTTCGGCTTGTCCTTCGGGTCGGAGGCCTTGGCGCCGGGCTTCGCCTCGGCTTCGGGCTTGGCGGCCGGCTTGGACGTCTTGCCGGCCGATGCGCTCGGCTTCTCTTCCTTCTTCGATCCTTCTTCCTTCTTCGCGTTCTTGTCCTTGGCGGCGCCCTCGTCCTTCTTCTCTTCCTCTTTCGGCGGGCCGTCGGGGAACATGCTCTTCATGGTTCCGCTTATGCGCGCGGCGATGACCTGCCGCTTACCGGACGGCTTGAAGTTTTCCAGGATCTTCAGAACCTGGGGCATCGCGCCGTCGAGCAGCTTGACGTCGATCTGGTCGCTGTCCGGCGTGCTCGTGACGAGCGGCTCGAACCGGATCGAGCTCTCCTTCTTCGTCTGCTCCAGGATGCCGGCGCTTTCCATGTTGAGCTGGCTGATCTGCGAGGTAATGGGATCGGTCTGCGACAGGCCGTTATGGCGTATCGACAGCCAGGCCAGGTAAGGCGCCGGGATGATCTTCTTCTCGTCGCCGGCATTGACCATCCGCGCAAAGCGCCGGTCGCCGACTACGCGGTCCTTGACCAGCGTGATGCCCCAATGGTTGAGCAGCTTGTCCATCCGCGACGTCACGCGCTCCGGGAACTGGCTCATCCGGCGCAGCGCGGCCGTCTCGTTATAGGGATCGAGGAAGATCATCGCCTTGCCGCCGCGCAGCAGGTACTGGTCGATGTTGTAATAGTCCTTGGGCTCGAGCTTGCCCGGCTGCACGAGCATCAGGACGTTCGGCTTGATCTTCCAGATGTCGTTGAGATCGTACAGCTGCTTCACCGTCGCATGGTCTTCCAGCTGCTGGATGACTGCCCAGGGCTTGGACGGCATACCCCGCAGCTGCATCTGGATGTCGCCGAACATCGGCCGCGAGGTGTAGATCGCCACGACCGGCTTGTTCTTGGTCCCGACGTTGTAGAGCAGGCTGGCGATGTCGTATTCGAGGAACTTCTCCCGCTCGATGTCGAAGAACGGGATGACGATCTCCTTCTTGCCGGCTTTGGCGGCGAGGCCGAAATAGACCTTGGTGCCGCCTTCATCGACAGGCACGCCCTGCAGGCCGAGCGCGACCGCCTTGTCCTCGATCTCGGAGAATGGCTTCGGGTCCTTGATCGACAGCTCGACCTTGTCGCCGGCGGTCGCCTTGATCACGCGCAGCATGTCCTTCACGCGAAGCGCGTAATTGCCGTAGACGGGCGCTGCCTTGCCGAGCTCTTCCGAATAATAAAGCGTAAGCTGGATGGGCTTCTGGAGCTTGTGAAGAATGTTGCGCGTGCCGTCCGACAGCGTGAAGAGCTTGTCCTGCGTCAGGTCGGCGCGCATGCCGACGATGCGTCCGGCCGCGACGTTGGCGACGACGAACAGCGTCACCGCAATCAGCGTCAGCGCAATCCAGCCGCCCTTCTTATCCAATATCCAGCGAAGCATGCGCGACCTCCCTCAAGCGGCTTTCAGGCGGTCGACGGCGACCACGTTGAGAAACAGGAAAAGGCCGATCAGCGTCGCGAAATAGACGGCGTCCCTGAGATCGACCACGCCCTTGGAGATATCCGAGAAATGATTCATCACGCTGAGGGAGCGGAAGAAATCGGCGACATCACCGCTCACCGAGTTGCCCAGGACGTTGAGGACGATGGTCGAGCCCATCGCGACCAAGAGGAAGCAGAAGGTGGCCGCCAGAACGAAGGCGATGACCTGGTTCTTGGTCAGCGCAGAGACGAAGGATCCGACGGCGAGGAAGCCGCCGGCCATCAGCAGGCTGCCCAGATAGGCGGCGAGAATAGCGCCGTTGTCGGGATCGCCGAGATAGTTCACCGTCAGCCAGATCGGGAAGGTGAGCGCCAGCGCGATGCCGGTGAACGCCCAGGCCGCCAAGAACTTGCCGATGACGATCTGCGTCGTCGTCAGCGGCAGCGTCATCGACAGCTCGATCGTCCCGGTCCGCCTTTCCTCCGCCCACAGCCGCATCGAGAGCGCCGGGATGAGGAACAGGTAGAGCCACGGGTGGAAGCTGAAGAAGGCGACAAGATCGGCCTGATTGCGGTCGAAGAAGTTGCCCACGTAGAAGGTCATGACCCCGGTCATCGCCAGGAAAATCACGATGAACACATATGCGACGGGGGTCGCGAAATAGCTGGCCATTTCCCGCCGGAACACTGTCGCGATGCTATGCATGAGCTGATTGCTGGGTGGTGATTTCGCGGAAAACTTCGTCGAGCCGGCCATGCTCGACCGAGATCTGCTCGATGTCGGCGTCGATGTCGCGCAACGCCATGCTGACCTGTGCGATGATCGACGCACCCTTCTGCGCCTCTACGAACAGGCGGCCGTCGCCTTCGCTCTTGATCTCCGCGACGTTGGCGACGGCGGACAGCGCCGCGCGCACCTTGTCCGGCGCCTTGGTCGTCAGCCAGACGCCGTTGTGACGGTGGGACCGCGCGGCGAGGCCGGCCGGCGTCTCGTCCGCGACGATGCGGCCGTGCGCGATGATGATGGCCCGGCTGCAGACCGCTTCGACCTCTTCGAGGATGTGGGTCGAGATGACGATTGCCTTGCTCCCCGCCATGCTGCGGATGAGCTCGCGTACCTCGTGCTTCTGGTTGGGATCGAGACCATCGGTCGGCTCGTCAAGGATCAGAACCTCCGGATCGTGCAGCAGCGCCTGGGCCAGGCCGAGGCGGCGCTTGAAGCCCTTCGAAAGCGTTTCGATCGGCTGATTCAGCACGTCGGAAAGCTGCGTCTTCCGGACCGCCGTGGCGATGCGCTGATCGGCGTCGGCGCCGGAAAGGTTGCGCACGCGCGCGATGAATTCGAGAAAGGCTTGCGGCGTCATGTCGGGCCACATGGGCGCGCCTTCGGGCAGGTAGCCGACGCGCCGCTTCACGTCGAGCGGATTGCGCCGCACGTCGAAGCCGGCGACGCGCGCCGTGCCGGATGTCGGCGGCAGAAAGCCGGTAATCATCTTCATGGTCGTCGACTTGCCGGCGCCGTTGGGGCCGAGGAAGCCAAGAACTTCGCCCCTGGCTACGTTGAAGCTGATGTCGTCGACGGCGGTAATCGGTCCGAAGGTTTTCGAAAGGTGGTCGATCTCGATCATGCCGATCGCCTTTTTGTAGTCTTATCTTTCGATCCCAGACGACTGACTGGGCGCAATCCCTTCCCCGGGTTACGATTTAGGAAAGGATCGGAACGCTGCAAGAGGAATAGCCAATTCTGCAGCGACTGCAAGTAGCTTTCGGCCAACGGCGTTGACCGGGGCCGACGCCTGGGGTAGCCGTTCGGCGCCGGCGGGGACGCAAACGTCGCCGCGGCGGGGCGTCCACGGACCATTTCAGAAGGGGGCGAGAATGACGGTGAAAAAGGTCGGCGTGATTGGCGCGGGCACCATGGGATCCGGGATTGCGACCAACATCGCGCAGTATGGCTACGCCGTGCACGTCGTCGATACGGGCGCCGATCAGGTCGATGGGGCGCTCGCGAAAGCGCGGGCTTTCTACCAACGCCAGGCCGAGCGCGGCCGCATGAGCGAGGCGGAGGTTTCCGCGGCAAACGCGCGCCTCACGGGGGGCACGGATCTCGGCGCGCTCGCCGACTGCGACCTGGTCATCGAGGCGGTGTTCGAGCAGCTCGAGGTCAAAGCCTCGTTGTATCAGCAACTTGTGCCGAAGCTCCGGCCCGACTGCCTGATCGCGACGAACACGAGCTGCCTGCAGGTCAGCGCGCTGGCGCGCTCCGTCGATCGGCCCGAGCGCTTTCTCGGCATGCATTATTTCAATCCGCCGGCGGTGAACCCGATCGTGGAGGTCGTGTGCGGCGAAAAGACGCATAAGTCGGCGATCGATGCGGCGCTCGCCTTCTGCGAGTCGACGAAGAAGATCCCGGTCTCGTGCCGCGACCGCAGCGGCTTCGCGCTCAATCGGTTCTTCTGTCCCTACATCAACGAAGCGGTGCGGCTTTATGACGACGGGATCGCCACGCCATTCGAGGTCGATCGGGTGGCGTCGGACGTTCTCGGCGCCGCGGCGGGGCCGTTCGTCGTCATCAACCTGGTGGGAACGCGGGTGATGCTGCACGCGCAGATGAACCTCGTGGCGCTCGGGAAGTTCTACGAGCCGGCCAAATCGGTCGTGCGCGTCGGCGAAGAGGCCGGCCGCTGGGAGATCGGCGACCCGTCGCCGCCAGAGGCCGCACGCGACAAAACCGTCGCGGATCGGCTGCTCGGCGCGACATTCCTCGCGCTGCTCCAGGAGCTGGACGAGGACGTGGCGTCGCCGGCCGACATCGATCTCGGCGCCCGCCACGCCTTCAAATTCGGCAAGCCGCCCTGCGCCCTGATGGACGCGCTCGGCCGGGCGGAGGTCGAGCGGCTGGTGCGGCCGTTCTGCGAGACCTACGGCGCGACGCCGCCTGCCGGCTTGGCGCGGGTCGGGTCCCTGGTCGCGGGGGGCTGAGCGGATGGTGGACGCCCGATACGCCCCAGGGGGTCAGGCCACCGGCAATATGATGTGCGACTGGTGCGGCCGGCCCACCCCGGCCAACTACGTCCACGGCCATATCCAATGCGTGCACTGCCACCGCAATATCGCCCCGTGCTGCGAGGGCGAGGTTTGCGTGGCGGTGGCGCCGGATAAGACGGCAGACGATTGACCTCGCACCGGCCGCGCCGGTCGTTGTATGAATGAGGCGCGAGCCGCCGGCGGGTTCCGGGTATCTCTCGGTCGAAAAGGATGAGCGCCAACGCCACGATCCATTGTGGGCGGGCGCGATCTTTGTAGCGGAGTCGATGATGATCGTGCCGGTCGCGGATATGCCGCCAAGCAAAGGGTCGATGATCGGAATACGGTTGCTGGCGGGCCGCCTGCTTTTGGGCGGCGCGCTGCTTTTGTCGCTCGGTGCGGCTGCCCGGGCGGCCGACGAGATCCATGGCGACGCGACTGTCATTTCGGGCAATGAAATTCAGGTCGGCAAGAGGATCGTCCGGCTGTTCGGCATCGTCGCGCCGGGCCTGCAGGATACCTGCGACATCAACGAAGCGAAGATGAAATGCGGCATCGTCGCCTGGGCGGAGCTGATCAAGCTGGCCGACGGGCAGGAGGTGTCCTGCGACGCCGAGGAGCTGCCCGCGGGCGTGGCGCCGCCGAAATCGGACATGCCCTTCGTTTTCGGGACCTGCTACATCGGGGAGACCGATCTCAACGAGGCGATGGTCCGCTCGGGCTGGGCCCGGGCGGTGCTGCCGCAGACCGACCGTTACGAGGTGGATGAATCAGACGCCAAGGATTCGCGCCGTGGACTTTGGTCCAACCAGGTGAAATCCGGCGGCCGCGCGCGGCGCCGCTGAGCGGTCTAGACGAGATATGGTTAATGAAAATATAGTTAATGCCGGCGACCAAATCTCGCCGGAGAAAAAACGTAAAATTTAGGTAAATTACTTATAAAGTACTATTTTTCGCCCTCCATACGCCGGCTACTGTCTTCCGAATACTTAACCCGATTGGGTCCGCTGCCAGAACAGGCAGCGCATAAATATTCCGGGAGCATTGTCGCCGATGAAGAAGAACCTGTTCGCGATCGCCGCCGCAGCCTTTTTCCTCCTAAGTGCCACGGGCGCCGGCGCGACCGGGACGGATGGCGGCCAAAGCGGAAACGTTAACGTCGGCACGAACAAAGTTTCGGTGTCGATCACGAACCTGGCCTTCAACACAACGAACAACGTTCAGTCCAACACGAATAAGAGCGTAAACGAAAACGGCAATCGCAGCAGAAACGCGAACGCCAACAACAACGCCAATACCAATTCCAACACGAACCAAAACGACAGCAGGGCTTCGGCCAGCGCGTCCGCGAGCGCCGACGCGACAGCCAACGCTTCCGGCGGCGGCGACGGCGGCTCTTCGACCGTCAACGTCGAGGGTGACGACACGCCGGCGTCGAGCGCGGCCGCCGTCTACGTCACGACGTCGGACGATACCTGCATGGGCTCCTCCGGCGTCGGCGGGCAAGGCAGTCTCCTGGGCTTTTCGATCGGCTCCACCTGGACCGATCCGAACTGCATCATGCTCAAGAATGCCCGCGAGCTGATGGCGCAGGGCTACCCCAAGGCGGCGAAGATGCGGCTCTGCATGAACGAGGAAAACGCCATGGCGTTCGAGCTGGCGGGCGAGCCGTGTCCGCGCCAACTGGCGTCGACCCAGGCCGCGCTGGCGCAGCTCCGCGCATCGGAGCAAGCGGACGAAGAGGCTGCCGCCGTCGCCAAGCCGACCGTGCAGCTCGCGTCGCTCGAGGATTCCGGGGACCACGCGGCGGCGAGCGCTACGCGGGACGATGCGACGGCGCATCCCGGCGACCTCCTGGCGATGGTGGCATCCTTCGCCCACCATATCGCCACCGCCTTAGAGAAAGCGGAAACACCGGACGACTCGTCGAACCCCTATCCGATGGATGGCCTCGAATAGCGGCGCGCAGGCGCATCGCGCGAGCCTACGCATCCCTTTCACGACAGGATGGACTCGGCGTCAATCAGACGCCGACATCATCCGCGCGCGCTTCCTCGGACCATGGCCGGGGCTGCGTTCCGCGCGGCGTAAAATCTATGGGAATGAAACGATGGCGCGCCCGGGAAGACTCGAACTCCCAACCTTCTGATCCGTAGTCAGACGCTCTATCCAATTGAGCTACGGGCGCATTGAAGCTTTTGTGACCGCCCCTTCGGGCGGCTGCGGACACTAAAGAAACACGCCGCCCCTGACAAGCATGTTTGCATCTTTGCATCGGCTGTCGGGAAAACGCCCTGCCTGCAAATGCAGCTTGTGGCTTTAGGGGGTGCTAAAGTAGTATCACGGACATGTTAAGCCGGTTACGCTGGAGGTGCTCGCGCGGGTATTCGGGAGAGACGCGCGGGTAGGCGGTAGCGCGGTGATCGCGGGAAAATTGGGGGATCCCCCGATAAGTCATAAGGCAGGGTGACTGCTTCGTAATGATGTTATCGAGGAATTTGGGTGTGTTCGTCGTCGGGGGGCTGTTGCTGTCCGGCTGCGGTTCGAACCTTTGGCCTTCGCTGACCGGAGAAGAACCGTCCGCGAGCGCGCCAAGCGCAGAAAAAATGGCCATTCCGCCGTCGCAGGCCGAGCAGTCCGGCGCGCGGCCAGCCGCTATGGCGCAGTCGACGTCAACGGCGTCTGCGCAAACGGCGCCATCGGCGACGGCCGCAACGGGAAGCGCGCAAGCGTTGCTGCCCGGGCAGCCGACCGGCACGTTCGTCGGCAAGAAGATCGAGTCGATGGCGCAAGACTTCGGCAAGCTGAGATCCGCCGTCGGACGCCTCGATACGCGCATGCGCGAGATTCGCGCCGACACCGCGGACGCCACCCAGCGCTATCTCACCACCATGGCGACGATGAATTCCAAGCTGCAGGTCGGTACGACGCCGGGCAATCCGCTGCTCGTGCAGCAATGGAACGAAGCGCAGCAGCAGCTCAAGCGCATCGAGACGGATATCGCGCGGATGAACAGCCTGTCGAACGATGCCGGGGCGGAAGCGAGCGTCGCCGGCTATCTGCTGGACAGCGTGCGCGCCACCTTCACGCTGAGCGGCGCGGTCGATGAGGATCACGTACAGCTGCGCGCGCTCGAAGATGACGTCAACCAGCAGGTCGTCACTATCGATCGCCTGCTCAACGAGCTGAGCGACGACCTCAACCGGCAGACCAGTCATCTGGCGAGCGAGCGTCGTAACCTCACTGCGATGTCGATCTCGATCAAGAACGGCGAGCGCTATGGCTCGGCGCTGATGAACCGCGCGCTGGCGCAGGCCGAGGTTAAGGCGAGCATGGCGTCGCGCCGGCCGCTGTCGCCCGACGCCCGGCCGCTCGTGGTGATCCGCTTTGACCGGCCGAACGTGCAGTATGAGCAGGCGCTCTACGATGCGATCAGCCGGGCACTCGATCGCAAGTCAGATGCGGCGGTCGATCTCGTGGCCGTGCATCCGAGGACCGGGTCGACGGCGCAGGTGATCCTCAACAGCACCGCCGCGCGCCGCAATGCGGAAGGCGTGCTGCGGACCCTCGTGGAGATGGGCTTGCCGGCGACACGGGTGACCATGTCATCGACGTCGAGTGGAACCGCGCAATCCAACGAGGTGCGCGTTTACGTCCGCTGACGGTGGCGTGTGCGCGCAAGACGTTGCCGCGGTTAAGGTCGCGCGGGGGCGCATGACGCGGTGAGTCCGATGGATCGCCCCGACCACAGCAAAGACTTTCCCGTCTCCTGGGAGGAATTGCACCGCAACGGTCGCGCGCTCGCGTGGCGGCTGCTGCCGCTCGCGCCGTTCAAGGGGATCGTCGCGGTGACGCGCGGCGGCCTCGTTCCGGCGGCGATCGTCGCGCGCGAGCTGGACATCCGGCTGATCGACACGATCTGCGTCGCGTCCTATGAGCACAAGGACAAGGGCGCGCTCACCGTTCTCAAGGAATGCATGGCGGACGACGGAACGGGATGGCTCATCGTCGACGATCTCGTGGACACCGGGACGACCGCCAAGGCGGTGCGCGACCGGCTGCCAAAGGCGCATTTTGCGACGATCTACGCGAAGCCCGCCGGCCGGCCACTGGTCGACACCTTCATTACCGAAGTAAGCCAGGATACCTGGATCCTGTTTCCATGGGATATCGGGCCATCCTACCGCGAGCCGATCAGCCGCGGCGGATAACGCGGAATCAGGCGCCGTCACCCGCCGCGATGTTGTCGATCAGGCGTGTCTTGCCGAGATAGGCCGCGGCGAAGATGCGCGCCTTCATGCCCGGCGCGACCGGGCCTTCGATCGGCGCCAGCGTATCCGGATCGCGAACCTCCAGGTAATCGACGGGCGCGAAGCCGGCGGCCGCGAGCTGCTGGCCGCCCCACGCGGCGGCCGACGGTGCCGGCTCACCGCTGCGAAGCTTCGTGGCGACTTGATGCAGCACCCGGTTCATGATCGGCGCGGTCGCGCGCTCGGTGGCGCTCAGATAGGCGTTGCGCGACGAGAAGGCGAGGCCGTCCGGCTCGCGCACCGTCGGCACGCCGATGATTGTCACGGGAATGTCGAGATCGCGGACGAGGCGCTGCACCACCTGAAGCTGCTGGTAGTCCTTTTCGCCGAAATAGGCGTAGTCCGGCAAGCATTGCAGCAGTAGCTTCGTCACGACAGTGGCGACGCCCTGAAAGAAATGTGGCCGGGTCACGCCGCACAGCCCTTCGCTCAGCCGCTTGACCGTAACCGAGGTGGAAAAGCCGTCGGCATACATTTCCTGCATGGTCGGCAGATAGACGAGATCGACGCCTAGCGCGGCGAGCCCGGCGATATCGGCGGCTTCGTTCCGCGGATATTTCGCGAAATCCTCGTGCGGAGCGAACTGCGTCGGATTGACGAAGATGCTCACGACGGTGTGGTCGCATTGCGCGAGGCTGCGCCGCACCAGCTCGAAATGGCCCTCATGCAGGGCGCCCATGGTGGGGACCAGCCCCGTGGTATGGGACTGCCGGCGCCAGTCCCCGACCCGCCCCCGCAGGGCGGCGACGGCGGTGACCGTGTCCGGCCCGGCCGGGGCCACGGGGGTTACTCTGCCGCCGCGGGCGCTTTGATGCCGAAGCATTGCTCGGGTTCCGGAAAACGGCGGTTTCGGACGTCGTCCGCGTAGGCCGCGGCCGCGCGCTTCATTTCGCTGGCGACGTCGGCATACCGCTTGACGAATTTTGGCTTGAAATCGGTAAACATGCCGACGAGGTCGTCGGTCACCAGAATCTGGCCGTCGCAGACCGGGGAAGCGCCGATCCCGATCGTCGGAATCGCGATTTTCTGCGTAACCTCGCGGGCAACGGGCTCGACCGTTCCCTCGATCACCACGGCGAAGGCGCCGGCCTCCGCGATCGCCTCGGCGTCCGCGACGATGCGCCGGGCTTCTTCATCCTGGCGGCCATGGGCGCGGAATCCGCCGGCCGTGTTTACGCTTTGCGGCATCAAGCCGATATGACCGAAGACAGGCACCCCGCGTTCGGTCAGGAAGCGGACGCTTTCGGCCATTTCGCAACCGCCTTCCAGCTTGACCGCCTGACAGCCGGTCTCCGCCATCACGCGAGCCGCGGTCCGGAAGGCCTGCTGCGGGCTTTCCTGGTAGCTGCCGAAGGGCAGGTCCACGACGACAAGAGCCTGCTTCGTGGCGCGCACGACGGCCCGGCCGTGGTTGACCATCATGTCGACCGTGACGCCGACCGTGCTGTCCATGCCGTAAACGACCATCGCCATGGAATCCCCGACCAGCAGCAGATCGACATAGGGGTCGAGATGCTGGGCCACGGGGGCTGTATACGCGGTTAGGCAAGCGATTGGCTCGCCCCCCTTGCGGGCGCGGATCTGCGGAACTGTTGTGCGGCCGCGTCGCTTGGAATTCGTCATGGTTGCCAATCCCTTCCCGTCGCCAAAGGGCCCGTCGCACAGATTTTGCGCACGAGTCGCATCTATATATATCAGCGCCGAAGCGCCGACAATTGCTGCGCTGCAAAAGCTTCAGTTCTGGGGCAGAGCAATACGGAAGCGGGTACCGTCCTTGTCCGTATCGACCAGGGTCAGGTCGCCGCCATGGCCGCGGACCAGCTCGCGGGCAATAGCGAGGCCCAGCCCGGCCCCGCCGGCCCTGGCCGAGCCCTCGAACGGCCGGAAAAGCTTCTCGCGGGCGCGCGGGGGCAGCCCGGGGCCGTCATCCGCGACGTCGATCTCGACCCAGCGGCCATTGCTTTTGGCGCTGACCGTAATTGTCTCGGCGCCCGCCTGGGTAGCGTTTCGGAGCAAATTAGTAAGTATACGAAAGAGTTGGTCGCGGTCAGCGTTCAACTCGATCTCGTCGGTCACGTCGTTTCGCACGCTGTTGTCGACGCTCTCCGGCACGATGATCGCCTTTTCGACGTCCTGGACGAGCTCGCGCAGGCAGAAGCGGCTGCGCCGCAGCTCGGGCTGGTCCTGGCCCACGAAATCGAGGGTCCGGCTGCACAGGTCGACCGCCCGCTGGATCGACTTGAACAGCGTCGGCGTAACCCGCCGGACCTCGGGGTCGTCGACGCTGCCCAGGCGGTCGGAGACCAGGAGCGCTGAGGCGAGGATTCCCCGGAGGTCGTGATTGATCTTGGCGACGGCGGTGCCGAGCGCGGCAAGATGGGCGCGCTGGACAAGGGTCGCCCGCAGGCGGGCCTGCATGCCGGCCAGCTCGCGCTGGGCGGTGCCGATCTCGTCCCGCCGCCTGGTCGCCGGGATGACCCGGCTGGCGTCCTCCGGGTCTTCGCGAAAGGCGACCATATTCTCCGTGATGCGCCGCATCGGCCGCACGATCATCCATTGCAGCGCCACGTAGACGAGCGACGCCGTGATCAGCGAGATGACGATGGAAAGTCCGAAAATCCGCCATGCGAAATCGACCATGGCCTGGTGCAGCGGCTTCTCGTGCAGGACCAGTTCGATCCATACCGAGGGGCTTCGCGGCGACGGCCCGACGACCCGGATGACGCGATCCTTGGTCGTGGTCAGCGTGACGAAGGCATCGCTCACCAGGGTCATGATGCTGGTGTCGCCGAGGTCGAAGGAGGCGTCGATCGGCGGCGGCTGCTCGGTGCTGAGGATCAGGCGGGCGCCGCCGCGGCGAACCGACAGGCCGATGGCGCCGACATGGCTCAACAGCTCATGGCGCATCATTTCGCTCACCGTGCGGTCCGGCGCGGCATCGACGGCGAGGATGGCGAGATGCGCGAGCCCCAGCTTCTCGATCAGCCAGTCCTCGCGGAACCGAGCGACCGATGGCACAAAAATAAGAATTTCCGCCACCATGACGAAGAAGATCGTCAGGACGAGAAGGCGCGACGAAAGGCTTTGCATAGCGTAACGGCCCGAAACCTCTTCTTGGCCGTGCGGGCCCACAGTTGCATTGGCCCGGTGAAAAATCATTGGGAGTTTACCGGATTACCCGGCTAGCGGTCACGCTTTGCCTTCATCTTCTTGTAAGCCACTGGAAGAAGGGCAAGAATCGCAAGACCGACGAGCGCGGTCACGATTTCTGGGGTCAGGATGCCGCGGGCGGAGAACGCGCCCCCCGTGTCGAAAATGCTGCCGAGCCCCGCGCCGACGGTGGCGTAGACAAAGCTGCCGGGGATGATGCCGACGACGGTGGCGATCACGAAGTCCCTCAGACGGACGCCCAAAAAGGCCGGGACCAGGTTTACGATAAAGAAGGGAAAGAGCGGGATCAGGCGCAGGACGAGCAGATAACTCAGCGCATTCTCCTGGAACCCCGCTTCCATTTTCTTCAGGAAGGGCCCCGCCTTGGCCCGTAGGATATCACCGAGCGCGGTCCGGGCCGCGAGGAAAAGAATGGTCGCGCCGATCGTCGCAGCGACGATGACATAGGCCGTCCCAAGCCATTGGCCGAACAGGAAGCCCCCCGTTATCGTCATCACCGCGCCGCCGGGCAGCGAGAAGGCGACAACCACGATGTAGATCGCCATAAAAACGAGGGTGGCCGTGATGGCGGAGTCCGCAACTTCCTGCAGCAGCCAGGCCCGGTTTTCCCGCAGCGTCTCGAAGGTCAGGTATCTGTTGAGCCCGAGGGCGAAAAAGGCAACCAACCCGGCTATGAGCAAGAGCAGCGGAAGCAGCCGTTGCCAGGATGGCCCTCGCAGTTTCTTGCGGCCTTGCTCGGTGCTCATCGCTTTCTGCCCTGCGCGTTCCGGGGCGGCCACCGCGCCCAACGGGGGTGATGGCCGGCTGTCTACTATGCGTCACAGTTGGCCGCGATTCACCTTACTGTGAGTATTCCGTGTGCAAGGGTCTCGGGGAGCGGAGGGGCGATTGACTCGCTGATGTCGACCTTCTATACAGCGTCCCTCGAATTCCCAGCGGCCTCGGAGAGTTAACCGTGAAACGTACCTATCAACCGGGACGACTTGTCCGCAAGCGGCGCCACGGCTTTCGCTCGCGCATGGCCACCAAGGCCGGACGGCTGGTCCTCGCCCGGCGGCGCAAGAAGGGCCGGAAGCGCCTTTCCGCCTGACGCGATGCGCTCGCCCGTCGGCGGACTGACCCGGCGACCCGAATTCCTGAGAGTTGCTGCCAAGGGCCGGAAATCCGTGACTCCCGGATTGATACTGCAGGCATACCGGCAACCGGCGGACGCGGACGCGCTTCGCGTCGGATTTACCGCGAGCCGGCGGGTCGGAGGCGCCGTCCAGCGGAACCGCGCACGTCGGCGCTTGCGTGCCGCCGTCGCTGCGGTTATGCCTCAGCATGCGAAGCGGGGGCACGACTACGTGGTGATCGCGCGGACGGAGTCGCTGCGCCGGCCCTTTGGCGCCCTGGTGCACGATCTCGAGACGGCGCTGCGGCGGCTCGGTGCGTGGCGCGAAACGGAGATCTGACGGGAGTCATCGAATTACATGGGTATTGCCGCTTCAGCGCTGCGGGGCATCATCCGCATTTACCAGCTTTGTCTCTCGCCGTTCTGCGCAGGCTCCTGCCGGTATTTGCCAAGCTGCTCGGAATACGCGCGTGAGGCGATCGCAGTGCACGGCGCGCTGCGCGGCGGCTGGCTCGGGCTTCGCCGCATTCTGAGATGCCATCCCTGGGGCGGGGACGGCTATGACCCGGTGCCGCCTCGGGCGTGCGACGCCCATGGTCATGACCATTCCGACACGACAACGGCGTCGCAGGCAGGTGCGCGGTGATGGGTGACCAAAAGAACCTGATATTGGCGATCGTCGCATCGGTCGTGATCCTATTCGCCTATCAGATGTTCTTTCAAAAGCCGCATCCCCCGCAGACGACGCAGCAGCAGGCGAAGCAGACGACCGGCAAGCCCTCCGCCGAGACCGGAAAGCCGGGAGAGCAGGCGACCGGCGCCCTACCGGTTGGCGGCGACACGACGGGTGTCGCCAGCAAGCCCGTCAATCCCGAAGTCGAGCGCGCCACCGCGTTGAAAGCGAGCCCCCGCCTCAAAATCAGTTCACCCGATTTGGTCGGGTCGATCGATTTGAAGGGCGCGCGGATCGACGACGTGTCGCTCAGGAAGTATCGGGTCACCCTCGATCCAAACAGTCCGATGGTCGAGCTGCTGCATCCGGTCGGGACATCGAATGCCTATTACGCGCAATTCGGCTGGGTTGCGCAGCATGGCAGCAAGATAAAGGTGCCGGACGGCAATTCGGTTTGGACCGCCAATCACGACGAGCTTACACCTAGTCAACCCGTGGTGCTTCGCTGGGACAACGGCGCTGGCCTGGTTTTCGAGCAGATGCTTTCGCTCGACAAGGACTACATGTTCACGGTCACGCAGCGGGTGCGGAACACCGGCGCTGGCGCTGTTAGTCTGCTGCCCTATGGCCTCATCTCCCGCACCGGTACGCCGCACACCCTGAATTTCTACATCCTGCACGAGGGGCTGCTGGGCGTCGTCGACAACACGCTGCACGAGATCAAGTACAAGGATCTGGTGAAGGAAGGGTCGAAGGCCTTCGATTCGACCGGCGGATGGATGGGCATCACCGACAAATACTGGCTCGCCGCGCTCGTGCCCGACCAGAAGTCCCCTCTGCACGTCACCTTCCGGAGCGACAAAGTCGGAACCATTGAGAAGTATCAGACCGACTTCCTGATGAAGCCCCATTCGGTCCCGCAGGACGGCACGATGGAAGTGACCAACCGGCTGTTCGCCGGCGCCAAGCAGGTGCCGGTGCTGGATCGCTACGAGGATACGCTCCACATTCCGCGTTTCGATCTGGCGGTCGATTTCGGCTGGTTTTATTTCCTCACCAAGCCGATCTTTTACGCGCTCCTCTGGCTCGAGAAATATATCGGTAATCTCGGCCTCGCCATTCTCGTGCTGACCGTCGGCATCAAGGCCTTGTTCTTCCCGCTGGCCAACAAGTCCTATCGGGCGATGAGCAAGATGAAAGCCCTGCAGCCCAAGATGCAGGCGATGAAGGAGCGCTACGGCGAGGACCGCCAGCGCATGAACCAGGAGCTGATGGCGCTGTACAAGAAGGAAGGCGTCAATCCTGCGGCGGGATGCCTTCCCATGGTGATCCAGATCCCGGTCTTCTTCTCGCTGTACAAGGTGCTGTTCGTGACCATCGAGATGCGCCACGCGCCCTTCTATGGATGGATTCACGACCTGTCCGCGCCGGATCCGCTCGGGCTTCTCACCCTGTTCGGGCTGTTCCCGTGGCATGTTCCGGCCGCACTGCATGTCATCAATATCGGTCTGTGGCCGCTCATCATGGGCTGCACGATGTTCCTGCAGCAACGGCTGAACCCGCAGCCGACCGACGCGATCCAGGCGAAGATCTTCATGTTCATGCCCATCATCTTCACCTTCATCCTGGCGAAGTTCCCGGCGGGCCTCGTTATCTACTGGGCCTGGAACAACGTGCTCTCGATGGCGCAGCAATGGGTGATCATGAAGCGCATGGGCGTCAAGCGGACGTGACGCCGGTGCCGGAGGCGGACAGGGACGCGGTCGAAGCGGGCCGCAAGCTGTTCGCCCAGGAATGTCAGTTCATTGCCGGGGCGGCGGACTACGACGGATTGCCGCGCGGCGGCTTGCCCGAAGTCGCCTTCGCCGGCCGGTCCAATGTCGGCAAGTCGAGCCTGATCAACGCCCTGACCGGCCGCAAGACCCTGGCGCGGACGTCCAACACGCCCGGCCGGACCCGGCAGATCAACTTCTTCGACCTCGGCGGCAGGCTAATGCTGGTGGACCTCCCCGGCTATGGCTACGCGCGGGCGGCAAAGACCGAGATTCGCGGCTGGACGCGGCTGATCGAAGCCTATCTCAAGGGGCGCGTCGGCCTGCGCCGTCTCTGCCTCCTGATCGACGGCCGGCACGGTCTCAAACCCGTCGACGAGGAGCTGATGACGCTTCTCGACGCGGCCGCCGTGCCCTACCGCGCCGTACTGACCAAATGCGACAAGGTCCGCGCCGCGGAGCTCGCCGCGCGCGAGGCCGACGTCAAGAAGGCGCTCGCCGCCCACCCGGCCGCGCTGCCCGATCCGCTGCTTACCAGCGCCATCAAGGGCATGGGCATCGAGACCCTGCGCGCCGATCTGGCGATGCTGGCGAGCGCATAGGGAATGCGTTAAAAGGGCTTCGGCTTTCGCCCTTCCGCCATTCAGGGGACCCGACGACGATGACCGACGATAAGACTGCGCTGCGTGCAAAATGGCTGGAACAGGCCGGCATCCTCACCGAGGCGCTGCCTTTCATGCGCCGCTACGCCGGGCATACCTTCGTCATCAAGTATGGCGGGCACGCGATGGGGGACGATGCGCTCGCCGCTGATTTTGCCCGCGACGTGGTGCTGCTCAAGCAGGTCGGAATCAACCCGGTCGTCGTGCATGGCGGCGGTCCGCAGATCGGCGCCATGCTGCAGCGGCTGAAGATCAAGAGCGAGTTCATCGACGGCCTGCGCGTCACGGACGCCGCCACGGTCGAGATTGTCGAAATGGTCCTGTCCGGTCAGATCAACAAGCAGATCGTCTCCAGCATCAGCGCAGCGGGCGGGCGCGCCGTCGGACTGTCCGGCAAGGATGGAGGCCTGATCAAGGCGCGGCGCCTGACGCGGACAACCCGCGATCCGGATTCGAACATCGAAAAGGTTGTCGATCTCGGCTTCGTCGGCGAGCCGGAACATATCGATCCGCATATTCTGAACACGCTGCGCAGCACGGACATCATTCCGGTCATCGCCCCCGTCGGAATGGATGCCGCCGGCCAGACCTTCAATATCAACGCCGACACGGTCGCTGGCGCGGTCGCGGGCGCGCTGAGCGCCACGCGCATGCTGTTGCTGACGGATGTGGAAGGCGTGCTCGACAAGCAGCGGCGGCTGATTCCGGAAATGACGATCACCCAGGCTCGGGGCTATCGCGCCGATGGCACGATCACCGGCGGCATGATCCCGAAGGTCGAGACCTGCATCGAAGCGGTCGAGGCCGGCGCGGAAGGCGCGGTCATCATCGACGGCCGCGTGCCGCACGGCATCCTGCTCGAAATCTTCACCGAGCACGGATCGGGGACGATCATCCGTCGCGGCTGAGCGCGCCGTTATTGCTCGCCGGCCGCCGGGGCCAACGTAAGGCGGCCCTTGCCGCCGTGCTTCGCCTCGTACATCGCCGCGTCGGCGCGGGAGATCAGCGCGTCGCGGCTCTCGCCGCTGCGCGGATCGTAGATCGCGATGCCGAGTGAGACGGCGAGCGGCTTGTCGCGTGATCCACTCAAATTCTTGAGCGCCTTGGCGGCCTCCAGCAGCTTCTCGCCGCGCTTGATCGCGACATTGGCGTCGGTGTCGTCGAGCCACATGGCGAACTCGTCGCCGCCGAGACGGCCGATCAGGTCGTATTCCCGCGTATGGTTGCGCAGGATGTCGCTGAGCTTGCGCAGGACCGCGTCGCCCTTGTCGTGGCCCAGGTTGTCGTTGACCAGCTTGAAATTGTCCAAGTCGACATAGATCAGCGTGCCGCGCTTGCCGCGCTGCTGCGCGCGGTCGATGCGCAGGTCGAGCTCTTCGTGGAAGAAGCGGCGGTTCACCAGGCCGGTCAGCTCGTCGAAGCGCGACAGCGTCTCGAGCTTGCGCTGCTCGGAGATTTGCACGACCACGCCGCCGAACTGCTCGCGCAGCTCGATCAGAAGCAGCTCGTTCTCCTCCGTCCAGGCAGCGTTCGGCTCGATATGCCAGACGAGAAAGGCCGCCGTCGGGCCATGCTCGCCGGCCGTCATCATGCCGAGCACGGGGCGGCCCGCGACGACGGCCTGGTGCAGGTCGCCCGGGGCCATGCGCTTCACCAACTGATGGGAATAGCGTTCCGCGATCCCCGTATCGCCGAACTGCGCGGCCTTTATCGGGCGGCCGTGCTCGTCGAACAGGAACGCCTCGCAGGCGCTGCCTTCAACGGCGGTGCAGATCGCCCGCGCCGCTGTGTCGAGCATGCCCTTGGCGGTCTTGTGCATGAGCACGGAATCGATGATGTGCTTGATGACGCGCTCGCGCACGCGGCGCCGCGTCTCGGAGCTGTCGACAAGGTGCGAGCTCGTCACGTCGTGGCACACGCCACGCGCGCCGAGCCGGCGACCGTCCTTGCCGAACACCGGCATGGCCGAGACGGCGAGGCAGACCGGGCTGCCATCCGCGTTGCGCAACCAGACCTCTTCCTGGCGCACCGGCGCCGGCGTGTTGAAGGGCAGGATGGCGGCCGCGCCGGGATCGCGCAGCAGCAGGTCGCGCGGGTTCTTGCCGAGCAGCATTTTGGTGGCGAAGCCGAACGCCCCGTTGCCCGAGACGAAGGTGAAGGTGCCGTCGGGGCCGGTTTCCCAGGCGAAGTCCGCAGCCAGCTCCACCAGCTCGCGGTATCGCCGCTCGGATACGGCGGCCGCGCCCAGGGCGGCGGTAATGTCGAGGCCGATGACGAAGGCCTGGCGCGCGGCGATCGGCACGACCATCGTCTCCATGGTCCGCGAGCCGCCCTTGCCGTCGCCGGGCAGGGTCAGCGTCGCCCGCGCCGCCGCGCCCTGGTCGCAGGCGGTCTTGATCAGGTCCAGCATGGCAAGCGCCGCCTCGTTGGCGTCGCGGCGATCCAGGATCGCCATCAGCCGCCGTCCGGGCGTATTGAGCGCGCGGATCTCACCGTCATCGGTGATCTCGAGCGTCGGGCCAGGGAAGCTGGCGAGGGCTTCGCTCGAATCGGCCGGTTGCTGGGCTTTGAATGCCCCGCGCTTTGCCTCGGATTTTAGTGGCATTTTAGAGCTCCGCATTTCGGCATGGAGTTCTTCCGCCGGTGGCGCGAGACTATGGGGTAAGGGTTTATTAATTGTTAGCGTCCGGCTCGGGCGCGCGACTGCCGGCGGCGCGCTGGGGGCTTGCCCAGCGGGTGCGGTTGGGACACTCTCCGGCCATGAAATCGGCACTGCACCAGACGCGTTGTTGGGTCTTCGACCTGGACAACACGCTTTATCCTGCCGCCTGCAACCTGTTCGTTCAGGTCGATCGGCGCATCCAGCAATACATCATGGACATGTTCGACGCCGGGCCGGAAGAGGCGCGGACGATTCAGAAGAGCTTCTTCCACGAATACGGCACGACGCTCAACGGCCTGATGACGAACCACGGCGTCGATCCCGGCGGGTATCTCGCTTACGTGCACGACATCGATGTCAGTCCCGTCCAGCCGAACCCTGCGCTGGATGCGGTGTTGGCGCGGTTGCCTGGCCGTAAGCTGGTTTACACCAACGGATCGGTGAGCCACGCCGAGCGGGTGATGGAGCGGCTCGGCGTCTCGCGGCATTTCGAAGGCATCTTCGATATCGTCGCCGCCAACTACGTGCCGAAGCCCGAGCCGGCGGCGTTCGACGCCTTCATCGAGCGCTACGCGGTGGAGCCACCGCGCGCCGTGATGGTCGAGGACATCGCCCGCAATCTTGCACCGGCGCACGCCCGCGGCATGACCACGGTCTGGATCCGCAGCGACCATCACTGGTCGGGCGGCAGCGAGACGGATCCCCATATTCATCACGTCATCGACGACCTGGCCGACTGGCTGACCGCGGTCGCGGACGAGATGCCGACGACCGAGCGCTAGGCGAGGCCCTCTGCCGCCGCGCGTCGCAGCGTATCGCATTCTCGCCCGCCTCATCGCCTGACCTGGCTCACCCGTGCCGGCGGGCAGGCGCCCCCCACGCTGCGTCGATGCTCTGCGTTATAAATTGATAAAGTCGATGTTAGATATATAGAATTCGATTAGTTCGATCGATCCATGATAGAAAGATCACTGGCGCCCAGGTACCGGTGACGAAACTTGGACAACGCGGCCGGCGTTTCCGTAGAGGAATTGCAAGCCTTGTTCGAGAAGGCCTCGAACCGATTCGAGGCCGGCGATCCCGCGGCTGCGCGGGATATCCTACTCCGGCTTCTGGACCATCTCCCCGACAATCCGTACATCCTGACCCATCTCGGAACCACCACGTATCAGACCGGGAATTCGGAATTGGCGCGCGCGTATCTCGAGCGGGCCGTCGCGGTGCAGCCGGACCTTGACGAAGCGTGGCGAAACCTCGCGCAACTGTCCTTCGAGATGGGCGACATGGACGGCGCCATCGCCGCGTTCACGAGGCTCTGTCAGCTCACGCCATCGGATCCGCAGGCGCATGCGTGGCGCGGCAACGTGCTGCAGGAGACGGCGCGCTATCCGGAGGCCCTCGCCGCCTACGAGGCGGCTCTGGCGCTCGATCCGCAGTCGGCGGGCCTGTGGGTGAAGAAGAGCCGGGTCCTGCTGCAGGAAGGATCATGGGAAGCGGCGCTCGACGCGACGGAACGGGCGACCGCGGTTCAGCCCGGTTGCACCGGCGCCCTGGCGCTCCGAAGCGTCGCTCTGGCCGAGCTCGGTCGGGAAGGCGAGTGGCGGGAACTGGTCGACTTCGAGCGGCTTATTCAGACCTTCACGGTCGACACACCGGCGGGCTTCGACGATATGGGCGCGTTCAATCGAGCCCTGTCGGCGTTTTGCATCGAGCATCCCACGCTGACCTTCAACCCGTCCGACAACACGACCACGGAAGGATCCCAGACCGCCAATTTTTCCGGCGACGCGGTGGTTGGACCGCTTCGGGGGCTGCACGCGGCGATCGCCCGTTGCGCCGATGCATACGCGGCGGCGCACCCGCCCGCGCCCGGCCATCCATTTCTCGGACAACGGCCGAATGCCTGTGCAATCGTGATCTGGGGCACGGTCCTGGCGAGGCACGGACACCAAAGCTCCCACATTCATCGTGATGCCTGGCTGAGCGGTGTCTATTACGCGCAAGCGGCGGATGTGCTGCGGGACGCCGAGGGCGACCACGCGGGCTGGATCGAGTTCGGCCGGCCGCAGCCCTATGCCAAGGCGAAAGCAATCCCCACGGTCCGCCGATACCCGCCGGTCGAGGGCACGCTCTACATGTTTCCATCTTATTTCTATCACCGCACGATCCCGTTCGCGGCGGATGTCCAGCGCGTCAGCATCGCCTTCGACCTGATCCCGGCGCGGAGGGCGTGAGCGGCATCGTCAGGCTTGCCGTGCGACCGCATTTCTTGACACATTCCGCCTTCTTCCCCAGAGTTGCGGCCTGAATCCACGCAACAATCTGTTCGAGTCCGGAGACATGAGCCACGCAGAGCTGCAAGCTGCCATCGACGCGGCATGGGAAGAACGGGACACGCTGTCGCCGGCGACCAAGGGCGCCGTGCGCGAAGCCATCGAGGAAAGCCTCGACCTCATGGATACGGGGAAGGCCCGTGTCGCCGAGAAAGGGCCAAGCGGCTGGACCGTCAACCAATGGCTCAAGAAGGCGGTGCTGCTTTCCTTCCGCATCAACGACATGTGGAAGCAGGAAGGCGGGCCGGACGGCTCCGCCTGGTGGGACAAGGTGCCGGCAAAAATGGCGGGCTGGTCCGAGGCGGACTTCAAGAAGGCCGGCTTCCGCGCGGTGCCGAACTGCGTCGTGCGGCGTTCGGCCTATGTGGCGCCGGGCGCGGTGCTCATGCCGTGCTTCGTCAATCTCGGCGCCTATGTCGGCGAGGGGACGATGGTCGATACCTGGGCCACCGTCGGCTCCTGCGCGCAGATCGGCAAGAACTGTCACCTGTCGGGCGGCGTCGGCATCGGCGGCGTGCTGGAGCCGCTCCAGGCAGACCCTGTGATCGTTGAGGACAACTGCTTCATCGGCGCGCGCAGCGAGGTCGTCGAGGGCGTGATCGTCGAGGAAGGCGCGGTGCTCGCCATGGGCGTCTTCATCAGCAAGACGACCAAGATCTACGATATGACGACGGGTGAGATCACGCGCGGCCGTGTGCCCGCCTATTCGGTCGTCGTGCCCGGCAGCCTGCCGGCAGGCGAGGCGCTGGCCGGCAAGCCGGGGCCGAACCTTTACTGCGCGGTGATCATCAAGCGGGTCGACGCCAGCACACGGTCGAAGACGTCGATCAACGATCTCTTGCGGGATTGACCGACTTGATCGATGCGGTGGACCTGGCACGCGACCTGATCCGCTGTCCGAGCGTGACGCCGGCGGAGGGGGGCGCGCTCGGCCACTTGCAGAAAGTGCTCGAAGGGCTCGGCTTCGTCTGTCATCGGCTTCGCTTCTCGGACGTCGATACACCGGACGTCGACAACCTCTATGCGCGCTACGGCAGCGACGCGCCGAATTTCTGTTTTGCCGGCCATACCGATGTGGTGCCGACGGGGCCGCTCGATGGTTGGACGGTCGATCCCTTCGCGGCCGATATCCGTGACGGCTATCTCTACGGCCGCGGCGCGGTCGACATGAAGAGCGCGATCGCGGCCTTCACCACCGCCGCCGCCGGCGCGATCGCCGACGGCGCGGTCAAGGGGTCGATCAGCTTTCTGATCACCGGCGACGAGGAGGGCCCCTCGA
>CAZPFL010000048.1:0-25960 GCA_964585785.1 uncultured Rhodospirillaceae bacterium
CCTGGATGACGAACAGGTTGAAGCCGACCGGCGGCGTGATCTGCGACATCTCGACCACGACGACGAGGAAGATGCCGAACCAGAGCTTGTCGAAGCCGACCGAGTTCACGAGCGGCAGGACGACAGGCAAGGTCATGACGATGATCGAGAAGCCGTCGAGAAAGCATCCCAGGATAATATAGAAGCACACCAGGACGCCGATCAGCTCGAAGGTCGAGAGACCAAGACTGGCAACGAAATTGGCGACCATCGAGGGGATGCCGAGAAAGGCCGCCGTGTTGCCGAGGATGGTCGCGCCGATCACGATCATGCCGATCATGCCGCAGGTCTGGACCGAGCCCATCGCGACGTCGCGCAGCGTCTCCGCCGAGAGCGCGCCCTGGATCTTGGAGACGATCAGCGCGCCGACGACGCCGAGCGCGGCGGCCTCCGACGGGGTCGCGATGCCGGCATACATCGAGCCGAGCACGCAGAGAATGAGGAAGATGGCGGGGGCGAGCTCGCGCAGCGCGGCGAAACGCTCTTTCAGCGGCATCTCCCGCATCGCCCGCTCGCTCTCGGGCACGAGGTCGGGCTCGAAGGTGGTGTGCAGCATGATCCAGGCCATGAAGCAGCCGGCGAGGAAGATGCCGGGGATAAAGCCGGCGGTGAACAGCCGGAGCACGGACTCATCGGCGAGCACGCCGTAGATGATCATGATGGTGCTCGGCGGAATAAGGAAGCCCAGCGTTCCGGCCCCCGCCAGCGAGCCGATCGCGATCCGGTCGCTGTAGCCGCGCCGGCGCAGCTCGCTCAGCGAGATGCGGCCGACGACCTGGGTGGTGACAGCGGAAGAGCCGGAAATCGCCGCGAAGACCGAGCAGCCGACGACGTTGACATGCAGCAGCCGGCCCGGCAGCAGCGCCGCCCAGGGCGCAAGGCCATTGAACAGCGAGCGCGACAGCCGGGTGCGGAACAAGAGCTCGCCCATCACGATGAACAACGGCAGTGCGACCAGCTCGGGCTTGGTCAGCGTGCCGAAGACATATTCCGGAATGAGCCGGTCCACCGGGATATGCCGGAAGACCATGAGCATGACAACGGAGGTGAAGAGCAGGGTGAGCCCGACCCAGAGCCCGCTGGCGAGCGTGCCAAACAAGACCCCGAGGAGCGTTCCGAGAACCGTTGCCATATCGATCGTTTCTCTCGTGTAAGGGTAGGCCGGCGTTCCGGCGTTACTCGACCAGTCCGGTCGCTTTGAGCTTTTCGTCGTCCAGCTCGCCGCCGGCGACGCTGCGGATCAGGCGGGCGATCATCTGGATGGCCAACAGCACTGCGCCCAACGCCATGAGGGACTTGGGAATCCACATCGGCGAGTAGCTGTCGATCGAGACTTCGCCGGAGACGGCGGCCTGGAAGGCGAAGCGGATCAGCGTCCAGGCGAGGAAGACCGTCAGCACGGTTCCGAGCAAGGCGCAGAAGACCTCGAAGACGCGGCGCACCGGCGCCGGCACATTGCTGATCAGCACGCCGACGCGGATATGGCCGCCGGCGCGGAGCGTCATCGCGGTCGCGGCAAGGAAGGCCGTGCCCGAAAGATAGCCGCTGTATTCCCAGGCGATCGGAATGTCGCCGGGAAGGTCGCGGAAGAATTTCGAGACAAAGGCGACCGAGATCTCCGAGACGATCAGCACGACCAGGACTCCGAGCGCGGCCGCGGCAAGCCAGCCGCCGACGATGGCCGCTTTGTCGGCCACTGTCAGCACGGAGGTTAGGATTCGGGGCGCCGGCATCCCAGCCCCCCGAATCGAGTCCACATTGGCGTCGGAAGCCATCTCAGCTCCGTCCTACCTCGGCCAGGTATTTCTTCACGATCGGCCGGGCGGCAGGCGCCCGCTTCAGGAAGTCCTCGAGCAGCGGCGCTGAGCGCTTCTGCATCTCTTTCATCATTGCCGGCGGGATCTTCACCAGCTCCATGCCATGATCCAGCAGGGTCTTCAGCGACGTCTGGTCATCGTTGGTCGACACGCCCCAGAAATCCGGCTGGAGCTTCTTCCCAAGATCGACCAATGCCTTCTGGTCCTTTGCCGGGAGTTTCTTGTAGGTGTCGAGATTGATGGTGACGAGGTCGATCGACCAGGAATGGTTGGTCGGATAGACGTATTTCAAGAATTCCCAGAACTTGCCGTCGACGCCCGAGACCGCCGAGGTCGTCACCCCGTCGATACGGCCAGAGGCCAGCGCCGGGACGACGTCGCCCCACGGAATCACGACGGCCGACATGCCGATGGCGTCGCACATCTCCGCGGCGGCCTTGGTCGCGGCGCGGATCTTGATGCCCTTGAGCCCGGACAGCGTGTGCGTCTTGACCTTGAGATGCAGGTACTGCGTCGGCCACGGCACGATGTAGAGGATCTTCTGATTGTACTTGGTCGCGATCTTATCGAGGGTCGGGCGGAAGATCTTCAGCATCGTCTTCAGCTCGTCGGACGAGGTGATCAGGAAGGCGGTGTTGGTCAGCCCCATGATCGGCTCGTCGCCCACCTGCTGGCCGGCGAGGACGTCGGCCATCGGCACGAGGCCGTCGCGCACCGCGCGCAGCTGCTCCGGTCCCTTGAAGCCGAGGGCGCCGCCGGCATGCACGTTGATCTTGAGGTCGCCGCCGGTCGCCTTGGCGACGGCCGCGGAATAGGTCTTGAGATTGCGCACATGGAAGTTGGCGTCGGGCCAGACCGTGGAAAGATCCAGCGTCGTCGCTGCGTTGGCGTGGTGGACGGTCGGTGCCAGCAGCATGGTCGCGGCGGCGGCGGCAAGGATATGGCGGCGGGTAATCATGATAGGCCTCGATGTTTGTTTCATGTCTTTTTTCCTTTCCTCCCATCGTGGTCGGTCGTTTCTTGCACGGTGTCCCCGTTCTTTGTTCCCTCGGCGGCGCGCTAGTCGGCCGCCTCGTCGGAAAAGCCGTAAATCTTTTCGGCGGTCTCGCGGCCGATCAGCTCGTCGGCGAGGTCGCGAGCGACGCGCGCGCGGTCGCGCTCGGTGGGCCGGCCGATGCCGGCGCCGCCGGGCGTCATGACGACAAGGCGGTCGCCCGCCGGAATTTCCTGATAGCCCTTGCTGTTGAGCGGCCGGCCCGAGCCCAGCCCGACATAGCCGGCGCCGCCGTTCATGCCGCCGTCGCGGCCGCGCGGCGGGTTGGCGACGCGGTCGAACATGGCGAGGATGCCGAAGGTCTGGCCGTCGCCGTTCTCGATCTCGATCGCCTGGCCAAGGCCGCCGCGGGTGACGCCCGCGCCGCCGCTGTCGGGGCGGAACTCCTTGCGCCAGAAGATCAGCGGCGTCTGCGTCTCGGCGATCTCGACCGGCGTGCCGCGCACGCCGCTCGGATAGGCGGTGGCGGAGAGCCCGTCCTTGTCCGGCCGGGCGCCGGTGCCGCCGTTGGTCGTGAGCGACGCGCTGAAGCCGAAATTGCCGTCGGTCTCGCTTTGCGTATCGCCGCGCACGGTGATGTTCCACAGGCAGGAGGTGCCCTCGGCCGGCACGCGGTCGGGCACGACCTGGCGCAGGCAACCAAAGACGACGTCGGGGAGCATCTGGCCGATGACGTGGCGCGAGCTCACCGGCGCCGGCTTCTTCGCGTTCAGGATCGTGCCGTCCGGTGCATGAATGACCAGCGGCTCGAGCGAGCCGGTGTTGTTCGGGATCTGCGAGGCGACGACGCAGCCGAGCCCGAAAGAGGTGTAGGCGGTGGTGTAGGCGTGCGGCACGTTGATCCCGCGGCGCGACGGCGGCGAGGTGCCGTCGAAGTCGACATGGATGCCGTCGTCGGAAATCGTCAGCGCGGCCTTCAGCGTGATCGGCGCCTCGTAGCCGTCGACCGTCATGCTGTTGTGCCAGGTGCCCTTGGGCAGTTTGCGGATCTCTTCCAGCACCGCGGCGCGCGAATGGTCGATGATATGGCCGCCGAGCGTATCGAGATCCTCGATCTCGAACTCGTCCATCATCTCGACCAGGCGCTCGCAGCCGACGTCGTTGCAGGCGGCCAGCGAATAGACGTCGCCCTCGGAATCGATCGGCAGGCGCGTGTTGGCGCGGATCATCGCCATCAGGGTCTCGTTGACCTTGCCCTGGTCGATCAGCTTGAGCATCGGGATGTAGATGCCTTCCATGAACACGTCGGTGGCGTCCGGCCCGGAGCCGAGCCCGCCGATGTCCATGAGGTGGCTGGTGCAGGAGAACAGCCCGACGATCTTGCCCTTGCGGAAGCAGGGCGTGGTGATGACGAAGTCGTTGAGATGGCCGGTGCCCATCCACGGATCGTTGGTGATGTAGGCGTCGCCCGGCTTCATCGTCTCGGTCGGGAAATAGCGCAGGAAATGCTTGACCGATTCCGCCATCGAGTTGACGTGGCCCGGCGTCCCGGTGACCGCCTGCGCGAGCATGCGGCCTTCCAGGTCGAACACGCCGGCCGACAGGTCGCCGCATTCCCGCACGATCGGGCTGAAAGCGGTGCGCATCAGCACCTGCGCCTGCTCCTCGACCACGGCGATGAGGCGGTTCCACATGATCTGCAGGTCGATCAGTCCGATGTCGTCGCTTCGGCTCATGGCATTTTCCTCAGCTCGCCCGGCGTTCCATGACGATGCAGCCCGCGCCGTCGATGCGCGCGTCGTAGCTGCCCGATATGAAGGTCGAGGTCTCGCTTTCCGCGATGACGGCGGGGCCGGGCACGACCGTGCCGAGCGCCATCTCTTCGCGGTGGTAGAGCGGCACATCGACCATGCGCCCGGTGCGGCCGTCGAAGAAACGCCGCGTGCCGCCCGGCGCCGGCGCGGGCTTCGCCGCCACCTGCGGCGCCGGCTCGGGCTTGCGCGTCTCGGTCGAGACGAGCACCGACCAACTCAGCACCTCGATCGGCGCGCCGGGGATGAAGCGCTTGAACAGGCGGGCGTATTCCGCCTCGAACGCCTGGCGCAGCGCGCCCGCGTCCGCGTCGGTCAGGTCGCGCTCCGGCAGCGTCACCGTGATCTCGTGTCCCTGGCGGACGTAGCGCATGAAGGCGAGGCGGCGCTCTTGGATCGGCGCGCCTTGCGCGCCCGGCTCGACCAGCGCCCGCGCTTCCGCCGACATCTCGTTCAGCAGCGCCGAGGCCGCGGCCGGATCGAACGCGTCCAGCCGCATGTGGCGGCTCTTGATCAGCTCGTAGGAGACGGGGGCGGCGAGGAAGCCGACCGCCGAGCCGACGCCGGCATTGGACGGCACGATCACCCGGTCCACGCCGATCTTCTCGGCGACGCGCGCGGCATGCAGCGGCGCCGCGCCGCCGAAGGCGATCAGCGTGTGCTGGGCGATCACCGCGCCCTGCTCCACCGCGTGGACCCGGGCGGCGCTCGCCATGTTCTCGCACACCATCTCGTGCACCGCGTAGGCGGCCATGTCGGGATCGAGGCCGAGCGGCTCGCCGACATCGGCGGCGAGCGCCGCGCGCGACAGCTCGGGTTGCAGCTTCATGCTGCCGCCGGCGAAGGTCTCCGGATCGATCATGCCGAGCACGACGTCGGAATCGGTGACGGTCGGATGGCTGCCGCCGCGGCCGTAGCACGCGGGTCCCGGCTCGGACGACGCGCTCTCCGGTCCGACGGTCACGCGCTTGAGCGCATCGACCTTGGCGATCGAGCCGCCGCCGGCGCCGATCTCCACCATCTCGATCACCGGGATGCGGATCGGCAGGCCGCTGCCCTTGAGGAAGCGGGCGGCGCGGTCGACTTCGAACACCCGCGAGGTGTGCGGGTCGTAATTGTCGATCAGGCAGATCTTCGCTGTGGTCCCGCCCATGTCGAAGGATAGCACCTTCGGCTCGGCCGCGCGCAGGGCGACCTGGGCGGCGAAGATCGCGCCCCCGGCCGGCCCCGATTCGACCAGCCGCACCGGGAAACGGCGCGCCGCTTCGATCGACGTCAGGCCGCCGCCCGAGGTGACGAGATAGATGACGCCGCGGAACTGCTCGGCCTGGAGCGCGTCCGCCATCCGCGCCAGGTAGCTGTCCATCAGCGGCTGGACATAGGCGTTGGCGACCGCGGTCGAGGTGCGCTCGTATTCGCGGATCTCGGGACAGACCTCGCAGGAGAGCGTGAACCGTACGCCGGGCAGCGCCTCGGCGAGGATCGCGCCGGCCTGCTTCTCATGCGCCGGATTGGCGTAGGAATGCATGAAGGCGATGGCGATGCTCTCGATTTCCTGCGCGCGCAGGAAATCCACATGCCGGCGGAGCGCCGCCTCGTCGAGCGGAAGCCGGACCTGGCCGTGCGCGTCAACGCGCTCCGGCACGGTCAGGCGCAGCGCGCGGGCGACCAGCGGCTTCGGTTTCTCGATGGTCAGGTCGTACTGGTCGTAGCGGCTCTCGTTGGCGATATCGAGGATGTCGCGGAAGCCTTCGGTCGCGATCAGCGCCGTCTTGGCGCCGCGCCGCTCGATGATCGCATTGGTGGCAAGCGTCGTGCCGTGCACCAGCACGCCGATATCGGAGAAATGCAGGCCGGCGTCGCCAAGCACGAGCCGCATGCCGTCGAGTACCGCTTCCTCGGGCCGGGCCGGCGTGGTCAGGACCTTTCGGGTAAGCCGCTCGCCGGCGCTTTCCAGCACGACGTCGGTGAAGGTACCCCCAATATCAACTGCTAACCGGACGGTGCTGTCCCGACTCAAAAGGTACCCCTGAGGCTTGTTCGATCCCGGACCGGGAAATTGGTAACGATCGCAGGGCTATGATTGCAAGCGATATGCCAAGATGCCAAGCAGGATTTTCGGCGGCGGCAGGGTTTCGGCCGGCAACAGCGGTGGTGGGGCGGTGGTAGGGCGGTCTGCTCCCCTGAAGGCGTATTGTCGCAGCGGCGGCGGCCGGCCCGTCGCGCGGCCGCCGCGAAAGGCTGGCGCAGCCCGAGGAACGGGCAAACGCCGCATTCCTGTGCAGCCTGGCGGCGCGGCCGCCTGATCCTTGGTCATATAGGCGCCGGCCTGCCTGCCGGCCCGCCGCTCAATGGTAGCCGATGTCCGCCCGGACCTTGCCGCGGAAAACCCAGTAGGACCAGCCGGTGTAGACGAGGATCACCGGCAGGAGAAAGAGCGTGCCGACGAGCAGGAAGGCCTGCGTGGCGCCGGAGGAGGCGGCCTGCCACAGCGTGTAGCGGTGCGGCACGATCATCGGCCAGAGGCTGATCGCGATGCCACTATAAGAGAGCGCGAACAGCCCGATGGCGCTGATGAAGGGGCCGGCCTGGGCGTTGCCCGAGAGCGACCGCCAACCGGCATAGGCGACCAGCGCGGTCGCGATCGGCACCGGCGAGAGGAAAAGGATGTTGGGCCAGGCAAACCAGCGCTGCGCCACGTCGGCGTCCATCATCGGCGTCCAGACGCTCACCGCGGCGATCGCGGCGAGCACGCCGATCAGGCAGATGCGGCCATGGCGCCGCGCCCGCGCCTGGATTTCCCCCTCCGTCTTGAGGATGAGCCAGCCGGCGCCGAGCAGCCCGTAGCCGAAGATCAGCGCGACGCCGGTCAGGGCCGAGAAGGGCGTCAGGAAGTCGAAGGACGAGCCCGCGAAATGCCGCCCGTCGATCTTGAAGCCCTGGATGAAGGCGCCGAGCATCACGCCTTGCGCTGCCGTCGCGATGGTCGAGCCGTAGCAGAAGCCATGATCCCAGAAGGTCTTGTGCGCGACGTCGCGATAGCGGAACTCGAAGGCGACGCCGCGGAACACGAGCGCCAGCAGCATGATCAGGATGGGGAAATAAAGCGCCGGGATGATGATCGCGAAGGCGAGTGGGAAAGCGGCGAGCAGCGCGAGGCCACCGAGCACCAGCCAGGTTTCGTTGCCGTCCCAGATCGGCGCGATCGCGTTCATGGTCATGTTGCGCGAATGGAGATCGGAGGCGAGGCCGTAGAGCATGCCGACGCCGAGGTCGAAGCCGTCGAGCAGGACGTAGAAGAAGATCCCGGCGCCGAGAATCAGCGTCCACACCGGGACGAAATCGAAGGTTGCGGTCATGGCGTTTCGCCCTCCGGCTGGATCTGGACGGTGATGGGGCGGCTGGGACGGCCGCTCTCGATCGGCGATTCGGCCTCGGGCGCGCCGCTGTCGGGGCCTTTGGCGGCAAGGCGCGCCATGACGAAGACGCCGGCCGGGTAGATGATCAGATAGACCGCCATGTATCCCAGCAGTGACAGCAGCACGTCGCCGCCGGTGAGCGACGGCGGCACCGAATCCGCCGTCCGCAACAGGCCGTAGACCGTCCAGGGCTGGCGGCCGACCTCGGTCGTCGTCCAGCCGGCGAGAACCGCGACGAAGCCGAGCGGCGCCATCGCCATGCAGGCGCGCAGGAAGAGCGGGCTGTCGAACAGCCGCCGCCGGTAGCGCAGCCACCAGCTCGCGGCGACGAGCGCCAGCATCAAAAGGCCGATGCCCACCATGATGCGGAAGGCGAAGAAGGGGATCGCGACCGGCGGCCGGTCCTTGGCCGGAAAATCCTTCAGGCCCTTGATTTCCCCGTTCGCGCTATGGGTCAGGATCAGGCTGCCGAGCAGCGGCACGTCGATGGCGAAACGGTTCGTCTCCGCCGCCGGATCGGGAACGGCGAAGAGCGTCAGCGGCACGCGCCGCGCGGTGTCCCAGCGCGCCTCGATCGCCGCCAGCTTGGCCGGCTGGTATTCCAGCGTGTTGAGGCCGTGCTGGTCGCCGAGGAAGATCTGCAGCGGCACCAGCACGCTGAGCAGCCAGAGCGTCATGGACAGCATGACGCGTCCTTCGGCGGCGAACTTGCCCTTGCGGATCAGGTAGGCGGCGACGCCGACCACGACGAATCCCGTGGTGACGTAGAAGCCGACGACCGTGTGGCTCAAGCGATAAGGGAAGGACGGGCTGAAGACGATATGCAGCCAGTCCTTGGGAAAGAAGCGGCCGTCGATGATCTGATAGCCGGCCGGCGTCTGCATCCAGCTGTTGGCGGCGAGAATCCAGAAGGAGGAGAACAGCGTGCCGGCCGCCACCATCAGCGCGGCGAAGAAATGCGCCCAGGCCGGCACGAGCTTGCGGCCGAACAGCAGCACGCCGAGAAAGGCGGCTTCCAGGAAAAAGGCGGTGATTCCCTCATAGGCGAAGAGCGGCGCGATGACGTTCGCCGTCGCGTCCGCGAAGCGGCTCCAATTGGTGCCGAACTGGAAGGGCATGATGACGCCGGTAACGACACCCATGCCGAAGGCGACGGAGAAGATCTTGATCCAGTAATTGGAGATGCGGAAATAGATCTCCCGGCCGGTGAAGAAATTCAGCCCCTCGAGGATCGCGATGTAGGAGGCGGCGCCGACGGTGAAGGCCGGCAGCAGGATGTGCCAGCCGATGACCCAGGCGAATTGCAGGCGGGAGAGCAAAACGGGATCGAGATGCATGGCGGGGTCCTTCGAGGTGACCTTATCTTTATATAAGCCGTTTTGAACGGCTCTCGCGGCAAGGCGCGCCTGGCCCGACCGCTAGGCAGTTGCGCATCCCCTTCACAGGTTGCTCATGCCGCCGTCGACCACCAGCTCGCTGCCGACCGTGAAGGCGGATTCGTCGGACGCCAGGAACACGACTGCCTTGGCGATCTCGGTCGGCTCGCCGAAGCGTCCGGCCGGGATCTGGCCGAGGATCGACGCGCTTGCTTTGTCGAGCTCCGCGCCCGTGAGGCCGAGCTTGCCGTAGAGCGGTGTCGCGATCGGGCCGGGGCTGACGGCGTTGACCCGGATGCCGCGCCCGATCAGCTCGCCCGAAAGCGTGCGCACGAAAGACGCCAGGCCGGCCTTGCTCGCGGCGTAGACGGCGGAGTTCGGCATGCCGATGCGCGCGTTGATCGAGGTGTTGAGCACGATCGACGCGGGATTGGCGAGGATCGGCAGCAGCGCTTGCATCAGGAAAAAAGGGCCTTTCAGATTGATCGCGAGCGTGCGGTCGAAGTCGGCTTCGCTCCATTGCTCCACCGGCCGAAACTGTGCGACGCCGGCGTTGACGAAGACGATGTCGAGCGTGCCGAAGGCGTCGCCGACGTCCGCGGCGAGCCGCTTCTGCGCCGCCGCGTCGCCGGCATCGGCCCGCAGGACCAGGACGTCCGGGCCCAGCTCGCGGCGCGCCGCTTCGATGCCTTCGATACTGCTGCCGGTCACCGTGAGGCGGGCGCCTTCGGCCAGGAACTGATGTGCCGTCTCGAGGCCGATGCCGCTGGTGCCGCCGGTGATGAGGGCACGTTTACCGTCCAGGCGTTTCATGGTGGAGCCTCCCTTTGATGCCGGTTACCGCCGTCGCCCTACGCTGCCGCGTGCGCGGCCTTGGTCGGATGCACCGAGCGGAGGCTGATGGCGACCCGGTTCCAGCTATTGATCGTCGCGACCAGCAGCGTCAGCTTGACGATCTCGTCCGGCGCGAACTGGCCGCGCACCGCTTCGTAGACGTCGTCCGGCGCATGGGTCTGGGATATTAGCGTCAGCGCTTCCGTCCAGGCCAGCGCGGCGCGCTCGCGTTCGCTGTAGAGCGGCGACTCGCGCCAGGCGTCGAGCAGGTAGAGGCGCTCCTCCGTCTCGCCATGGGCGCGCGCCTCGCGCGTGTGCATGTGGATGCAGAAGGCGCAGCCGTTGATCTGCGAGGCGCGTGTCTTGACGAGGTCGATCAGCGACGGATCGAGGCCGCTGCCCTGGACGTAGTTTTCCAGCGCCATCAGGGCCTTCATCGCGTCGGGGGCGACCTGATAGGGGTTCAATCTCGGCTTCATGGCTTTTGTCCTCCTTGACCGGTTTGCCTTTAGCGCTGCCGTCCGTAGCGCCTTATGGCCTTATTGATGCGCCCGACCCGGCGATTTGATAATCGCAAAAGGTTCGGAAGCACCGTCCCGTAGGATCGGATAATCAGAAACCTGTTCGTCCGAATGACCCGCGTGACGCGCCAGGCCGATACCAGCTACAGCCGCGCGTTGTCCCCGGCCGGCGTGTCGAAGGGGATTGTGCGGCAAGCGCCGCCCGCCGTATTTGCCGATTGCGTCGGCTTTTTGCCGAAATTGCGCTTATCGCGATGTCCGCCAATGGCCTCGGGGACGGAGGGCCGTGACAAGGCATAAATTCGCGATTAAAAAGGAATCGCATTCCACGCCGCAGTCCTTTCCGCAGTCATGTCCACCGCTGGCCGCATTCGCACCCTATCCAGCCGCAGTTGCTTCGCGTGGCTCGTCATTCTGGCCCTGCTGTTCCGCGGGTTGGTCCCGTTGGGTTACATGCCGGATTTCTCGAAGCAGGCGCACGGCTTTTTCCCGATCACGATCTGCAGCGGCTACGACCGGACGACGATCTTTCTCGATAAGGACTTCAACAAGGTCGAGCCGGTCGGACAGGGGAAAACGCAACACCAGCATGACGACAGGACCTTCTGTCCCTTCAGCGTCAGCTCGATTTTCGCGTCGGCGGAGACGCCCGAATTCGTCTCGGTCGCGCTCGCGTTTATTTTCGCCGTCGCGGTTTACACGCCGTTTCAGCTCGTGCGGCAGCGGTTCTTCGCCAATACCTCGTCACGGTCGCCGCCTGAATTCTCCTGAGTAGCATCGGACGTCGCGCGTTCCGCGGGGCTTCGCTCGCGGGCGCCGGCGTGTCCGCGTGCGTGCTTTTTTCTTCCATTCAACAAGAGCGGGGCGCCCCGGGCGTGCCCGTCCAAGCAGCAGGAGAATTCCATGCGGTTACCAACCCGTGGCGTAGCGGCCGTTGCCGTTGCCGCGACGCTTCTCACCGGAGGCCACGCCTTCGCTCACGGCATCATCGGCCAGCGGTTCTTCCCGGCGACCCTCGTGACCGACGATCCCTTCGTCGCCGACGAGCTGTCGCTGCCGACCGTCTCGACCGTCCGCAACGCGCCGGACGGCGAAGATCCGGCGAACCGGGAGACCGATGTCGGAATCGATGTCAGCAAGCGCATCACGCCCAATTTCGGCATCGGCTTTGGCGAAACCTGGCAGCATATCGACCCGAAGGGGGCGTCCTCCCAGTCCGGCTTCGGGAATCTCGAGCTCAACGCTAAATATCTGCTGCTGCAGAACGCGCCGCACGAATTCCTGTTTTCCGCCGGCGTCGATGCGGAAGTCGGCGGCACCGGCAGCGCGCATGTGGGCGCCGACCGGTTCAGCACGGTGACGCCCGGCGTCTTCTTCGGCAAGGGCATGGGCGACCTGCCCGACAGCATGAAGTTCTTTAAGCCGATTGCCGTTACCGGCTCCGTCGGCTTCGGCATTCCGTCATCGGACCGGCGGGTGTTCGACGACGGCACGGTCGAGCGGCATCCCTACACCCTCGAAACGGGGGTGGCGCTGGAATACAGTCTGCCCTACCTGCAGGCGGCGGTGCAGAATGTCGGTCTCGGCGCACCGTTTAACCGCATCATACCACTCGTCGAGTTCGTCTTCTCCACGCCCTTGAACGCGGGCGTCGGCGGCCAGACGACCGGGACGATCAATCCGGGTTTCATCTGGTCCGGGCAACAATTTCAGATCGGCGTCGAGGCGATCGTGCCGGTCAACGACCAGTCGGGCCGGGATGTCGGCGCGATCGGGCAACTGCACTTCTATCTCGACGACATCTTCCCGAACAGCCTCGGGAAGCCGTTGTTCCAGTGATGCCATGCGCAGGATTATACCCTTGTCGCTGCTGGCGCTCCTTCTCGGGGCGCCGGCAGTCGACGCCCACGCCTTTCTCGATCATGCCGAGCCGGGCGTGGGTGCCACGGTGCGGATTGCGCCGCGTGAGCTGACCCTGACCTTCACCGAGCGGATCGAGCCTGCCTTCAGCGCCGTCGAAGTGGACGACGCTGCGCGAAACCGGGTCGATAAGGGCAGGATCTTGCTCGACGGCAAGGATGGCGCAACCTTGCACGTCCCGCTCAAGCCGCTCGGCGCCGGCGCCTACGAGGTGAAATGGCGCGCCGTTTCGGTCGACACGCATAAGACGGAAGGGAGCTTCACCTTCCACGTGGCGGGTCCTTGAATGGAGGCCTGGCTGGTCCTCTTGCGCACGACGCATTTCGCAGCGACGCTTTCCATCTTCGGCATTGCGTCCTTCGGCCTGTTCGTGTTGCGGCCGGCGCTGTGCGGCGTCGGCGCGGCATTGCGAGAACCGAATGCCTTCGCTAGGCGATTGCGCGGCGCGGGATGGATCAGCCTCGCCCTCTGGCTCGTCACGCTGCTGCTCTGGCTGTTGGCGGAAACCACGAGCATGAGCGGCCAGACGCTGGCCGACAGCCTGCGGCAGGACACGGTCGCGACGGTTCTGGCGCGGACGCAGTTCGGCCAAGTCTGCCTGCTGCGTCTCGCCTGCGGCGCCCTTGCGGCGCCCTGCCTGCGCGCCGATCCGTGGCGGCTGCACGGCGGCCCCTCGAGCGCGGGCGTGATTCTGCTGATTCTCGGCGCCGTCATGCTGGCGTCGCTGACGTGGACCGGACATGCGGGTGCCATGCGCGGCTGGCCCGCAGTGCTCCATTTGACGGCGGACAGCGTTCACCTTCTGGCGGCCGGCGTCTGGCTCGGCGGACTGCCGCCGCTTGCGATGCTTTACGGGCGCCGCGCCCGTGGCCTGCGCCTATCCGCCATCCGGATCGCGACAGGCCGGTTTTCCACGCTCGGCTTGATCTGCGTCGGCGGCATCGCCGTCAGCGGCATCGCGAACGCCTGGTTCACGGTGGGGACGATTTGGCTTCTTTTCGAGAGCGCCTATGGCCGCCTGGTATTGGCCAAGATCCTGCTTTTCGCCGTCATGGTCGGGATTGCGGCGGTCAACCGCCTGATCCTGACGCCGCGGCTGTTTGGTTCGTCGCTGGACGCCACGTCAGGCGATGCCGGACGAACGGTCCGTCGCCTGCGGCGGAATGCGATAATCGAGGCCGGTCTGGGCCTTCTTGTTCTCGCTGTCGTGGGCCTGCTCGGCCTGTGCGCCCCGCCAACGATGGTTGCCCGGGACGGCGCGTGGCCGTCGCCGGAAAGACCGCGGACGATGCCCGTTGCATCGCGCGGATACGTGTCGCAACGTCACATTGACCCTGCCGGCGGGGCGGCGGAGAGTGTGACCGGAGCGTTGGGAAGCCATGAAAGAGTCCCGTAAGAAGAATCTGCGCGTTTTGGCGCTCGTCGGCGTTCTGCTCGGCGGGTCGACCACGTTCGTCGTCTATTCGCCGGAGTTGTACAGCCTGTATTGTGCCGTCACCGGCTATGGCGGGGGTGTGAACCGCGTGGTTGGAAAGGACCTGGCGCCCGTTCCGACAAAGAACAAGCGGATGATCACCATCACCTTCGACGCCAACATCGCGCCGGGGCTGCCCTGGGAGTTCCACCCGATGCAGCACAAGGTCGAGGCAGAGCTCGGCCGGCCGACGAAGATCTATTACTACGCGCGGAACGATTCGGATAAGACGATCGTCGCGCGCGCCACTTTCAATGTCACGCCTTACACCGTGGCGGGCTATTTCTACAAGACCCACTGCTTCTGCTTCACCAACGAAAAGCTGGCGCCGGGACAGAGCGCGATGTTGCCCGTCGTGCTCTATGTCGACCGGCAGATGGCGAAAGACCCGGATACCCGCGACCTTCACACGATTACGCTGTCCTATACCTTCTACCGGCAGGATGACGGCTCGGCCCAGGTGCGGACGAGCGCGCGCGACCTCAAGACGGTATCGGATGCGTTCGACGCGCGGTTGCGGGATACGAAAAAGGCCGATTTCGAGAATGATGCGCCGCGGCGCTGAGCCGGCGCCCGCATGCCGGAAAGCGGCGCGGCCGCTCAGCGTGTGAGATAGTCGTAGACGACCTTGCCCAGCCCCAGCGTCAGGTTGGTGCGCAGGTGGACGGCCGAGACGATCTCCAGAACCGGCAATTCCGCCACCGGCGCCAGGGCGTGCTGATGCAGCTCGAGCGCGGCCGGGCCGGTCCAGCACTCCTTGATGTCGAGGTCCTCGAGATAATATTCGACCAGCTCGCAGATTCTGGGCGTGCCGTCGACATGCGGAATGATCTTGAGCAGCCAGTTCGGCTCCTTGAGCGTCTCCAGCACGGGGGCGCAGTCGATCGCCTTGTGCTTGTAGCCCATGGTGCCGGTGGCGACGCGCACCGGCCCGTAGTCGAGCGTGCCGACCAGCGTGTCGACCTCCTTGCGAAGCGACGGGCTGGCGAGCTTCTTCGGGAAGCCCCACAGCTCGCGGCCGCCGGCGATCGGCGGGTGATCGTCGAGATACATCGCGATCTGGTAGCTGCCTTTGCGCCCCTTGAAGGTGACGGGCACCACCTGGCCGGTCTCGGTGTAGTCGCCGAAGCCGGTCGAGTCCGGCATGCGGATGAACTCGTATTTGACCAGCGGCTCCGGCAGCTGCAACGGCTCGGGCACCATGGCGCGCAGGCGCTCGGGGTCGGTGCGGTAGGTGATGACCATGAATTCCCGGTCGAAGAACTTGTACGGGCCCATCGGGAAGGCGGGCGATGTCAGCGGCATCGCGAAGGCGCGTTCTCGAACTTCGCTTTCTTTCATCGTGGAATTTTCCTTTCAGTCGGGTCGAAGGGACGGTCGGTAGCCGGCCGCTCTGCTGGGACTGTCCGGCCTCGTTGCAACGCCGTCTTTGCCGAAACCGCCCCGTCTTTATCGAAATTGCCGTGCTCCGGGTGGCGTGACCGCTACCCGCCGCCGGCCCATTTCCGGAGGCCGTGCGCGATCAGATACTGATGCATGCCGTCGGTCGGATCGGGCGGGCCGGGCCGCATCCGGGACGTCTTGCCCGTCTGATGCGCGCGACGCCACGCGCCCGGACTCGTCCCGACCATGCGCGTGAATACCTTGGTGAAATGGCTCTGGTCCGCGAAGCCGCAGGCGAGCGCGATGTCGGCAAGCCGAATCTGGGACAGGCGCAGCAGCTCCTTCGCCTTGTCGACGCGGCGCGCGAGCAGCCAACGATGCGGCGGCATGCCGGTGGTCTGGCGGAAGGCGCGGGCGAAATGGGTGCGCGACAGCTGGCATTCGGCGGCCAAGCGATCGAGCGAGACGTCCTGTTCCAGCTCGGCCATGATGATTTCCTTGGCGCGGCGCTCCTGCCAGGGCGCCAGGCCGCCGCGGCTGCGCGCGGACGGCGCGCGCCGGGCAACCCCGCCATAAGCGTGCGCGACATGGGCGCGGAAGGCCAAGGCGAGGTAGTCGACGAACAGGCTCGACGCATTCTCGGGACTCTCGATCGCCGAGAGCAGCGCCAGCGTCAGATGCAGCATGACCGGGTCGCGCGGCTGGACCGTGACCAAGTACGCGTCCTCAGGCAGGATCGGGGCCGTGATGCCGTGGTTGGGGTGCGCGTTCACAAACCGCGTGGCGGCGAGCCGGGATTTGCGGAGCGTCTTGGACACGAGCGTCGGCGGGTCCTGCAGCCGGAACGCCTCGCCCAGCCGAGCTCCATACGCGCCTTTCGGTGCGCCGACGTGATTTCTCCGAGCCATGCGCCGAACCGGTTACATCACAAGTTTGATTTTAATCCGCATTCGCGGACGGCAACCGGCAGGATAGGCCTCTATGGATTACGGTCGCAAGGCGCATTGTGCAGTGCAGCGTTCACGAGCGCGCGAGGCGGCGCTCCCTGCGCACCGCCGGCCCCGTCACCGCGTCGGCCCGCTTCAGCGCTGCATCTCCATTACCTGATGGGGCGGCATCATCCGCGCATTCATATGGCCCATGATCCACAGCGAGCCGCCGATGATCAGCGCAACGATCAGCACGCCGAAGATCAACGCGAGGACGTTGTTGGTGTTGTCGGGCGCCGTCGTGAGGTGAAGGAAGAACACGAGATGCACGCCAATCTGCGCGACCGCCAGGGCAATAAGGGCTATCGGAATGGCGGGCTGCCAGATCAGATGCGTGTAGACCATGTAGAAGGACGCGGCGGTCAGCAGCGACGCCAGCCCGAGGCCGATGAGATAGTTTCGGATCCCCGGCCGGACGCCGTGATCGACGGCATCCATGAAGCCCGGCCCCACGTCGTCTTCGTCACGATGGTTGTTGGCGTCGCTCATCGGCCTTCTCCGATCAGATACACAAGCGTGAACAGCGCGACCCAGATGATGTCGAGCATGTGCCAGAACAGGTTAAAACAGACCAGCCGGCGCATGATTCTCGGCTGGAAGCCTTTGACGTATATCTGCGCCATCATGGTGCCGAGCCACAGCAGGCCCGCGGTTACGTGCGCGCCGTGGCAGCCGACCAGCGCGAAGAAGGATGACAGGAACGCGCTGCGGGTCGGTCCGTCGCCTTCGAGGATCATGCGGGTGAATTCCCGTGCCTCCAGCAGCAGGAAGGCGGCGCCGAAAAGGCCGGTGACGAGCAAACAGACCTGCGTCCAGAGCTGACTGCGCGCTTCCGTCGCGACCGCCGAGAGCCCGCAGCTGAAGGTGGAAAGCAGGAGGCATGCGGTTTCGATGGCGACGAGCGACGGATTGAAAAGATCGCGGCCGGACGGCCCGCCGGCGGTCGCCGTCTGCAGCACGGCATGCGCGGCGAAGAAGCACGCGAACATCACGATGTCGCTGAGCAGGAAGATCCAGAAGCCGTAGCCGACGATCACCCGCTTGGACGCCGGGCCGCCGGCGCCGCGGCCGGTTGCGTAGCCGTAGCCGAGCTTGTAGGGGTCGAGGCTCCGCGGCCGTTCCCCGGACGCTGTATCTGTCGCGCTCATGCCGGCTCTTCGACGGGTTGATGGATGTCGAGCCATTGATCGCGTTCATGCGTCGCGAGCCACTTCTCGCGGGCAATCCGGCGATCGCGGTCGGCCCGGGCGACCTCCGCCGCCGGAATCTCGTATTCTTCGACGTCGCGCCACGCGAACCACACGAACACCGCATAGGCGGCCACGAGACCGACGCCCACCAGCCACCAGATATGCCAGATCAGCGCGAAGCCGGTCACGGTGGCGAAGAACGCCGTGATGAAGCCGGTCGGGCTGTTTCGCGGCATCTCGATCGGCTTGTAGTCGGGCTCGGACGCCAATTGCTGTGTTTCGATGGCGCGCCGCTTGATCTGCCAATAGGGCTCCTCGTCCCGGACATTGGGCAACACCGCGAAGTTGAAGGCCGGCGGCGGCGAGGCCGTCGCCCACTCGAGCGACCGGCCATCCCAGGGATCGCCCGTCTCGTCTTGCAGCGCGTCGCGCCGCCGAATGCTGACGACGAACTGCGTCACCTGGCAGACCAGCGCGCAGACGGACAGGATAATTCCGACACCAGCGATCAGTATCCACGGCCGCCACAGGGCGACGTCGTAATGCTGCATGCGCCGCGTCATGCCGAGCAGGCCCACAACATAGAGCGGCATGAAGGTGACGTAGAATCCCGTCAGCGTGAACCAGAATGTCGCCTTGCCCCAGCCCTCATGGAGCCGGAAGCCGAACGCCTTCGGGAACCAGTAGGTGATGCCGGCAAATATGGCGAAGACCACGCTGGCGATGATCACGTTGTGGAAATGCGCGACCAGGAACAGGCTCTCGTGCAGCGCGAAATCCGCCGGCGGGACGGCGAGCAGCACGCCGGTCATGCCGCCGATGACGAAGGTGACGAGGAAGCCGACCGCCCAGAGCATGGGCGTCGTGAAGCGGATGCGGCCGCCATACATCGTGAATAACCAGTTATAGATCTTCACACCGGTCGGGACGGCGATGATGCTGCTCGCGATGCCGAATACCGCATTGACATCGCCGCCCGCGCCCATCGTGAAGAAGTGGTGCAGCCACACGGTGAATGAAATGAGACAAATCGCCATCGTCGCCATCACCATCGAGCGATAGCCGAACAGCGGCTTGCCCGAGAAGGTGGAGATCACCTCGGAGAAGATGCCGAACGCCGGCAAGACCAGGATGTACACTTCCGGGTGTCCCCAGGCCCAGATCAGGTTCACGAACATCATCATGTTCCCGCCCGCGAGGTTCGTGAAGAAATGGAAGCCGAGATAGCGGTCGAGGAGCAGCATCGCGAGTGTCGCGGTGAGGACCGGGAAGGCCGCCACGATCAGCAGGCTGGACGCGAGCGCGGTCCAGCAGAAGACCGGCATCCTGAAATAGGTCATGCCGGGCGCGCGCATCTTGAGGATCGTCGTCACGAAATTGATGCCGGTCAGCAGCGTGCCGACCCCGGATATCTGCAGCGCCCATAAATAGTAGTCGATACCCACGCCGGGCGAGTAGCGAAGCTCGGCCAGGGGCGGATAGGGCAGCCAGCCGGCGCGCGAGAACTCGCCGACCACGAGCGAGATATTGACCAGAAGCGCGCCCGTGGCGGTGAGCCAGAGGCTGGTCGAGTTCAGGGTTGGGAACGCGACGTCGCGAATGCCGAGCTGCAGCGGCAGGGCGAAGTTGATCAGGCCGATCAGGAGCGGCATCGCGGCGAAGAAAATCATGATGGTGCCGTGCGCCGAGAAGATCTGGTCGAAATGCTCGGGCGGCAGATATCCGGGCGCGTGGAAGGCGTCGGCCTGCTGCGTGCGCATCATCACGGCATCGATGAATCCGCGCAGCAGCATCAAGAGCCCGAGCAGCGTGTACATCACGCCGATCCGCTTGTGGTCCACGCTCGTGATCCACTCGCGCCACAGATACGGCAGATGGCCCTTCACGACGACCCAGGCGAGGACGGCCAGGATTCCCAGGACCACGGCCGCACCGGCGATGAGGGGGATCGGCTGGTCCCACGGTATGGCGTCCCAAGTTAGTTTGCCGAACATTCAGCGATCTCCTATCGGGCTCACCTGCGGACCGCCGCGTCCGGCCCGCGGGCCCGGTCCCGGCGGTACGTGCTGGGTGACGATGGCCTTGAACAAAGTCGGATCGACCGACCGGTATGTGAACGGACGCACGTTCTGGCTCTCCCGCGATAGCGTCGCGTAGCTCGCCCGGTCCAATGCCGGCCCGCTCCGGCGCGCGGCGGCGGCCCACTTTGCGAATTCGTCCGGCGGAACGGCATGCACCGTGAAGCCCATGTCGGCAAATCCGTCGCCGCTGAATTGGGTCGAGAGGCCGTGAAAGGTCCCCGGATGGTCGGCTTTGAGATAGAGCTGCGTGACCATGCCGTTCATCGCGGCGATCATGCTGCCGAGCTGCGGCACGAAGAAGTTGTTCATCACGGTCGCCGAGGTGAGCGTGAAATGCACCGGCACGCCGGCGGGGATGACGAGTTGCTGAACGCTTGCGACACCCTGGTCGGGGTAGATGAACAGCCACTTCCAATCGAGCGCGACGACCTGCACCTCGGCCGGCTTTTGCGACGACGCGATCGGCTTGTAGGGATCGAGCTCGTGCGAGCCGATCCAGATAAGGCCGCTGAGAAACAGAACGATGAGGAGCGGGATCGACCAGACGACGATCTCGACGCGGCCGGAATACACGAAGCCGGGCTGATAGCGCGCCCGGGCGTTGCGGGCGCGGAACCACCAGGCGAAGGCCAGCACCGCGATGATCGTGGGCACGACGATCACCGCCATGATCTCGACTGCGTTGAGCAGAATCTTGGCGTTGGCCGCGCCGATCGGACCCCGGGCGTCCAGCACGCCGCCCGAGCAACCCAGGAGCGGCAAAAGCAGGGCCGTCGCGGCGGCTTTGATGAGAAGCCGCGTCGCGTCGCTCGGCTTGCGGAGCGTCGAACGCCAACATTTGCGAAGCGTGTCGAAAACGCGCGTCAGCGCGTCCGTCAGCCGGAATGCCCGTCGCAGCCGTGCTCCAAATGCACTCTGCGGCGCGCCGGAGTGAAGTCTCCGGAGTATGCGCCGAGCCGATATCATCGCAAGTCTGATTTTGGTCCTCGCGTGCGGACTTCAACCAGCAGGATAGGCCCCTATCGATCGAGGTAGCAAGCCTCGCGGTGTAGCGCGGTAGTCACGACCGCGCGAGGCGGCGCTTGCGGTCACGGAACCAAGGAAGGATTGCGTGACCGCAAACGCCGCCGCTCAATGCGCGCCACCGGCTTCGGCGTGGTCGACTTTCTTGAGCAGCAAGGTCGCGGCGAGTGCGACGATTAGCCCGGCGCCGAGCAGATAGAAGGTGTCGCTGAACGCCATGACATAGGACTGCTGGCGGACGACATGGCCGATCGCGACGGCGGCCTTGTGCGCGGCGACGGCATGGTCGGTGACGCCGTGCCGCAGGAAGTATCCCGACAGCGCCTCGATCCGCGCGCGTGTCGCCTCCTCGAAGGGCGAGACCGCCTGGACCAGGATATTGGAGTGGAACTGCTCGCGCTTGGTCAGGAAGGTCTGCAGCACGGCGATGCCGACCGCGCCGCCGAGATTGCGCATCATGTTGAACAGCGCGGAGGCGGAGCCGGCGTTGGCCTGCTCGATGCCGGCGGTCGCGATCGCTGCAAGCGGGGTCAGCACCAGCGCCTGGCCGATGGCGCGCACGATGTTCGGCCACAAGAGCTGGTCGGCCGCGTAGTCGGCGGTCATGTCGATGTTCATGAAGTTGCTGGCGGCGAACAGCGCGAAGCCGATCGCCGTGATCACGCGCGCGTCGTAGCGCTTCATCAGCACCGGCACGAGCGGGATCAGCACGAGCTGCGGCAGCCCGGTCCAGGCCAGGACCATGCCGATCTGCTCGGCGTTGTAGCCCTGGATGCGCGCGAGATAGACCGGCAGGATGAAGACCGAGCCGTAGAGCGCCGTGCCGAGCAGGAAGTTGGCGAGAATCCCGAAGCCGAAGTTGCGCCGCGCCAAGAGCCGCAGGTTCAGGAGCGGCCGCTCGGTCGTCAGCTCGATCCAGAGAAAGAGCGCCAGCGCGACCGCGGCGGTGACCGACAGCTTGACGATGAAGGGCGAGCCGAACCAGTCGTCCTTGTTGCCTTCCTCGAGCACGGTCTGCAGCGCGCCGAGCCCGATCGCCATGGTGAAAATTCCCGGCCAGTCGCCGGTCTTGAGCAGCGAGAGCTGCATCGGCGCGCGCTGGAGCGAGAACCACAGCATGCCGACCATCAGCGCGCCCGGCACGATGTTGACGTAGAAGATGTACTGCCAGCCCCAGTTCTCCGTGAGATAGCCGCCGATGGTCGGGCCGATTGCCGGCGCGAAGGTGGCCGAGAGCGCGAACAACGCGAGCCCGATCGGCTGCTTGGACCTCGGCAGGATCGTGATGATGATGGTGAAGGCCATCGGGATCAGCACGCCGCCGGTGAAGCCCTGAATGGCGCGCAGCACGATCATCTGCTCGAGGTTGTGCGCCTGGGCGCAGGCGGCGGAGAAGACGAGGAACAGGATCGCGTTGGCGAGCAGGTATTTGCGCACCGAGAAGACATGCGCCGCCCAGGCGCTCAAGGGGATGACGACGATCTCGGCGACCAGATAGGCGGTCGAGATCCAGCCGCCGTCGTCGAGGCCGGCGCCGATGGCGCCCTGGATGTCGGCGAGCGAGGCGTTGACGATCTGGATGTTGAGGACCGCCATGAAGGCGCCCAACGTCGAGCCGATCACCGCGATCCAGCATTTGAGCGACGTAGCGGGCTCCTGACTGGAGGAGCCCGCCTGTTGGGTGGCTACCGCGCTTGGCCGGGCGGCGTCGGCGTTGTCGGAGGCGGTCATCGTCAGGACCCCTTCCGGCGGGAGGTCAGCTGGGCGATCGCGCCGGCATCGGGCTGGTTGCGCTCGGCCAGCACGGTGGCCTTGGTGTCGATGGTCGGCTCGACCGACATCCCGGGGCGGAGCAGGCCGGCGAGCGCGTCACGATTGAATACGATCTTGACCGGGATGCGCTGCACGATCTTGGTGAAGTTGCCGGTCGCGTTGTCGGGCGGCAGCAGCGAGAATTCGAGGCCGCTCGCCGGCGACAGGCTATCGACATGGCCCTGCAGCGTCACGTCCGGGAAACCGTCGACCTTGACCCGGACCGGCTGGCCGTCCCGGACATGCGTGAGCTGGGTCTCCTTGAAGTTGGCGACGACGTAGACCGCGTGCAGCGGCACGACGGCCATGAGCTGCGTGCCGGCCTGGACGTACTGTCCGACGCGGAGCGAGCGGGCGCCGACCGTGCCGTCGACCGGCGCGGTGATCGTCGTGTAGGAGAGGTTGAGCTCGGCCTGGCGGCGCGCGGCCTGGCTGCGGTCGCGTTCGGCCTCGGCCTTGCCGCGCTCGGTGTTGAGAACGTCGACCTTGCGCTGTGCGGCGACGAGGGCCGCGCGGTCGCTGCGCAGCTCGGCGGTCTTCTCCTGGAAGGTCGCCTCGGCCTGCTGGGCGCGCTGCACGGTGCCGTAGCCGGTTTTCTCCAGGTTGCGGTAGCGGGCATGGTCCTGCTCCGCGAACTTCAGCGAGGCTTGGGTGGCGGCGATGGTCGCCTCTTCCTGGCCGATCACCGACTGCTGCAGCGCGAGCTGCGCATCGATGTTGCGGATCGCGGCGTCGGCGGCCTCCACGTTGGCGCGCGCCTGGTCGAGCGCGGCCCGGAAGTCGCGGTCGTCGATGCGGGCCAGCACCTGGCCTGCCTTGACCGGCTGGTTGTCGCGCACCAGCACGTCGGCGATGTAGCCGGACACCTTCGGGGATACCGTCGTGTAGTCGGCCTGCACGTAGGCGTCGTCGGTCGTCTCGAGATACTGGCCGACCGTGACGTAGCGATAGCCGAAATCCGCGGCGGCGAGGACGCCGGCGATGACCGCCAGGCTGAGCGCCGCGCGCTTGATCGTCTTGCGGGAGGGCAGGAAGCTCTTGCTGTCCACTTGGGTCTCAAGAGTGGCCGTTTGGGTGGTCTCGCTCATCGGTTGATCCTTTCTGGCCGGGCTGTGCCGCGCTGCCGAATTCCGTTGTGTCGCGGGCGAATATGAGCGCTGAAACGAAGGGCTGGCGTGCGATTCCGCACTTTCGAAATCCGTCTTCGTGTTGTTGCTCATTTTCGATCCTTTCCGGCCGGGTTGTGTTGGATCACCGAGGTCCTGCGTGTTCCGACCGAACGACCAAAGGATGCATTGAGAAACCGACTTTGATAATTAGTGAAATAATTAATATATTATCCTTCTATGGTGGATAGTGTGCGGCTTGCCGGGCCTGTCCGCGACATTCTGGCGGATGGGCGCCGCTTCGGTATTGGACGAAACGACCGGATTTTTGACGGCGTTGCCGTCATCCGGGCCGCCCGTCGCGGCCGGCGTTTCGGCGATTGGCAAGGCGGGGGTTCTTCGCCATGGTGGGGCGGCACGCATCATCCACCGGCAACGGCTAATCGGGGGAGGCGATGGACCGATTGACCAGCTTGACCGTGTTCGCCCGGGTGGTCGAGAGCGGGGGCTTCTCCGCCGCGGCCCGGCGGCTCAACATGTCGACGACCATGGTCAGCAACCATGTGCAGTCGCTCGAGGACCGGCTCGGCGTGCGGCTGCTCAACCGGACCACGCGAAAGGTGAGCCTGACTGAGGTCGGCAAGAATTATTACGAGCGCTGCACGCGCATCCTCGCCGATCTCGAGGAAGCCGATAATGCCGCCAACGCGCTGCAATCGACGCCGCGCGGCACGCTCCGCCTCTATACCAGCACGCATATCGTGCAGTTCATCGCGCCGGTGGTCGCCGAGTTCCTGGCGCTCTATCCCGAGGTCTCGGTCGAGCTCAGCATGGGCGAGCGGATGATCGACCTGATCGAGGAGGGCGTCGATCTTGCCATCCGCACGACACCGCCGCCGGATTCGAGCCTGATCGTCCGGCGTCTGACGCCGTGGCGCCATATCCTTTGCTGCGCGCCCGTCTATCTCGAGACGCATGACGCGCCGCGGCGGCCGGAAGACCTCGCCCGGCACAATTGCGTGCGCTATTCCTTCTATCCCTTCGGCGACGAGTGGCATTTCACGGGCCCGGACGGGAACCCGGTCGCGGTCCGGGTGCAGGGCAATCTCTTGAGCAGCAGCGCCGAGACCTTGCGCCGCGTGGCGCTGAACGGCCAGGGCCTCTTTCTCGCGCCCAGCTTCTTCGCGGCCGAGGATCTCGAGGCTGGCCGGCTGGTGCCGCTCCTCGACGGCTACACGCCGGTCGAGTTCGCCATCAACGCGATCTATCCGCACCGCCACTATCTCTCCGCCAAGGTGCGCAGCTTCATTGACCTGGCGGCCGAGCGTTTCCTCGAGCATCGCCAGTGGATGGACCCGAGCGCCACCGCTTGACCTATCTCAACAGCGCGCCGGCCTCGGCTGTTATGCTGATGCCGTCGATGCGCGGCGATGCGGCCGTCCTCGGCAGACACGCGAAGGAGAATGCCGATGATCGAGCTTCTGTCCGGATTTCCCGAAAATGTCGTCGCGGTCCGCTGCCACGCCAGGGTGGCCAAGCAGGATTACGACAAAGTCCTGGTGCCGGCCGTGATGAAGGCGCTCGAAACGCACAAGAAGGTCCGACTCTATTACGAGACCGCGGGCGATTTCGCCGGCATCGATCCCGCGGCGATGTGGGAGGATTTCAAGGTCGGGATGGAGCATCTGACGCGCTGGGAGCGGGTCGCCGTCGTCACCGACGTGGACTGGATCAAGCACACGATGCAGTTCTTCAGCTTCCTGATGCCGGGCAGCATGAAGATGTTCCCGACCGCCGAGGCCGCGCAGGCGCGGGAATGGCTTCTCGCCGCGTCCTGACGTTCCGGCCGGGCCGGATTAGATTGTTGTGCGTCCCGAAAAAGGTAGTAGATTAAACGACAAATCGGGCAACGACGTGACGCCGATCGGTTGAGGGCGTCGCTGGCGAATTGCCGACGCCTGGCCGGGCGGCGGGCGCTCTACGGGGCCGCGCCGCGTGCCGTGCCGGGCGAAACAAGAAGAATGCCTCAGGAGAACGCTCGCCGTGTCCGACGCCTGCGACAAGTCCTGCCGCCTTTCCGCGCCCATCCGGTGTGCGCGGTGGTCGATGGCCGCGGCGTAGCATGCAGATCGGCCTCCGCATCGGCCCGCAGGACGAATTCACGCCGGTCC
>CAZPFL010000049.1:0-25552 GCA_964585785.1 uncultured Rhodospirillaceae bacterium
CCTGGAACCTGGTGACCAAGGAATACGGCCTGCCGAAGGACCGGCTGCTGGTCACCGTCTATGCCGAGGATGACGACGCCGCGGCGCTGTGGAAGAAGATCGCCGGCCTGCCCGAGGAGCGCGTCATCCGTATTCCCACCTCGGACAATTTCTGGGCGATGGGCGATACCGGCCCCTGCGGCCCGTGCTCCGAGATCTTCTTCGACCATGGCCCCGGCATTCCCGGCGGCCCGCCCGGCAGCCCCGACCAGGACGGCGACCGCTTCATCGAGATCTGGAACCTGGTCTTCATGCAGTTCGAGCAGGTCGACGCGGATACGCGCGTGGCGCTGCCGAAGCCGTCGATCGACACTGGCATGGGGCTCGAGCGCGTCACCGCGGTGCTGCAGGGCAAGCACGACAATTACGACATCGACCTGATGCGCGGGCTGATCCTGGCCTCGGCCGAGGCCAGCGGCACGCCGGCCGACGGCGAGCGCGCGGTTTCCCACCGGGTGATCGCCGACCACCTGCGCGCCTCCAGCTTCCTGATCGCCGACGGCGTGCTGCCGGCCAACGAGGGCCGCGGCTACGTGCTGCGCCGGATCATGCGCCGCGCCATGCGCCACGCCCACATGCTGGGCTGCAAGGAGCCGCTGATGCACCGCCTTGTCCCGGCGCTGGTCAAGGCGATGGGGCAGCATTATTCCGAGCTGGTGCGCGCCGAGGCCCTGATCACCGAGACGCTGAAGCTCGAGGAGACGCGCTTCAAGGACACGCTCGGCCGCGGGTTGCGACTGCTCGAGGAGGAGACGGCGAAGCTCGGCGGTAGCCAGTCGCTGCCCGGCGAGGTCGCCTTCCGGCTTTACGACACCTTCGGCTTCCCGCTCGACCTGACGCAGGACATCTTGCGCGGGCAGGGCCGGGGCGTGGACACCGCCGGCTTCGACACGTCGATGGACCGCCAGCGTGCGGCCGCCCGCAAGGCCTGGGCCGGGTCCGGCGACGCGGCGACCGAAGCCGTGTGGTTCGACCTGCGCGAGAAGCTGGGTGCGACCGAGTTCCTGGGCTACGAGACCGAGACCGCCGAAGGCGTGGTCACCGGTATCGTCGTCGACGGCAAGTCGGCGACCGAGGCCAAGGCCGGCGACGGCGCCATGGTCATCGTCAACCAGACGCCGTTCTACGGCGAGTCCGGCGGCCAGATGGGCGACCGGGGCGTGCTGTTCACCGCCGAGGGCGCCGAGTTCGCGGTCGAGGACACGCAGAAGAAGCTCGACGCCCTGTTCGTCCATGTCGGCAAGCTGACGCACGGCGCGCTCACGGTCGGCGACGCGGTCGAGATGCGGGTCGACAACGACCGCCGCAGCCGCCTGCGCGCCAACCATTCGGTCACCCACCTGATGCACGAGGCGCTGCGCCGAACGCTCGGCGCGCATGTCACCCAGAAGGGCTCGCTGGTCGCGCCCGACCACATGCGCTTCGACTTCAGCCACCCCAAGCCGATGACGGCCGAGGAGATCGCCGCCGTCGAGCGCGAGGTCAACGCCCGCATCCGCGCCAATGGCGACGTGCGGACCCGCCTGATGTCGCCCGACGACGCGGTCAAGGCCGGCGCGCTGGCGCTGTTCGGCGAGAAATACGGCGAGGAGGTGCGCGTCGTCTCGATGGCTCCGGATGACGGGCCGGAAGGTGCCGCGGGCGGCCGCTACTTCTCGACCGAGCTGTGCGGCGGCACCCATGTCCGGCGCACCGGCGACATCGGCTTCTTCAAGATCGTCTCGGAAAGCGCGGTCGCGGCCGGCGTGCGCCGTATCGAGGCGGTGACGGGTGACGCCGCCTACCGCTACGTCGCCGAGCGCGACAAGATGCTGGGCGAGACCGCGAGCGCGCTGCGCGTGGCGCCGGCCGACGTGCCGGGCCGGGTGGCGACGCTGCTGGACGAGCGCCGCAAGCTCGAGCGCGAGGTCTCCGACCTGCGCCAGAAGCTCGCCGCCGGCGGCGGCGCGGGCCCGTCCGCGCCCGAGGCGAAGGAGATCGCCGGCGTGCGGCTCGCCACGCGCAAGCTCGACGGCGTGCCGGCGAAGGAGCTGAAGCCGCTGGTCGACACCCTGAAGCAGCAGATCAAGTCGGGCGTGGTCGCGGTCGTCGCGGTCAACGACGGCAAGGCCTCGCTCGTGGTCGGCGTCACCGGCGACCTGACGGGGCGCTTCGACGCGGTCGAGCTCGTGCGCGCCGGCTCGGCGGCGATCGGCGGCAAGGGCGGCGGCGGCCGTCCCGACATGGCGCAAGCCGGCGGGCCCGACGGCGCGGCGGCGGACCAGGCGCTCTCGGCGATCGAGGCTGCCATGGCGGCAGGCGCGTAAGCCCGTGGCCGGCTTGATCGAAATCCCACCGCGGCCTAAGCTTTGCCGCACCGCAACAACCATCGAACCCGGGAAAATTCATGCGTTTCGAAGGAACCGATAGCTACGTCGCGACCGAGGACCTGATGGTTGCGGTCAACGCGGCGATCAATCTCGAGCGCCCGCTGCTGATCAAGGGCGAGCCGGGGACCGGCAAGACGATCCTCGCGCACGAGATCGCCCGCGCGCTCGAAACGCCGCTGATCGAATGGCACATCAAGTCGACGACCAAGGCGCAGCACGGCCTGTATGAATACGACGCGGTCAAGCGTCTGCGCGACAGCCAGCTCGGCGACGGGCGGGTGCACGACATCAGCAACTACATCGTGCGCGGCAAGCTGTGGGAGGCTTTCGACGCCGACGCGCGGCCGGTCCTATTGATCGACGAGATCGACAAGGCGGACATCGAGTTCCCGAACGACCTGCTGCTCGAGCTCGACCGCATGGAGTTCTACGTCTATGAGACGCAGACCCAGATCAAGGCGCGCCAGCGGCCGATCGTCGTCATCACGTCGAACAACGAGAAGGAGCTGCCGGACGCCTTCCTGCGCCGCTGCTTCTTCCACTACATCGCCTTTCCCGACAAGGAGACGATGGCCGAGATCATCGAGGTGCATTACCCCGACATCCAGAAGATGCTGGTGCGCGAAGCGCTCAAGGTATTCTACGAGATCCGCGAGGTGCCGGGCCTGAAGAAGCGGCCGTCGACCTCCGAGCTGCTCGATTGGCTGAAGCTGCTGATGATCGAGGATATGCCGCCGGACGCGCTGCGCAGCAACGACGCGACGACGATGATCCCGCCGCTCTATGGCGCGCTGCTCAAGAACGAGCAGGACGTGCAGCTGTTCGAGCGGCTCGCCTTCATGGCGCGGCGCGAGCGCGGCAGCGACTGAGGCGGCGTAACGGCCTCATGCTTCGACAGGCTCAGCATGAGGCTTCTTTGACTGGCGCGCGCATTCTTCCAGCCTCATCCTGAGCCTGTCGAAGGATGAGGACGGCAGGGCGGCAAGGAACGTACTCATGTTCATCAACTTCTTTCTCGAATTGCGGCAGGCGGGCGTGCCGGTTTCGATCAAGGAGTACCTCACGCTGATGGGGGCGATGGAGAAGGGCTGCGCCGATTACGACGTGGACCATTTCTACTATCTCAGCCGCTCCGCCCTGGTGAAGGACGAGCGCAACCTCGACAAGTTCGATCGGGTTTTCGGCCATATTTTCAAAGGCCTGGAGAAGCCCGAAGGGGAGATGCAGGTCGAGCTGCCGGAGGAATGGCTGCGCAAGCTCGCCGAGCTGCACTTGACCGAGGAGGAGAAGGCGCAGATCGAGGCGATGGGCGGCTGGGAAAAGCTCATGGAGACGCTGCGCCAGCGGCTCGCCGAGCAGAAGGGGCGGCACCAGGGCGGCAACAAGTGGGTCGGCACCGCGGGCCGCTCGCCTTATGGCGCCTACGGCTACAACCCCGAAGGCGTGCGCATCGGCCAGCATGAATCCCGCCACCGCCGCGCGGTGAAGGTCTGGGACAAGCGGCAGTTCAAGAATCTCGACGACAGCGTCGAGCTCGGCACCCGCAACATCAAGGTCGCGCTGCGGCGGCTGCGCAAGTTCACGCGCCAAGGGCTGCCGTCCGAGCTCGACCTGCCCGACACCATCAAGTCCACGGCGCATAACGGCGGCTATCTCGACATCAAGATGGTGCCCGAGCGGCGCAACACGGTGAAGGTGCTGCTGTTCCTCGACATCGGCGGGTCGATGGACGACCACATCCGGATCTGCGCCGAGCTGTTCTCCGCCGCCCGTTCGGAGTTCAAGCATCTCGAATTCTTCTACTTCCACAACTGCCCCTACGAGCGGGTGTGGAAGGACAACCGACGCCGCCACAGCGAAACGATCCCCACCTGGGAGCTGCTGCGCACCTATCCGCATGACTACAAGGCCGTCTTCGTCGGCGACGCGACGATGAGCCCCTACGAGATCGTCTATCCGGGCGGCAGCGTCGAGCACTGGAACGAGGAGGCCGGCAACGTCTGGATGGAGCGCATGCTGCGCACCTTTCCGAAGGCGGTCTGGCTCAACCCGCAGCCTTCCGGCGTCTGGGACTACTACGAATCCATCCGGGTCATGCGCGGGATCATGGAAGACCGCATGTATCCGCTCACGCTGCAGGGGCTCGACGACGCGATGCGCGAGCTCATCCGCTGACCACAGGGATCACGGCAGGGCTGGCGGCGCGCCGGCCTTTTGTGCCATAAGCGACGCATGCGCCCATTGGGATATGCGGCAGTTCTGCTTCTGCTGATGTCGGCATCCGGCTGCGACCGGATCAACCAGTTCGCCGGCGGACCGTCGCTGACCAGCCTGCCGGACCATCTGCCGCCCTACCAGCCGCCGGGACGTCCGATCGCGGTCTGTTACAACAAGGACACGGCGAAGATGGCGGACCTGAAAAAGGTGGCGTTCGAAGCCTGCACGGAGCCGGGCTCGACCCTTCAGTATCTGACCGAGGACGAATATTTGAACGACTGCCCGTTGCTGACGAAGCGGCGGGCGGTCTTCGTCTGCCGCGAGCCGGCCGGCCTGCCCCAGACCAAGCCCCGGCATTCCAACCGCCACACGGACCCCTATTTCCCGCCGAACCCCTACCTTCAGCAGCGGTGACCGGCCGGCTTGCCTACAGCCGTGCCGACACGATAGAACAGGCAAAACCGCGTACCGTCCGACACCCGCCAAACCGGCTATGCGCAAGGCTCTTACTCACGCGCGCTGCGAAACTGTGCCACGATCAGTCCCTTTACAGCGTGGCCGGCAGGCAGCATGTTTAGCCCGCATTTTGGCTGTGACGGCGTCCCGCGCCCCGCTTCAAGGCACCAACCCCTACGGAAAGAGGCCCCTATGATCGATCTGATGTCCATCGCACGAACGGAGCACGACGGCGGCGACCTGTTCGGCCTCTTGTCCAAGCTCTATGAGCCGTCGGATGTGAAGCCGGAGGGCTATCCGGACGCCATCATCTGGAAGGGCGGCAATTTTGACGGGGCCGTCAAGCCGGTCGCCCATTCGCTCACCGATGCCTTCGCGCTGCTCGGCACCGTCATGGCGATCGACGTTCTGGGGCTGCCCTTCTATGCCGTGCCGATGTGGGCGCAGTACCGGCACGACACCAAGCTGGCTTCGCTCGGCTGGTTCGGCAACATGCCCTGCATCTCGATCAAGTGGTCGACGGCCGGCGATGCCTACGTCAACGACGGCAAGGGCGGCAAGGTCGTCGTCATGGGCAAGTCGGCCAACGCGCCGTTGCGCACCCAGGCGGGCGTCTTCTGCAACGTCCGGCCCTACGGCCCGATCACGGTGGTCCGCTGCATGCCCTGCCTGCCTTACTCGCAAGACCGGGCGAAGTTCAACGTGGACGCCAAGAGCGGCATCGTCCACTCCGAGATGAACACGCCGGGCGTCCAGATGGCCTACGCCAACCGCCTGTTCCTCCAGATGGTCCACGAGTCGGGCAAGCTCGGCCGCGTCGCCATGAAGCCGACCCAGGCGATGGAGGACGGCATCAACGCGGGCCTGCATTCCTGGCTGCTGCAGGGCACGAAGTTCAAGGTCGGCCGTAAGTACGCGGTCGATGGCTATGTCGAGCACAAGGAGAGCGTCGATAAGATCATCGCCTTGCTGCCGAAGGACTTCAAGAAAGGCATGGAGAATTGGGGCGGCCAGATCGAGCAGCACATCTCAGACACGAATTTCGGCCTGCTCATTTGGGACCTGATCGAGAAGCGGGATTGCCTCGTGCTGGCGACCGACCTCGACGGCGATCGCCTGACCGACCTGCTGGCGGATATCTCCGATCCCCTGCGGGCTTTCGGCAAGCGCGTCGCAGACCATTACGGCGTCGGCGACAAGGCGAAGAACCTCTGGCAGGACATGGGATACACCACGGGCAACGGGCGTGACATGACGTCGGTCATGCACCGCATGTCCGGCCCGCCGATCCACGAGCAGACCCTGGGCTCCGCCGACGCGATGCTGCTGCGTCTGCTGGACGGCGACGAGTCCATGGGCGGAACGAAGCAGCCCTACGATCCGCGCATCCATTTCGTTCTGATCCGCGACGCCTATCTCGACGCGAACCCGAAGAACGAAAAGCTCAAGGCGTGGCTCGACGACGCGATTGCCAAGTTCGACAAGGTCTACAGCGGCAAGCGTCCGGGCTTCCTCGAGGGCTACAAGGCGCTCAAGGCCGCGATCAAGCCCTGGGGCAAATAGCAGCCCGCCGACGATACCGCCGCCGTCTCGCGCCTGAAGATGCTGGCTTGAGGCGGCGGCGCTAAGTCCACTTCGAATCAAGCGGTTGCCGCGCTGCCGGAGCTTCGCGCAGAAGCGGCAGGATGTCCTCCACCCGGTCGACCATGCGGAACAGCGGCGCATCGGTCGGGTGCATGTAGCTGTTCCGGGTGATCTGATCGACGAGGTGCTGCAGCGGGCGCCAGTAGTCGTCTAGGTTGACCACCACGATCGGCTTGTCGTGCAGGCGCAGCTGCTTCCAGGTGATGATCTCGAACGCCTCGTCCAGCGTGCCGAGCCCGCCGGGCAGGATCGCGAAGGCGTCCGACAGCTCCGCCATCTTCTGCTTGCGGCTGTGCATGGAATCGGTGACGACCATCTCGTCGCAGCCGTCATGCGCCAGCTCGAGGTCGCGCAGGAAGGCCGGGATCACGCCGATGACCTCGCCGCCGGCCGCCAGCGCCGCGTCGGCGACGATGCCCATCAGGCCGACCCGTCCGCCGCCGAAGACCAGTCGGATGCCGTTTTCCGCCAGCAGCCGACCGAGCTGACGGGCCGCGGCCTTATGGCTTTCCGGCCCGCGGGATGACGAAGCGCAATAGATGCAAAGGGAGCGAATGGTGGACATGACGGTGGTGTAGGGCGAAGGGGCGGCCGAAGGCAAGACGGATTTCTGTCGCAATAAGGCGGTAGCGCGGTACACCGGATCATTGCGCCGAGCCTTGCACCCGTCTACATATAATTGGGGTTGAAACCAGCTGCGAGGCGGCGTGAAGCGAGTCGTGTTACCGGCCGTTCTGCTGATTGTCGCCGCGATCGCGGTGACGATTGTCGTGTATTGGCTGTCCGGCAGGGACACGGTCGAGGAGGCGCGGCAGGACACGGCGGCGTCCACCGCGGCACAGCCGCCCGCCGCCGCAACCGCACCGCAATCCCATGACACCGCCTTGCTGAAACCGCCCTCGGAGCCGCCGAGCTTCGATGTCGTGCGCGTCGAGCCGGACGGGTCCACGGTGATCGCCGGCCGCGCGTCACCGGACAGCGACGTGACCGTCTTCAGCGGCAACAAGGAAGTCGGCAGGACGAAGGCGGACAACAAGGGCGAATGGGTGCTCGTGCCGGGGCAGCCCCTGGCGCCCGGCAGTACGAACCTGTCCGTCACGTCGAAGGCGCCGGACGGTAAGGTACAGAATTCGGAAAAGGTCGCGGTCGTCGTGGTTCCCGAGCGGCCGAAAGGCCCTGCCGCCAAGGGCCAGGCCGGCGAGAAGAGGCCGCTGGCCGTGCTTGTGCCCCGGCAAGGCGCGGGTGAGTCGCGCGTGCTGCAGGAGCCGGAACCCGGCGAAGGCGTCGGCTCGGACGCGCTCCGGCTTCAGGTCATCGACTATGACGAGGCGGGCGACCTGAGCTTGGGCGGCAAGGGCAAGGCCAAGGCGCTGCTCAGGGTCTACCTGGACAATGCCCTGATCGGGGAGACGACGGTCCCCGCTGACGGCAATTGGCGGCTGAAGCCGACGAAGAAGGTCGCGCCGGGCACCTACCGGCTGCGGATCGATCAGATTATCGGCGGCAAGGTCGCCCAGCGCATCGAGCTGCCGTTCAGCCGGTCCGAGGCGGTCGCCAAGCTGCCCGGCGATAAGCTGGTCATCGTCCAGCCCGGCAACAGCCTGTGGCGGATCGCCCGGCGATCCTACGGCGAAGGACTGCGCTATTCGGTGATTTACGAAGCCAACCGGGACCAGATCCGCAACCCCGACCTGATCTATCCGGGGCAGGTCTTTGCCGTTCCGGCGCCCACGCAGGCCCCGGCGCCGGCACCCGCGATCCGCTAGGCGGCGTCCTGGGATCGCGTTTCAGCGACGTTCCGTAAATGTTTCGGCAGCAACGACAAAACCCGATCCAGCCATTGCTTCGTGCTGGCGAGCTGGTGGAGCGCGGCCGCGAGGATGCGCTCCGGCGCCTCGGCCCGGTCGACGGCGAGCATGACCGACAGGCTGATGCCGTGATCGCGGATCACCGCGATCTCATAGCCGGCCACCCGGCGAGCGCCGTCGAGCAAGGTCAGCACGTCGTGGCGAAGCGAGGGACCGTCCACCGTGTAGGGCATGGTGCCGACCGTGGCCAGCAGCATGGCCCCGGCGTCGGCCGCCGCGACGACCCGGAACGGGACCGACCGATAGGCAAAGCGGAACAGGACGGGCTGGCCGTCGGCCCTTTCGGCGGCGTCGATTTCTTGACGGCTCAACTGCGCCTCCTCGTCGTCCGATGTGCTGATGAGCCGGTTTTTTTGGGGGGCTCTTGCTGCGCGCGTATTCCAAATCCGCGGCGCGCTACCAATCTAAGGGTATGAATATTTACATTTTCTTACTGACTCATCGCGGAAAATCCCGACGATCGGGGAGGGGCGGGCGCATGGCCGGCCGTGCGATTTCGGGGATGTACGAGGGACAGGAGGGGCGGCGCTTTGTCTTCACCTAGGGATTTGTTGCGGCCGCTGCTCTTTCCGGTGCATCGCGCCGGCTGGCCATTCATTATTGTATTTGTGGTCACGACACTCGTTCTGGGGTTGCTGTGGGCCCCGCTGTTTTTCATCGGCGGCGTGCTGACCGTCTGGTGCGTCTTTTTCTTCCGCGACCCCGACCGGCTGACGCCGAGCCGGCCCGGTCTCGTGATCAGCCCGGCGGACGGCGTGGTGCAGATGGTGGTCGAGGCGCCGCCGCCCCCGGAGCTGGAAATGGGCCCCGACCCGCTGCCGCGGATCAGCGTCTTCATGAACGTGTTCAACTGCCATGTTAATCGCAGCCCGGTCGACGGCACGGTCGTGAAGCTGGCCTACCGGCCGGGGAAATTCTTCAATGCCTCGCTCGACAAGGCCAGCGAGCACAACGAGCGGCAGGCGGTCCGGATCCGGGCGTCCGACGGCCGCGAGTTCGCCTGCGTGCAGATCGCGGGCCTTGTCGCCCGGCGGATTCTCTGCGATTTGCGGCCGGGCCAGGGCATCCGGGCCGGGGAGCGGATCGGGATGATTCGCTTTGGCAGCCGGGTCGATCTATATCTACCCAAAGGGGTAACGCCCCTGGCCGTGCCCGGGCAGACGGCCGTCGCCGGCGAGACGATCCTCGCCGACGTGACGCGCAACGAGCCCGATTGGCAGGGGGAGATACGCTGATGCTGAGACAACGCAAGTTCCGCCGGGTGCCCCGCTTCAAGGGGCAGAGCCTGAACAAGCTCGCGCCGAACGTCATCACCGTGGGCGCGCTGGCGTCGGGCTTGACCGCGATCCGCTTCGCCTTCGAGGGCCGGTGGCAGCTCGCGGTGACGGCGATCCTGGTCGCCGCCATTCTCGATGCGCTCGACGGCCGCATGGCGCGGCTGCTCAAGTCGGCCAGCGACTTCGGGGCGGAGCTCGATTCCCTGTCTGACGTGATCGCCTTCGGCGTGGCCCCGGCGATCGTGACCTATCTCTGGACGCTCAATACCGGCAGCGGCCCGGGATGGATCGCCGCGCTGTTCTTTACCGTCTGCTGCGCGCTCAGGCTGGCCCGTTTCAACACGAATCTGGGCAAGCTGCCGCCCTACGCCTACAACTATTTCACCGGCGTTCCCGCGCCCGCGGGGGCGGGGCTGGCGCTTCTCCCGATGATCGTGAGCTTTGAGATCGGTGCCACCTATGTGCGCCATCCGCTGCTTGTCGGCACGTGGCTCGTGGTGGTCGGCGCGCTGATGGTCAGCCATCTGCCGACATTCTCGTTCAAGAAATCGAAAGTGCCGCAGGAATACGTCCTGTTCATCCTGGTCGCGGCCGGGCTGCTGGTCGCCGGGCTGGCCGGCGCGCCGTGGCGGACGTTGACCGTGGTCGGCGTGCTGTACCTGCTGTCGCTGCCTTTCGCTTACCACTCCTATTCCCGCCTGCGGCAGGAGGCGGAGCGGATGCATGACGGCGACCTGGGCGGCGCCGAGGCGGTTGAGCCGGAAACGCCGCAAATGGCCGACGAGGACGCCACGGGTGCGGGCGATGGGACGCCCGAGAAGCCGGCCAAGGCGCCGCATCTCCGGTCCGTCTGACGCGCCATTCCCGGCGTCGCCCAAATGACTCCCGGTCAAGACCTTAGCGTCGCACGCTAATCCGATGTCTCAATGCGGATGGGCCGCCGGCGCGTCCGCGCCGAGCCGCATGATGTCCTGCCGCGTGCCGATGGTGGCGAGCCGGCTCGCGGCCGGAATGCCGGCGATCGTCGCGACGTCGCGCGCCGCCGCGCGCGCCGATTCCGTGTCGATCCCGGTCTCGATCCCCATCGCGTTCAGGAAATGCACGATATCCTCGCTCGGCAGGTTGCCGGTCGCGCCGCTGCCGCCGGGAAAGGCGATGCCGCCGCCGATGCCGCAGATCGATCCCTCGACCAGCGTCACGCCGGCGTCCAGCGCGGCGAGGAGATTAGCCGCCGCGAGGCCCATCTTCTCGTGCACGTGGAAGCCGAAATCGCAGTCGGGGAAGCGGTCGAAGGCCTGGCGGAACAGCGTGTTGACGTGGCGCGGATCCTCCATCCCGGTGCTGGCCGCGAGGTAGAAGCGGCGGATGCCGTGATCGCGGAGCCGGGCGACGCAGGCGAGCGTGCTTTCCGCCGGGATCACCCCCTCATAGGGACAGAAGAACGACATGCCGAGCGCCATGATGAAGGCCCGGCCGGCCTGCTCGGCAACCCGGAAGCACGCGCCGCCCGCGTCGATCGCCTCGTCCAGCGTCATGTTCTGGTTCTTGGAAAGGTAGCTGGCGCTGACCGTCATCAGGCCGAGGATCTCGTCGACATCTGTCTCGACCGCCCGCAGCGCGCCCCGCTTGTTAGGGACGAGCGCGCGGTAGACCGTGCCCGGGCGGCGCTTGATGCGGGCCATCACGGCTTCGGCGTCCCGCAGCATCGGCACGACCTTCGGGTGGGCGAAGCTCGTCGCCTCGATCACGGGAAATCCCGCGTCGCTGAGGCGGTCGATCATCGCCACCTTGCGGTCGGTGTCGATCCACTTGCCGAGCGATTGCAGGCCGTCCCGCGGCCCCACCTCGACAACCGTCACCTTCTTCGGAAGGCTCAGCATTTCCCGGCTCCGCTCAATCGATCTCGTAGCCCGCGGCGGCGAGCTCTTCCTTCGAGAAGCCGAGCCCCTCGACGAGAATTTCCCGGTTGCTCGAGCCAAGCGCCGGCCCGGCATGGCGGATGCCGCCGGGGGTGCGCGAGAAATTACCGACCACATTCTGCATGCGGATCGGCCCACCGAGCTCCTCGTCCGGGATCGGCACGATATTGCCGCGCGCCTGGATATGCGGGTCCTCGAAGATTTCCTTGACGTTGTTGCAGGCGGCGACCGTGGCGTCAAACTTGTCGAACAGCTCGATGAGCGCGGCGCGGTCGAATTTCTCGATAGCCGCCTGCAGCGCGTCATCCAGGGCCGGGGCGTTCTGGATGCGCAGGCGGTTGTCGAGGAAGCGCGGGTCCTTGACCAGTTCCGGCACGCCGAGCGCGTCACACATCCGCTCGAAGGTGGACTGCGCGCTGCCCGAGATCGAGACCCACTTGTCGTCCTTCGTGCGGTAGGTATTGCGCGGCGCGGTGAAGGGCAGGCGGCTGCCGTTGCGTTCCTGCACCACGCCGAGCTGGTCGTAATCGACGACCTGCGGCCCGAGCAGGGTCAGCAGCGGCTCGTAGATCGCGTATTCGACGATCTGGCCCTTGCCGGACCGGCTCTTTTCCTGAAGCGCCACCATCGCGAGGAACGCGCCCATCAGGCCGGCCGTGTCGTCGGCGAGCCCGAAGCCCGGCAGCAGCGGGGGCCGGTCGGGAAATCCCGTGATGTAGGCATAGCCCGAATAGCCCTCGGCCAGCGTGCCGAAACCCGGCTTGTGGCTGTAGGGGCCGGTCTGTCCGAAGCCCGTCAGGCGCAGCATGATCAGGCCCGGGTTGATCTTGCTGAGCACGTCGTAGCCGAGGCCCCATTTCTCGAGCGTGCCCTTGCGGTAGTTCTCGACCACGATATCGGCGTCCTTGATCAGGCGCTTCACGATTTCGACCCCGAGCGGGGTGCGCAGGTCGGCGGTGACCGACCGCTTGTTGCGGTTGATCAGCTTGTACATCAGGCCAACGCCGTTCTTGTTGTTGCCCCAGTAGCGGACTTCGTCGCCGGTGCCGGGGCGTTCGACCTTGATGACCTCGGCGCCGAAATCGGCGAGGAACATCGACGCCAGCGGTCCGGCAAGGAAATTGGCGATGTCGATGACCTTGACGCCGGCAAGCGGCGGCGTGGCGGGCGAGGGGGCTGGCATGGATCAAGTTCCCATCGATCTGTTGGTATCGTGACGAAGCGCAATCATTGCCCATCACGCGGCGGGCAAGCAAGGAAAGGGCGGCCGGCTTCGGCCGCGTTCAGGGCCGGCGTCGGTGCGAAACGAAAGCCGCCGCGCTTTTGGGCGCGGCGGCCTCCGACCATTGCTTTGACGTTTCCTCGATTACTGCGAGCGCAGCCGCGGGTCGAGCGTGTCGCGCACCGCGTCGCCGAACAGGTTGAACCCGAACACGGCGATCGTGATGGCGAGGCCCGGGAAGACCGCGACCCAGGGCGCGCTTTCGACATACTCCTCGGCGCCGCCTTGCAGCATCAGGCCCCAGGCGGGGGTCGGCTCCTGCACGCCGAGCCCGAGATAGGACAGCGACGCTTCGATCAGGATCGCCTGACCGACGAAGGCGGTCAGCATGATCAGGAAGGGTGCCATGACGTTCGGCGCCATGTGACGCAGAATGATCCGCGTGTGCGAGAAGCCCATCGCGCGGGCCGCGTCGACATAGGGTATCTCGCGGATCGCCAGCGCGTTCGACCGGACGACCCGGGCGCAGCGTGGGATGAAGGGGATGGTGATGGCGAAGATCACGTTCTGGATGCCGGTGCCGAAGATGGCGACGACCGCGAGCGCCATGATGATCAGCGGAAACGCCATGAAGACGTCCATGACGCGCTGGAAGATCAGGTCGACCTTGCCGCCGAAATAGGCGCTGCCGACGCCGAGCACGAGACCGCCGAAGGCGCCGACGCTTGCGGCGACGGAGCCCACGAACAATGCCGTGCGGGCGCCATAGATGATACGGGTCAACAGGTCGCGGCCGAACTGGTCGGTGCCGAGCCAGAAGTCCCAGCCCGGCGGCGTCAGCATATGCGCGAAGTCGTTGGCTTCGGGATCGTAGGGTGACAGCCAGGGCGCGAAGACGGCCAGGATGATCATCGTAAGGACAATGAGCGCCCCGAACATGCCCAAAGGCTGCTTGCGGAACATTGCCCCGAACCGCTGGAGCCAGGTTCGTTGGTCGAATAGTTCCTCGATGCCGGAGTTGACTTGGGTTTCTTCAACCGTACTCATTTTGTTTTTCCTCCCTAGCTGTAGCGGATCCGCGGATCCAGCCAGGCATAAAACAGGTCGATGATGAAGTTCGTCAGCACGAAGATCAGCACGACAAGCATCACCAGCGACTGGGTCAGGGTGTAGTCCTGATTGGTCACGGACTCGACGAACAGCTTGCCCAATCCGTTGAGGTTGAATACCTGCTCGGTGACGACGAGGCCGCCCATCAAGAAGGCGAACTCGATGCCGATCACGGTCACGACGGGAAGCATTGCGTTCTTGAGTGCGTGCCGGTTGATGATCACCTTCTCGAGCAGCCCCTTGGCGCGCGCGGTACGGACATAATCCTCCCGCAGCACTTCAAGCAGTGCCGATCGAGTCATTCGCGTCGCGACGGCGGAATATCGGTATCCCGTCGCAAGGGCCGGCCATATCAGCTGGGCAAGATTGCCCAGAGGATCCTTGAGCGGCGACACGTAATTGATCGGCGGCATCCAGGCGATGCCGAACCAGGCTTGGGTCGTGATCAGCAGGCCCAGGATGATCAGGATGCCGAGCCAGAAGGACGGGATCGCGATGCCGGCGATGCTGAAGCAGCGGACGATGTAGTCGATCCAGGTATTCTGCTTGATCGCCGAGATCGTCCCCATCGGGATCGCGATCGAAACGCTGAAGAGGGTCGCCAGGATGGCGATTTCCAGCGACAGCTTGAACCGCAGCGCGATCTCATATGTCACCGGCCGACCGGTCCACATCGAGGTTCCGAAATCGAAGGTTAAGATCCCGCCCAGGAAGTGCAGGAACTGGACAATGAAGGGATCCGCAATGCCGGTATTGATGCGGCACTGGTCGATGGCCGCCTGATCGACAAACGACCCTTCGCCCGCGAGGCGCAGCATGCACACGTCGCCGGGGATAAGTCTGAGAAGCGTGAAAACCAGGATGGCGGCCCCGATCAGTGTCGGGATCATCAGGAGAACACGCTTGATCGTATACTTGTACATGGGCTTCCCTCACCGGGTCTTGTTCTGCTTTTTGGGGCCGTTTTGCCGCAGATTTTCCGACAGTCCGATGCCCCAAGTATGCCTTCTCGCCTGATCTGCCGCAACGCCGGCACGGCGGTGCCGGAATCCGGCGGCGCGCCGAGACGGGCGTTTGGCCAAGGCCGACAGTCCGTCACCCGCGGGGTCGGAACTGCGTCTCATGTCCGTGGTATTGCAATGCCGTTTCCTTCCCTGTTTCCGGACCGCCGGTTCGTCGTCGGTCGCGCCGAGCGCGTCGTGAAGAGACGTCCGGCTTGTCCATTTTTCTTGTCGGTCGAGCCGCCGCCGGCGGGCGCTTGGGGCGGCTGTCGCGACCGGGCCTGTTCCCGGCCCTTGATCTCGTTTCCTTTATCCGGCACGTGGCACCGTGACAACTTCTTTTTCCGATTCAGTGCCTTAATGTCGGCTTCGCGCCCCCTTCGCCGCCGGCGTGACGGCGAAGGGGAGGCGTTACCGATTGTATTAGAGCAGCTTCGGATCGATCCAGACGTTCTCCAGTCCCTGGTTCACGTAATGGCTCGGCCCGACGCTCCAGCCTTTGACGTAGGAGCGTTGCACGGTAATTCGATACCACCAAAACGCGGGAATATACTGCGCCGTGTCCAAGAGGATGTGCTTCTCGTACGCCCGCATCTTCTCATACTGCTTCTGCGGATTGGTCTCGTACAGCATCGCGAAGTAGAGCTCGTCCGATTTCTTGTCGGTCGTGTTCGCGTAATTGTTACCGGCCGACGAGATGTATTTCGACGAGTCGATGGTCGGGTTGACGATGGTCTGCGCGTTCGGATCGATCGAGACGTCGAAGTCCCGGGTCTGACGGAGACCGGCATACCACGGGCCCGATGGCACGACCTTCTGCTCGGCGTTGATGCCCACCCGGCGCCACTGGTCGACATACCAGGTGCCGATGATCTTGTAGGGCTGGTCGACCGCACGGTTCCACAGCGTGAACTTCAGGCTGGCATAGCCCGCTTCCTTGAGAAGTTGCTTCGCCTTGGCGCGGGATGCCTTGATGTCGTTGCCGTAGCCCGGCATGTTCGCCAGCCAGTCCTTTTTGGCCTCGAGCGGATGGCCCGGGAAGACGATCCCGCCGACATACTTGGTGATGGCGATCTGGGAGATATTCTTCGCCGTGCCTTTGCGGTCGAGCGCGTAGGCCAGGGCCTGGCGCACGCGGACGTCCTGGAATTCCTTTTTCTTCTGGTTCGGCGTCGCGCCGATCAGGACGTTCCAGTTGCTTTCCTGGACGCGCACCTTGTCGCCCAGCGCGCGGACGAGGTCGTCGCGCGCCTTCGGCGGGAAGCCGCGGAACTCGATGCCCGCGCGGTTGCCGCGGATCGCCTGCATGCGAACCGACATCTTCGGCGCCTGGATGGCCTTGAAGCCGTCGAGGTAAGGCTCGCCCTTGATGAAGTAGTTCGGGTTCTTCTTACCCTCGATGAAGGCGCCTGGCTGCTCCTGCACGAAGATGAACGCGCCTGTACCGTTGACGTGGCGCATGTTCCACTTGTAGCCGTGCGTGTCGAGGTCCTTCTTCGAGTAGATGAAGTTGAAGGGCGAGGCGAGCGCCGGGATGATCGCCGGCAGCGGCCGCTTCATCTTGATGACGAGCTTGTATTTCTCGGGCGTTTCGATCGACGCGACCTGGCTGTACCAGGATTTGCGCGCGCTCGGCACGCCTTCCGGCGGGAAGATGATCTTGTCGAGCGACGCCTTGATGTCGGCAGCCGTCAGCGGCGTGCCATCATGGAACTTCACGTTCTCGCGGATCTTGAAGGTGTAGGACAGGCCGTCCTTGGCTTCGACCCACTTGCCTTCGCAAAGATCGCAGATGAAGTCGGTCGGGTCCTGGAGGTTGTTCGGGTTGGCTTTGATCAGGAGGCTGTAGAAGGGACGGATCGGATGAACGACGCCGAAAGTCTGTTCGATATGGCCGTCGTAGGATGGCGCCGTGCTGGCGACGACGAAGTTGAGGATACCGCCGTGGACCGGTTTCTCCGCGGCATTCGCCGCACCTCCCCAGCCGCCCGCAAGGGCTGCTGCGACAAGAGCGTAAGCCGCTCGTTTCATATGGGACATCTTAAGTTCGCACTCCTTTAAATTTGGACACAACAACGGCGTTCCCGCCTTTCCGGCAGGGTATTGAATCGGTACCGGTCGAAACGGCTTATACCGGTCCGATCACACTTCGGTGCAAGCTACCCAGTGACCAGGTCGCAACTCCCGGAATTCCGGTATGGCCTTCGAGCAGCCGTCCACCGCAATCTCGCAACGTGGATGGAAAACGCAACCCGGAGGAGGGTTGATCGGGCTTGGGATTTCGCCCTTGATGATCTTGTGCTCACGCCGCGCCTCGATCGTCGGATCCGGGATCGGGACGGCATTGAGCAAGGCCTTGGTATAGGGATGCATCGGGTTGTCGAACAGCTCGTCGCACTCCGCAAGCTCGACCATATTGCCGAGATACATGACCGCAACGCGATGGCAGAGATGTCGTACGACACTGAGGTCGTGCGCGATGAAGAGGTAGGTAAGCCCGAACTCGTCGCGCAGATCTTCCAGCAGGTTGATCACCTGCGCCTGGATCGACACGTCGAGGGCGGAGACCGCTTCGTCGCATACGATAAACTCGGGGTTCATCGCGAGCGCCCTCGCGATGCCGACGCGCTGCCTCTGACCGCCGCTCATCTCGTGCGGATAGCGGTCCGCGAAGCGCGCCGACAGGCCGACAACATTGAGCAGCTCGAGCACGCGCTTATCGCGCGCCTTACTGTCGGCAATGATGTTATGGACCCGCATCGGCTCGGAAATGATTTTGCGGATTTTCATGCGCGGATTGAGCGAGCTGTAGGGGTCCTGAAAGATCACCTGGATCTTCTGCCGATAGGGGACCAGCTCCTTGCCGCTGAGATTATTGAGATTGACGCCGTTGTAGATGATCTCGCCCGAGGTCGGCTTTTCCAGCTGGAGGATGCAGCGGCCCGTCGTCGTCTTACCGCAGCCGGACTCGCCGACCAGACCGAGCGTTTCGCCCTTCTTGATGTTGAAGGTGATCCCGTCCACGGCCTTCACGCGGGCGACGACCTTGGGAATGAGGACCCCTTCGGTCACCGGGAAGTGCATCCGTAGGTTCTTGACTTCGATCAGGTTCTCTTGCAACCCAGGCCTGGGCGCAGGCGCTGACTCGGTGGCCATGGCGGCCGATGCTTTGTTCATGATACTGCCTTCCCGGCCGAGGTGAGGTTGTTCTTTTCCCAGCACGCCGAGAAATGTCCCGACTCAACTTGTTCCAGCATCGGGTTTTCGTGCGCGCAGCGTTCGACCGCGAAACGGCAGCGCGGCCGGAAGGGGCATCCGGGGCCTAGCCGCGCCAGGTCGGGCGGCTGCCCTTCGACCGGGTCGAGCTTGGCCTGCCGCGGGAGGTCCAGCCGCGGCACGGATCTCAGAAGCGCCAGCGTGTAGGGGTGCTTCGGATTGTGGTAGACGTCCTTGGCGCTGCCCATTTCGATGACCTTGCCCGCATACATCACGTTGACGCGGTCCGCATAGCGGGCGACGACGCCGAGGTTATGCGTGATGACGATCAGGGCGACCCCGAACTGGCGGGTCAGGTTTTTCATCAGCTCGAGAATCTGCGCCTGGATTGTCACGTCCAGCGCGGTGGTCGGTTCGTCGGCGATGATCAGCTTCGGCTCGCAGGCGAGCGCGATCGCGATCATCACGCGCTGGCGCATGCCGCCCGACAGATGGTGGGGAAACTGGTTGAGGCGCCGCTGCGGCTCGGAAATGCCGACCATGCCCAGGAGCTCGACCGCCCGGGCGTTCGCCTCTTCGTCCGACATACCGAGATGGTGTTGTAACGTTTCCGTGATCTGCAAGCCGATGCTGAGCACCGGGTTCAGCGAGGTCATCGGTTCCTGGAACACCATGGCGATGTCGTTGCCGCGCACGTCGCGCATCTCTTGGTCGCTGAGCTGCAGCAGATCGCGGCCTTGGAATTTGATCTTGCCGCCGACGACCTTGCCCGGCGGATCGGCCACGAGGCGAAGAATAGACAGCGCGCTGACGGACTTACCGCAGCCGGATTCGCCGACCACGGCGACCGTCTCGCCCTCATTGACGGTGTAAGAAACACCGTCAACCGCCTTGACGACACCAGCCGATGTGAAGAATTGCGTTTGCAATCCTTCGATCTCAAGAAGAGTAGCCACTCGCCCTCCCTGTTGAATGTTGCGTTTCTTTTTCTTGGGGTTAGTAAGAAAAACGGTAGGCAGCCCGGTTCTTCTTGTCAACGGCCATGAGTTTGGGGCTGAAGCCAAGTCGAAGCTGAACGGTTCTGCTTACCTTCCCCGGTCCGTTAACCTGTCGAAGCCTGCGGTAACATGCTACGGCAAAATATTATACCGCGGCAGCCCCGCTATATTCAAAAACGCGCCGTGTTGGGGCGCGTCTTGCGAAGGCATTCAACAACAGGCGGCGAACCGCTGTCAATCGCCGACGGATTACAAGGGGTTCGACGGAAGCGAAAAGCCGTTCAGACGCAGTCGGCGCGAAAAATGGGGAGGGGCGGCGGCCGCGGCGGATCATCAGTCCGGCCGCGGCCGCAGCAAGGCGCGTGTTACTGAAAGGCGTGGGTCGGCCGCCGCAGCAGCGGCGCAAACCAGCCCGGGACGCGTTCGCCGAGCCTGCTCGCCTCGACGGCTTCCGTCAGACGCATGGTCGTCGATGCGAGGAAGGGCACGCTCTGCAACACCAGCAGCAGCGCGAAGTGGTTCTGCTCGGCGACGTCGAACTCGTTCACGGCATAAGCCGTCACGGCGCCGGCGAGCAGCAAGAGGCCGAGGATCAGCTCCGGCATGGCGAGCTGCGCCAACTTGCCGGGCTTGGACATGCCGCCCTTGTCCGTCCGGCGGAAGGGCAGATGTTGGGCGATCAGGCCCGAGAACACGGCGCGGGCGATGACAAGCTGCAGGCTCATCGCGCTGATCGCCGCGCCGATGATCCGCGCCGTCGTCGTATCCACGCGGCGCCGGTACAGGAGCGCGGTGTGCAGCGCCATGAGCGCATAGGCCGCAAAGACGGGCGCGAGCAAGGCCATCGGCGGGAAGGCAGCGAGATTGAGCAGCATGAACGGAATGGCGAGGAGGTTCAGAACCGCCAGTCCGACGCCGGCCGCATCGGCGATCCAGTTGAGCCAGCCGGTCGCGAATTGCCATTTCTGGCGCAGCGACAGGTCCCGCCCGCCCGGCAGGAACGCCCTCCAGTGCTTGCGCAGGATCTGCATCGCGCCATAGGCCCAGCGCTGGCGCTGCGTGCAGTAGGCGGCGACGCTGTCGGGCAGCACGCCCTGGCCATAGCGGCGATTGGTGTAATGGGCCACGCCGCCATTGCGGAAGATGCGGAGGCCGAGCTCGGTATCCTCGACGATCGTGTCGGTCGCCCAGCCGCCGACGTCCAGCATCGCCTGCTTGCGGATCAGCAGCATCGTGCCATGGGTGATGATGGCGTTGTCTTCGTTGCGCTGGACCATGCCGATGTCGAAGAAGCCGGCGTATTCGGCATTCATCATGCGCTGGCTCAGGCGCACGCCGCTTTCGTCATGGTCCTGCGGCGCCTGCACCATCGCGACCTTGGGGTCGGCGAAGGCCGGAACGAGGTCGGCAAGCCAGTCCGGGCTGACGCGGTAGTCGGCGTCGATGATCGCCACGATCTCGGCCTTCGGGTCGGTGAGGCGGAGCGCTTCGTTCAGCGCGCCCGCCTTGAAGCCGCTGATCTTCGGCAGGTTGATGAAACGGAACCGCTCACCGAGCGCCTGGCAATGCGCCTCGACCGGACGCCACAGGCGCTCCTCCGGCGTGTTGTTCACCACGACCAGCACCTCGAAATCGGGATAGTCGAGGCGGGCGAGGGCGTTCAGGCTCGCATTGACGACGTCCGGCGATTCGCGGCAAGCCGGCAGATGGATCGACACCTTCGGCAGGCGGCCGGGCATATCGGTCCGCTCGGCGCGCCGGCGCGAACGGATCAGACGCCTCGGCTCGTCGCCCCACAGCACTTCGGCCAGCTCGGCGAACCGCAGCAGCGAGAGGACGAGCAAGGGTATCAGCAGCGCCAGGCCGATGCCGTAGAACACGCCTTCGCCGATCGTCATATAGGCTTCGGTCGGATAGGTGAGGACGAGCGCCAGCACTGCGCCGGCCGCATTGGCGGCGAGCGCAAGCGCGAGACCCTGGGCGAAGGTGAAGCGGCGCAGCGCCAGGATGAAGAGGCAGAAGAGCCCGCCAAGCACGAGGGCGAGATGCATCGCGCGCGTGTTGTTGGACTGCAGCGGCCCGGTCAGCGGGAATTTCGGATGCCCGGACGCGTCGAACATGCCCCAGTAAGTGCCGACGCTGCCTTCATTGGTCTTCCAGGGCTGGTCGAAGGCTTCGACGAGGTTGTAGTCGATGCCCCGGCGGCGCGCGGTCGAGATGAAGTAGCGCAGGATCGAGCCTTCCTCGATCCGCCCGGTCACGGCGGCGCCGCGGTTATAGCCGCCGCTCGGCCAGCCGAACTCGGCGATGACGATATTCTTGTCCGGGAAGGTTTCCTGCAGGCGGTCGTGGATCTGCTCGGCATAGGGCACGGCCTGTTCCGGCGGCAGGCCTTCCCAGTAGGGCAGGATATGGGCCGAGATATAGTCGACCTCGGAGGCCAGCTTCGGGTACTGCAGCCAGACGTGCCACGGCTCCGCGGTCGTCACCGGCAGCATGGTGCGAGCGCGCACTTCGCGCAGCAGGGCGATCAGCTGGTCGACCGTGACTTCCTTGCGCAGCAGCGCTTCGTTGCCGACGATCAGGCCGCGAATGTTGTGATAGCGCTTGGCGGCCGCGATCGCCGCCTCGATTTCCTTGCGGGTCGCAACCGGGTCCTTTTCCACCCAGATGCCGAGAGTCACCGACAAGCCATATTTGGCGGCGATGGCGGGCAGGGCCTCCATGCCGCGGGTGGCGTTGTAGGTACGGATTGAATCGGTCCAGTTGGCCAGGATGCTGAGATCGTGGTCGATCTGCTCGGGCGTCACGTAGCCCGGCTTCTCGCCGCTCCGCAGATTGCGCCCCGGCATGTAGGAGAGCGACGCGACGCGGCCGGTGATCTCCGGCGCGTACACGGTGCGCTCGAATTTGCGCCACACCAGCCCATGCGCCGTGACGGCGACAAGAATGCAGAGAAGCAGCTTGATGACGCGTGCCATCTTGGTATTCGTGCCTGACTTAAAGATGCCCCCGTCGGCATCGACGCCGCCTGAAACCAGCGTCGTCGAATGGTTCAGCGTCGAGGCGGAACCGCTTGTCTTTTTTAGGATTTCAAGCGTCCTAGGCAAAGAGGACTTATCCATTATCGTCTCGGTAATTCCGGAGTAGTACGGTCGTTTTAGCTGGCCACGCCCACGTCAAGGCACGCCCGGCAACCTCGGGGTTTTCACGCACGTTCGCGCGCCGCCACGCCACCTTGCGGTGGTTAACGGCTCACTCGGGCGGATGTTCCGGAATTGGCTTAGCTGGGTGCCGCTCTCTGTGCCTGAGGGGGACTGTGGCCCGCTCGCGCGAAGAAATGGATATGCCCCGATCGAATTCAATGGGCACGGGATACCTTCCTGCAAATATTTTTGATCCTGCCATCCTGCAGTGGTTAACGGAGATTTTAAGAGCCCGGGATGGCCAAATTAAGGCATTTTCCCCTGTTGCCGCCGTCGGAGCCGGCGCGTGCCGTTCGCCGGCGGCGGACGGGGTCAGTCGCGGTATTTGAGCGGCAGGGCGGTGGTGTGCTTGATGCACTCCATGGCAAAGCTGGAGGTCACGTCCGAAAGCTCGATCGAGCCGATGAGCCGCTTGTAAACCGCGTCATAGGCGGCGATGTCGGGCACGACGATCCGCAGCAGATAGTCCACGTCGCCGCTCATCCGGTAGAACTCGACGACCTCTTCGATCGCCGAGACGGCTTTGGCGAAGCGCTCCAGCCATGCGGCGTCGTGATGCTGCGTGCGCACCGCCACGAAGACCGTGACTCCGACATTGAGCTTCTCCCGGTCGAGCAGCGCGACCCGCCGCGTGATCACGCCGGCTTTCTCGAGGTTTTGGATCCGCCGCCAGCAGGGCGTCGAGGATAGGCCGACCCGTTCCCCGATTTCGGCTACGGAAAGCGAGGCATCCTCCTGTAGACATGCGAGAATTTTTCGGTCGTAGGTGTCCATTTAGAAAAAAATACGCCGATATGAGAAAATAGGAGAAAATAATATCAATTAACTCGGGAAAATATAGTGAAAAAATAAATTCATTTCGCTTCTATTAGGATATCGTCGTCAAATCATGGGGCTCTTCAAACAATTCACTCATCATCCACAGTCCGTCGGCGAGACCTACGGCGAGCACTTTCTGGCCGCGACGGGGTTCGGCCTGCGGATGCTGGCCGGCGCCATCGCCTGCCTCATTCACGCGTTCCTGCCCTTCCTCTTTGTCTCGACCGGCAGCGGCATCATCCGAAAACTGCACGATGCGATGGTCGTCAACCGGCGCCGGCTCCCAGTCGAGCGCAATGCCGTTCCGGCGCTCGAGCGCGGCGAAGCATAAGGGCCGCCGCGGCGTCCGCTAGCGGACGGCCAACTGAGGCTGCAGGAAGTCGGCGGCAAGCCGCATCGCGGCGTCGAGCGCCTGGCCTTCGAACAACGGCTGGTGCACCGTGAACCAGCCGGTATAGCCGAGCTTGTGCAGGGTCTCGATCAGCGGGCGGATATCGATCCCGGCCGGGTCGTCGATCGGCACATAGCTGAGATGGACCGGCCCGTGCCGGCGGCTCGTGAACACGATCGGCGAGGTGGGATCGAGGCGGACGTTCTGGAACAGGACGTTGGACAGGTGCGGCGCCAGCCGGGCGAGGTCGTCGGGGCCGTGCCCCGCGTGGCAGGCCAGCAGGTTGCCCGGCTCGAAAGCGACCCGGAAGTTCTCGCGGCCGATCGCCGCGAGGGTCGCCAGCGACTCCTCGACCGTTTCGAACAGCGTGCCCCAATGGTTGATATGGACGAGCGACAGGCCGCGCTCGGCGGCCTCGTCCGCGGCGTGCCGGGCGTAGGGGATGTCGTCTTCCGTCTGCATCATGACCCGGATGAGGTGGCCGCCCAGCGCCTCGGTGAGGTCGAGATAGGGCGTGATGTTGCGGATCGCCTGGATCGCGGCCGCGTTGTTGGCGGCAAGCGGGATGTCGCCGCAGACCATCGAGACGGCGAGGCCGAGCTTGTCCAGCACGGCGCGGACCGCGCGGACCTGGGCGGGCGGGGAGTCGACGGCGGCGACCGAGGCGCGCATCGAGATGCCGGCATAGCCGAGCGCCTTAGCCTTGGCCGCCAGCGTCTCGAACGGAACGGCGAGGACGTCCTTCTGCTTCGGCGGCTCGGCGACGCGGACCGAGAGCGAGAGTTTCATGGCCTTGTCCTTCCTGCCCGGGTGGTGTGCGTCCGGGCAGTCTCGGCGATCGCGCGGGACCCGTCCAGCGCGGGAAGGTCTCGGCCGATGCCCTCAGGCCGCGCTGCTCTCTTGCGGCGCCTGGTCCGCCGCCGGCGCGGCGCCGCGCAGCCAGTTCCGAAAGATCCGCCGCGCGTAGGGGCGCCAGATATTGACCGGGCGGCGCGCCGGATCGTCCGACGGGTAGTAATGCGCAGGCAGGGCGATCGCCGCCCCGGCGCGCCGGTCGCGCTGAAATTCCTGCGCCAGGGTGTCAGCGTCGTATTCCAAGTGGTTGAACATGTAGAGCGACCGGCGATCTCGGTCCTCGACCATGCAGAGCCCGGACTGCGGCGATGCCGCGAGCGTCGTCAGACCGCGGCCGCGCGGCAGGTCTTCGGCCCGCGTCTCGGTGTGGCGCGAGACGGGCACGGGAAAGCAGCTGGCGATGCCGTCGAAGATCGGGCTGCCGGCGCGGCGGATGGTCTGGTGGTACACGCCGAACCGCTTTTCCGGCAGGCGGTGCTTCGGCACGCCGTGAAAATGATAGAGCGCGGCCTGCGCCGCCCAGCAGATGTAATAGCTGCGGCGCACCGATTGCGCCGCCCAATCGAAGATCTGCGTCAGGTCGCTCCAGTAGGTCACGTCCTCGAAAGGCAGCGTTTCGACCGGCGCGCCGGTGACGATCAGCGCATCGTAGGCGCGGCCGCGAATCTCGCGCCAGCGCTTGTAGAAGGTCTCGAGATAGAACGCCGGCGTGGTGTTCGACGCGTAGCCGTCCGGAACGGCAAGCGTCAGCGCGACCGTTCGCGGCGTGCCGCCCAGCAGCCGGGCGATCTGCGCCTCGGTATCCGTCTTGCGCGGCATCAGGTTGACGAGCAGGACGCGGACCGGCGGCGCATCATCGGGCGCGTCCCGCAAGACGGGAATGCCCTCGGCCTGCAGGGCGTGCCGCGCAGGGAGGCCTTCGGGGAGAATGATCGGCATGGCGTT
>CAZPFL010000050.1:0-25342 GCA_964585785.1 uncultured Rhodospirillaceae bacterium
CGCGCCCGTGGGGCGTCAAATGCTTGCGGCCACATCTTAACGATCTGAATTAACTGGTATTTCCAGTCTGACTTTTTCTGCGCAGGGTTTTGCCGCCTGCCCGTGTGTAAAGGGGGTAGAAGCGGCCGGACGGGCCGGCCGCGGCAAACCCTGGAGGCTCTCTTGATCAAGCGATCCTTATTCGTCCTGGCGCTCGCGGTGCCGGTTGCGGCGCTCGCCGCCGGCGGGGCGGCGGCGCAGGACCGCGGCAGCCGCGCCTTCGCCCGCGCCGACCTCAACGGCGACGGGGTGATCGACCAGAACGAGGTCACCCAGCTCCGCGCCAAGATGTTCGACCGTCTCGACAAGAACGGCGACGGCGTCATCACGCAAGACGAGGTCGAGAACGCCAAGCGGCGCTTCCGCCGGCGTCTCACCGGCAGCGGCAAGACCGCGTTCCAGCGGGCTGACGCCAACGGCGACGGCAAGGTCACGCGCGAGGAGTTCCTCAACGCGCCGCGGCCGCTCTTCGATCGCGCCGACGCCAACCATGACGGCAAGCTGACGCCGCAGGAGTTCGAGAGCTTCGCCGCGCAGCTTCGCGCGCAGGCCCGGCAGACCCCCTGATCCCTGCCCCTCACCCGCACTTCACCTTTCCCTTCAGCCGAGGAATACAATCGCCATGAATCGCCATCTGACCTGGTTCGTTAAATATCTCATCGCCACCGCGCTCACGGTGGCCGCCTCCGCCGCCATCGTGCACGCCGCCTATGCGGGCTCGCGCAGCGTCAACCGCGGCTGGTCGGGGCCGCGCGGCAGCCACAGCGTGTCGAAGAGCGAGAGCTGGGGCAACGGCGCCTGGAACCGCGACGTGACCCGCACCGGCCCGAACGGCAACAGCCTGGAGCGCAACACGCAACGCACCTACCAGGCGGGCCAGAGCACGACCTACAACAACACCACGACGCTGCCGTCGGGCTCGACGATCATGCGCTCGCGCAGCGTGACCCCGACCGGCGACGGCGGCGTGACCGTGAACCGCGGCTACACCGGCCCGAACGGCAATTCGGGCAGTGTCACGCGGACCTATAACGGGCAATAATCGGCCCGGACCTGTCGCACGGGAACGCAGATCGCATGCATGGGTGAGCGGGAAGACGATGATGGTCTGCTGGCACGGATCGGCTCGGGCGACCGGGACGCATTCGGCCGCCTCATGGACCGCCACGCCGACCGGGTCTTCGCGCTCGCCCGTGCCATGCTCGGCTCCGCCGCCGACGCCGAGGACGTGACGCAGGATGTGTTCGTGACCGTCTGGCGGCGGGCGGAAGACTGGCGCCCCGGCGGCGCCCGCTTTTCGACCTGGCTCTACCGCGTCACGGTCAACCAGAGCCTGAACCACAAGAACCGGGTCGCCGCGCGGCATGCGCCGCTCGATCAGGCGGCGGAACAGCAGGACCCGGCGCCGGCGGCGGACGACCAGCTCGACGCGGACCGCCGGCGGCAACGGGTCAACGCGGCGGTGGCCGACCTGCCCGAAAGCCAGCGCACCGCGGTGACCCTGACCTACACCACCGGACTGAGCAATGCCGAGGCGGCCGCCGCGATGGCGATTTCCGTCAAGGCGCTGGAAGCGCTGCTGGTGCGCGCGCGCCGGACATTGCGCGAAACCCTGGGCGGAGACGCTTAAGCTTAGCGGAGCGAGACCATGATGAAGCTCGACGAATTCCAAGACCTGCTCGACGCCAAGGGCCCGGACCCCGCCGGCTGGCCCTGGCTCAAACGGCGCCGAGCGCGACGCCTGCTCGCCCGGTCGGCCGAGGCCCGTGCGCAGCAGGAGGCCGCGCGCAATCTCGACGCGCTGATATCCGACGCGCTACGTCCCGCGCCGCTCGGCGCCGCGCTGCGCCAGCGCCTCGACGCCATCCCGCTCGCCCAAACGCGGCCGGCGGCGAAGGCCGGCCGTCTTCTGCCGTCCTTCCGCATGCTCTGGTATGCCGGCGCGGCGACGGCGATGGCCTCGGTGCTTGCGGGCTTCCTGGTCGGCGCCACGGTGCCGGTCGGGCCCGGCGCCGCCGACACGGTCAACCTCGCGAGCCTGGTCTACGGCCCGTCGCCGGGCGGGGAGCTGCTGCCATGACGATCGGCAAGGGCTGGATCATCGGCTTCGTCCTGCTGTTCGCGCTGTCGCTCGCGGGCAACCTGTTCGCCGGCGGGCTGATCCTCGGCCGGCATTTCTTCCAACCGAGCCGACCGGGTCTCGAAGCCGCGGCGCAGCGCTTCATCGAGACGGTGCCCGAGGCGGCGCGCCCGATCATCCGCCGCCATCTGCGCGACAACGCGATCGAGATCGCGCTGCAGCTGCGTCAGATCCGCCAGGCGCGCCAATACGTGGCCGAAGTGGTGGGCCGCCCGACGCTCGACGACAAGGCGCTCACCGACGCCTTCGCGCAGCTCCGCGCCCGCACGACCGCGCTGCAGGAACTGATCCACAAAGCGTTGGCGCAGGCGATCGAGGAGATGCCGGCGAATGTGCGGACGGAATGGCAGGCGCGCTGGCGCGGCGGCGGCGGGTGGTTTCGGCGGCGTTGAGGATATCCGCCGACGCTAGGCACCGATGATCAGCGCCGCGCGGCCGGTGATGAGACCCTGCGCCAGTCGCTGATGCGCCGCTTCCGCCTGTTCCAGCGGATAGGTCTCGGTCACGATCGGCCAGACCTCGCCGCGCGCCGCCAGCGCGAGCGAGTCGATGACCTCCTGGCGCGTGCAGTAACGGCTGCCCATCAGCTCGAGCTCCTTTTGCAGCATCGCCCGGGGATCGACCGTAAAGGGCTTGCCCGCCGCGCCGCCCAGCGTAAGCAGCCGGCCGCCGATGCCGAGCGCCGCCGTGGCCTGCTCCAACGTCCGGGTGGAGGACACATAGTCGACCGCGACGTCGACGCCCGCGCCCTTGGTCAGGTCGCGGATGGCGGCGACGACGTCCTCCGAGCTTGCATCGACCACGGCATCGGCGCCCGCGTCGCGGCAGGCGGCGAACTTGTGTTGCGCGGTCTCGACGGCGATCACCCGCGCCCGCGCCCATTTGCACATCACGACCTGCTGCAGCCCGAGCCCGCCGCCCGCGCCGAACACCGCGACCGTGTCGAGCGGCCCGATGCGGCCGCGCCGCAGCACCTTGTAGGGCGTGGCGATGGCATCGCAGATCACGCCGACCTCCGCGGGATGACCGCGCCAGTCGAGTTCCTCCGGCAGCTTGATGAAGTTCTGCACGGGCAGCTTGATGTATTCCGCGTAGCCGCCGTCGATCTGCCGGCCGACATGGCCAGAGACGCGCGTCGAGATGGTCGGGCGGTTCGAGCGCGTCCAGCGGTCCTCGCCGTCGAGCAGATAGAAATAGCAGGTCACCGGATCGCCTTCCTTGAGCGGCTCGATCACCGGCAGGGTCTCGCTGCGCGGCCCGACCGCGACGATCTCGCCCGTGATCTCGTGCCCGATGACGATCGGGAAATTCGCGCCCGTCCGCCCGGCGCGGACATGCTCGATCGTGAGGCCGGCGCCGCAGGTCAGCACACGCGCCACCGCCTCGCCCGGCCCCGGCGTCGGATCCGGCCGCTGCTCGAGCACGAAGGGCTTTCCCGGCCCATGCAAGACCATCGCTTTCATCGTACCCTCCCTGTCGAGGCTGTTTGCGTCCGGGCGGTCTCACGCCGCCTCGCTTCTTCTCCTGGCTCAGTCTAGACCCGCCACCGCGTTTGGCGAAGGCGATCCGCGCCCGGCCGGTCCATCGGCGCAATGAAAAAGGGGCCATGCGGCCCCCTTCCCGTCGGCGCCGACGCAGCACCTTTACATGTTCAGGCCGCCCAGGGTCGGCATACCTTTCTTCACCGCCGGACGCTCCCACAGCGTCTCGTACCAGCGCTTGACGTTCGGGAAGTCGTTGAGATCGACCTTGTGGCGCGGATGGCGGTGGGCCCAGCCGAGGATCGCGATGTCGGCGATGGTGTATTCGTCGCCCGCGACGTAGTCGTTGTCGGCCAGCCGCTTGTCGAGCACGCCGTAGAGCCGCTGCGTTTCCTTGAGGTAGCGCTGGACGCCGTACTCGTCCGGCTCCTTCATGCCGAGGAAGTGATGCGCCTGGCCCAGCATCGGCCCGAAGCCGCCCATCTGCCACATCAGCCACTCGAACATGGCGACGCGCTTGCGCGCGTCCTTGGGGATCAGCTTGCCGGTCTTCTCGCCGAGATAGATCAGGATCGCGCCGGACTCGAACACCGAGATCGGCTTCCCGTCCGGTCCGTCCGGATCGATGATGGCGGGGATACGGTTGTTCGGCGAAATCTTCAGGAAGTGCGGCTGAAACTGCTCGCCCTTGCTGATGTTGATCGGGATCTCCTTGTACGGCAGCCCCACCTCTTCCAGCATGACGGAGGCTTTGCGCCCGTTCGGCGTCGCCCAGGTGTAGAGTTCGATCGTCATAGCGGCTCCTTATTGCTTCTTGCCGCGGTCTGCGCCCGCGGTGTTAAACTCCCAGTCCATTCGACGCATTAAAGCAGGAATCGCGGAGGAAACGCCATGGCCGCCTATGTCATCGCCCAGGTCGAGGTTCACGATCCGGAGACCTTCAAGAAATATGCGGCCGGCGTGCCCGACACCATTAAGCAGTATGGCGGCAAATACCTTGTCCGCGGCGGCCCGATCACACCCAAGGAGGGCGACTGGACCCCGAAACGGGTGATCGTGCTCGAATTCCCGGACATGGCGACGGCGCACCGCTGGTACGACTCCCCGGAATACCAAGCGATCATCGGCATCCGTTTCGACTCCGCCGACGGCAAGCTGATCTTCGTCGAAGGCGTGTAGGGCCGGGCCTTCCTTCCCGCCGTCACCCGCCCCTAATGCGGTACGCCGCGGTCGAACAGCGGGATGCGCTTGTCGCGGAACGGCACGACGAGGATCGCGCCGGTAACGAAGCCGCCGATATGCGCCCACCAGGCGATCTGGCCGCCGGCGCCGAACAGCACGCTCGCGACCTGGGTGGCGATCCACAGCGCCAGCACGAAATAGGCCGGCAGGTAGAGCGGGAACCACATCATCGCCAGCACCAGGATCTTCACCTTCGGGTGCAGCACGATATACGCGCCGAGGATGCCGGCGACCGCGCCGCTCGCGCCGACCGTCGGCTCCTGGGAATAGGGCATGGCGAGCGCCTGGGTCAGCCCCGCCGCGGCGCCGCACAGGAAATAGAATAAGAGGAAGCGCCAGTGCCCCATCGAATCCTCGATGTTGTCCCCGAACACCCAGAGGAACAGCATGTTGCCGATCAGGTGCATCCAGTCACCGTGCAGGAAGAGCGAGGTCACCAGGGTGACGGGCGCGGCCATCGGCGCGAGATGCGGGTCGAGATGATCGGCGCCGACCAGCACCGAGGGGATCATGCCGTAGACCAGGAGCGAGCGCTCGAGCATGTGCGGTGACAGGCTGCGCTCCCACAGGAAGATCAGCGTCGAGACCAGCACGATCGAGATCGTCATGAACTGGAACGGGATGATGCGCAGCGGGTTGCGGTCATAGATCGGCAGCAGCATCAGCGTCGAACCCTTTGCATTGTCCCGTCCCCGCCGCTCGCGGCCGGCTGCCCTGCCCCGCCAAAGGTCGGGCGCGCGTCCGGCCGAGACGCCTTTGCTCCAGCGAGCTTGGCCGGCGGCTATCCTTCGTCAATGCCGCCGGCGGCGCAAGCGGGCGGCGCGGTACCAGGGCGCCTCCCGATAGAGCGCCCGACTCGCAGGGGCATGGCGCGCCGGCAGACCGTCATTCTCCGCCGTCCGCCTCGCAAGGCGTACGGGGCACCCGACAAACAGCCCCCGGCGCATGAGTCCAATCGAGAGGCGGATTGCGCAAGAATAGGAAGTAGTTCCGGCGATATTCTGAACCGGGCGCTGAAATCCGTCCGGCGCGGCCTCCGTAGATTTGCCCCTGCCGGGGATACCCCGGGGCAAGCCGCTGGTGTATCCTTCGGCGGCAAGTTTGGCGACGGCCTTTTATTCTGAGGAACGGCCCATTTCCACGCCCTTTACCGAGCCCGAGCGGCAGCGCTTCCGCAACCTGCTCGAGCTCGCCAACAGCAGCCCCTACCAGGGCGAACGGGACAACGCCATGGCGGCGGCCGAGCGGCTCGCCGGACGGCACGGCATGACGCTGGAGGAAGCGGCGCGCGGCGGGACCCAGGGCCCGAGACCCGAGCCGCCGCCCCGGCAAGGCCCGGAAATGTGGCAGGAGCGCGAGCTGGCGCGCGTCGTCCACCTGATGGACTACCAGATCCTACTCGACAAGGCCCGCATCGCCGATGCGATGAAGGAGGCGATCGCGCGCGGCCTCGAGCCCGATCCCGTGCCGCAGCCGATCCGCCCGCAATATCTCGGCGGTTGGCGGCCGTTCCGCAGCCGGCGGCGCATGGAGCCCTACCGGCATGCCCGGGTGCTGCTGGAAGAGACCTCGCTTCCGATCGAGGAGATCGCCAACATCACCGGCCTCGACGTCTACAAGGTCGCCGGCCTCAAGCTGAAAATACGGCCCACGCGCAGCGCCGGCTAGCGCCCGGCCACGACCGGTCGGCTGCTTCGGCTTGCCAGAGACGGAGGGTCAATTGGACTTGTGCCGGCTGACATAGTAGCCGTCACGCATTCCTTCGAAATGGTCGCTGATGCCCGGATGCATGATCGGCTCGTCGCTTTCGTCGAGCAGCAGGTTCTGCTCCGACACGTAAGCGATGTACGTCGTCTTGTCCTGGTTTTCCGCCAGCAGGTGATAGAAAGGCTGTTCCTTGCGGGGACGCGATTCCCGGGGAATGCTCTCGTACCATTCGTCCGTGTTCGCGAACTCGGGATCAACGTCGAAAATGATACCGCGGAACCCGTATTTCCGGTGACGGACAACCTGTCCGATACGGTATTTGGCGGTTGCGTTCAGCATAGACTCTCCAGTTCAAGCTCTTTTCTTATCTACCCCAGCCGACCGTCCGGTGCCGCGCGGATTCGAATGCCCGACCCGCGCGTCCCAACATCCGCAAACCGTCCTGGAACGATAACAACGGCGAATAGACATCGGCCCCACAGGGGATTATCGAACCATACTGCCCAAGCCTACGGCCACAAGAAAGTGGCAAATGGGGGTTGGCGCAGTCGAAATCGGGCTAACGGTTCGGAAAGGTTGACATCCGGTTGAGTGCCACGAAAGCGGCAACTTTATCTACCGGAAGTCCGAAGCTACGCCGCCCGGACGCCACCAGCACGGCATGTTTGCTACGAAAGGGACGGCCTACCCCTTTTCGCGCCAACCCGCGTCGGTTGCGCAACACGACCGATCGCGCGCAGGATGGCCGCGATTTCCGTCGCCCGCTACGGGCCGCTATGATTCGCCGACGGCCGACCACGAGAGCGCTCCGATTCGCACCGAAAGAGATCCCATGACATCACCGTACAAGCGTGTTGCCGTCATCGGCGCCGGCGCGTCCGGGCTCTGCGTCTCGAAATATCTGATCGAAGCCGGCTTCGACGTCACCATCTTCGAGATCGGCACGCAGATCGGCGGCCTCTGGTGCTTCCGCAACGACAACAACCGCTCGTCCTGCTACCGGACGCTGCACATCAACACCTCGCGCGGCGTGACGCATTTCCACGACTTCGATTTCGACCCGTCGGTGCAGCCCTTTCCCGACCACCGGGACATGCACCAATACCTCGTCGCTTATGCCGACCACTTCGGGGTGACGCCGCGCATCCGCTTCAAGACCCGCGTCACCGCGCTGCGCCCCGCGTTCACGCCGGGCAAGGAGGCGCCGAAATGGCGGGTCGAGACGGAAGCCGGTGACACCGACCTCTTCGACACGGTGGTCGTCTGCACCGGCCATCTGACCAAGCCGCTGCACGTGCCCCTGTTCCAGAACGACTTCAAGGGCGAATACGTGCATTCGCATGATTACCGGGAGCCGGAGGCCTTCGTCGGCAAGCGGATCTGCGTGGTCGGCGTCGGCAACAGCGGCTGCGACATCGTCAGCGACGTCTGCGTGACGTCGCCGCGCTGCGTGCTGGTCGCGCGGTCCGGCGTGCTGATCCTGCCGAAGCTGTTCCTTGGCCTACCTTTCACCGACATCACCAACATGCTGCAGAAGGATTGGATTCCCGAGTGGCTGCGCGCGCGGCTCGTGCGTTTCATGACCTGGATCGTGCACGGCGACATGACGAAGCTCGGCTTCAAGCCGCTGAACGCGCGCGCGCATGTCACCAGCAACGCGACGGTGGTGAACCACATCGCCTATCGCCGGATCGTCGTGAAGCAGGGCATCGAAAGGATCGACGGCAAGCGCATCTACTTCGTCGACGGCACGTCCGAGGAGTTCGACACGCTGATCGCCGCGACGGGCTATCTCATCGACCTGCCGTTCCTTTCGCCCGATATCGTGCCGGTCAAGGACAACAGCGTCGACCTGTATCAGCGCATCGTGCCGCCCGGCTGGCCCGGCCTCTACTTCATGGGCATGTTCAACACCAACACGGCGCTCAACATGATCTACGAATACCAGGCGCGCTGGATTCGCGAGATCGAGCTCGGCCACGCCGCCCTGCCGCCGGCGCCCGAGATGCGCGCGGCGATCGAAGACCGCAAGCGCTGGGTGCAGACGACCTACAAGGCCTCGCTCCGCCACACGATCGAGGAGGAAATCGTTCCCTACCGGCGGGATCTCCGGCGATCGCTGCGCCGGATGAAGAAGCTGGCTGTCGCATAAGTTACAGGTTTTTTAAAGCCGCGCGCGCCCGCGTTATGCCTGCTGACTTCCGCCCAAAGGTCTTGTAGCCTACCCTCCCCGCCCACTCCCGGAGGGTCCTTCCATCGAACGCTATACTCGCCTCGCCGTGGCCCTGCACTGGGTCGTCGCGCTGCTCATCCTCGGCTCCTATTCCTCCATCTACTTCCGACAATTGTTCACGACAAAAGGCACGCCGGAGAACGCAACGGCGTTGCAGATCCATATCGCCTGCGGTCTCAGCATCGGCGGATTCGTCATCCTGCGCATCGCGTGGCGGCTGATGAACCGGCCGCCGGCCCCGCTCGCCGTCCCGGCGTGGCAGCATCTGTCGGCCCGGATTTCCCACGGCCTGCTGTATCTCTTCATCATCGCGATGCCGTTCAGCGGCTACGGTGCGGCAAAGCGGCCGTCCGCTTATTTCACCTTCGTGCCTGCCTTCCGCGATACGGCGCTGTACAAATGGCTGGTCACCGACACGCTCGGCCTTTCCTGGCAGACGTGGGAAAAGTCACTCGATCTCGTTCATTCCGTCACCGGCGCCTACCTGCTCTGGTCGCTGATCGCCCTCCACACCGCGGCCGCGCTGTATCATCAATTCGCCTTGCGTAACGGTTTGATGCGCCGGATGTGGTTCTAGTTGCGGCTCAGGATCGACGTCGAGATCGAGCGCGGGTCGCGCGGACGCCACGTCCCCTGCTCCACCGCGAGGAAGAACTCCCGGAGCGCCGCGTTGAAAGCCTCCGGCTCCTCGAGATTGCAGGCGTGCCCGGTCTTCGGAATGACCACGAGCCCCGAGGTCGGGATCGTCCGCTTCATGAAGAGGCCCGGCTCGAGGCAGGGCTCGTCCTCGTCGCCGGTCACGATCAGCGCCGGCACGTCGACCGCCTTGAGCTTGTCCTCGAGGCTGTAAAGCGACGGCCGCACGGCCTGCACGCCGCGCAGCGTGTTGGCCGAGCCCTCGACCGAATGCTCGGACAGCTGCTGCAGGAATTCCGCGTAGCCGCGCGGGTCCTTGTTTTCGAGCTGCACGCGCGTCGGCCCCGCACCGTAGACCTTCGCCATCGCCGCCATGCCCTCGCGCTCCATCCGCGCCGCGGTGGCTTCCGCCTCCTCCTTGAACTGGGCGCGCTTGGACGCCTCCGCGCCGTAGCCGCAGCCGGCGATCACCACGCTCTTCGCCATCTTGCCATAGCGCATGGCGAAATGCGCCGTGGCGAAGCCGCCCATGCTGAGCCCGACGACATGCGCCTTGTCGATCCCGACGCCGCGCATCACCGCCGCGATGTCGTCGGTCGCGATATCCTGTCCGTAGAAAGACGGGTTCGCCGGCACGTCCGACGGCGGGAAGCCCCGCGCGTTATACGCGATGCAGCGATAGAAGCGCGCGAAATAGCGGAGCTGCGGCTCCCAGCTCCGCAAGTCGCCGGCGAATTCATGCACGAATACGATGGGAAAACCGGCGCCCGCTTCCTCGTAATACAGCTTCGCGCCTTCGGCTTCGACGTATGGCATCGGGATCTCCAAACTCTGCGTTGTATCAATTTATCGCCGCTTCAGGCATAAATCACCGGATAGAATGGATTTGCAGGCGGCCGATCAGCCCCAAGGTCATCGACGACCGTAAGACTATAGGCGAAGGCCGCCGAACGAGAACAGGACGATGGCACGCATCGCAATCGGCGGCTTCCAGCACGAGACCAACACCTTCGCCCCGGTCAAGGCCGACCTCGAACAGTTCGAGACCTGTCCGGGCCAGCCGCGCATGCCCCGCGGCGACGCGATCTTCGACGTCATGCAGGGCCTCAACTTGCCGATCGCGGGCTTTATCGCGCACGCCCAGGCCGCGGGCCACGAGCTGGTGCCAACGCAATGGGCGATGGCGACGCCGTCCGCGCATGTCACCGACGACGCGTTCGAAACGATCAGCAGCAACATTCTGCAGGACATCGCCGCCGCGGGGCCGCTCGACGCGGTCTATCTCTGCCTGCACGGCGCGATGGTGACGGAGAGCTACGAAGACGGCGAAGGCGAGCTGCTGCGGCGCGTGCGCAGCGTGGTCGGGCCGGAGCTGCCGATCGTCGTCTCGCTCGACCTGCACAGCAACACGACCGAGCAGATGGTCGAGCTGGCGACCGGGCTGGTCGCCTATCGCACCTATCCGCATGTTGACATGGCGGAGACCGGGCAGCGCGCGGCACAGCTACTGGACCGCATTCTGCGCGACGGCAAGGCGCCGGCGAAATCCTTCCGCAAGCTGCCTTTCCTCATACCGATTGTATGGCAATGCACGATGATCGAGCCGGCCAACTCGATCTACCAGCGGCTGCGCGCCATGGAGCGCGTGTCGCCGGGAATCCGATCGCTGTCCTTCACGCCCGGCTTCCCGCCGGCCGACATCGCCGAATGCGGTCCGGCGGTCGTCGCCTACGGGGACTCGCCGCAGACGGCAGATGAAGCCGCCGACGAGCTGGCGCGCATGGTGATCAACGCCGAAGGCGATTTCGCCGGCACGCTGTACGACCCCGACGAAGGGGTTCGCGAAGCCATGCGGCGCTACAAGGACAAGCCGATCGTGCTCGCCGACACGCAGGACAATCCCGGCGCCGGCGGCGCGTCGGACACGGTGGGCCTGCTGGAAGCGCTGGTGCGCAACGGCGCGCGCGACGCGGTCTTCGCCCTGCTCTACGACCCGGCCGCCGCTCAGGCAGCCCATGACGCGGGCGCCGGCGCGCAGATCGAACTCGCGATCGGCGCCGGGTCCGGCCAGGCCGGGCATACGCCTTTCCGCGGCCGGTTCACGGTCGAGGCGCTGAGCGACGGTGTCTTTACAGGCACGGGGCCGATGAAACGCGGCATGCACTACCAGATGGGCCCGATGGCGGTGCTGCGCACCGACGGCGTGCGCATCGTGCTGACCAGCGGCAAGACGCAGGTCAACGACCAGTCCCTGCTGCGGCATATCGGCATCGACCCCGAGCGCCAGCGCATTCTCGCGATCAAGAGCTCGGTCCATTTCCGCGCCGACTTCACCGCGCTGGCGGGCGACATCCTCATCGTCGTGGCACCGGGCCCGAACGTGGCCGATCATCTGGCGCTCGACTTCAAGCACCTCCGGCCCGGCGTGCGCCTCACGCCGCTCGGCCCGGAAAACAAAGGCTGACCGGGGGCTGACCCGTTCGCGCCCTCCAGTAGCGCCGAATTTATCGCGATCCGGCGGTGGAGCGGGACGCCGATTCCGCGTAAACTTGGCCCGCTGTGAGGCGCCATCCAACGGGAGCGAAGGCCTATGGGACTGCCGGTCGTGCATTTTGAGATTCATGGCGAAGATTCCGAGGCGATAGCAGAGTTTTATTCATCCGTCTTCGAGTGGTCGATCAACGCGAACAACCCGCTCAACTACGGCCTCGTGGACACGGACGCCGAGGGCCGCGGCATCGGCGGCGGCATCTGCGCCAGCGACATGGCGCCGGCCGTGCTGATCTATATCCAGGTCGACGATCCCCAGGCCTATCTCGACAAGGTCGAGGCCGCCGGCGGGCAGACGATCCTGCCGGTCACCGAAATTCCCGGCGCGGTCACCATGGCGATCTTCGAGGATCCGGCCGGCAACCGGATCGGCCTGGTGAAGGGCTGATACGCCGCCCCGATAACCAGGAGGGTTCGCTTCCATGCAGCTCGGCGTCGTCTTTCCCCAGCTCGATATCGGCGCCGACCCGGTCGCCGTGCGCGACTACGCGCAGGCCGCCGAAGCGCTCGGCTACAGCCATATTCTCGCCTTCGACCACGTGATCGGCGTCAACCCGGCGAGCCGGCCCGGCTGGAAGGGCCCCTACGATCACACGTCGACGTTCCACGAGCCCTTCGTGCTGTTCGGCTTCCTCGCCGGCGTCACGCGGAAGCTCGGCTTCATCAACGGCGTGCTGGTGCTGCCGCAACGGCAGACGCCGCTCGTCGCCAAGCAAGCGGCCGAGATCGACGTGCTCTGTGGCGGGCGGCTCAGGCTCGGCGTCGGCGTCGGCTGGAACGCCCCGGAATTCGAGGCGATGGGCGAAGACTTCGCCAACCGCGGCCGCCGCATCGAGGAACAGATCGCGCTCCTGCGGCGGCTCTGGAGCGAAGAGCTCGTGACCTTCGAAGGGGAATGGCACCGCGTCGTCGACGCCGGCATCAATCCGCTGCCCGTGCAGCGCCCGATCCCGATCTGGATCGGCGGCAGCGCGGAGGTGGTGGTGAAGCGCGTCGGACGGCTGGCGGACGGCTGGCTGCCGCAATTCCCGACCCTCGACCCCGCGCTATCCAACACCGGCGCGCAGCCGCGCCGGTCAGAGACGCCCGAAGCCATGATCGAGCGCATGCGCGGCTATGCGCGCGACGCCGGGCGCGACCCCGCGTCGATCGGCATCGAGGGCCGCTCCTCGGTCACGGACCAGACGCCGGAGGACTGGGTCCGCATCTATCGGCGCTGGAAGGGGCTCGGCGCGACGCACCTTTCGGTCAACACCATGCGCGCCGGCCTGAAGGGCCCGGACGCGCATATCGACGCCATCCGCCGCTACAAGGAGGCAGTCGACGGCGCTTAGCCGCCCTCTCCCGTTATTCTCAACGCCCGCGCGGCCGCCACACGTAGAAGGCGGTCGTCGCATAGTTCCAGACGGTGCCGACCAAAATGCCCGCGAGGGCGGACGGCAACCAGCCGATGCCGCCGCGGAAGATGTAGGAGGCGATGCCGACATTGGCGATGGCGCCCACGCTGCAGGCGACGCTGAACAGCACCAGCCCGCGAAGCCAGGCCCAGCCGGACAGCCGCCGGTCACGGTAGGTGATCAGGTTGTTGAGGGCGAAGTTGCCGACCATGGCAATGGCGGTGGCCGACGACTGGGCCAGCCAGAACGGCGCGCCCAAGGCGAGATACACCGTCGACAGCACGGCAAGATGCAGGCCCACGCCGGTTCCGCCGATGACGCAGAAGTAAATCAGGCGCGACGGGATGATGCGCCCGAATTTCTTCTGCAGCAGCATCGTCAGGAAATCGAGCGCGACGTTGCTGTCGACCTTGCTCTCGCCCGCCTTGCGCGCCCGGAACTCGTACGGCACCTCGTGGAACCGCAGCGGCCGCTTCGACGTGGCGAAGATGTCCAGCAGGATCTTGAAGCCCACCCCGGACAGGTCGCGCACGACTTCATGCAGCACTTCGCGGCGCATGGCGAAAAATCCACTCATCGGGTCACTGAGCACGACGCCCAGCGACTTCTTCGCGAGCACGGTCGACAGCCGGCTCAGTTGCGCCCGCCGCGCGTCCCAGTCGCCGATCCCGCCGCCCTCGACATAGCGGCTGCCGACGACGATGTCGTGCTCGCCGCCGCGCAGGCAGTCGAGCATGGCGGCCAGAACGCGCTCGTCATGCTGAAGGTCACCGTCGATCACAGCAAAATAGGGCGCCGGGCTCGATAGGAACCCCTCGATACACGCCGTCGACAGGCCGCGCCGGCCGATGCGATGGATACAGCGGACGCGCCGGTCCTTGCGCGCGAGCTCGTTGACGAGATGCGCGGTGCCGTCGGTCGAATCGTCGTCGACCACGACCACTTCCCACGCCACGCCCGGCAGCGCCGCGTCGATGCGCCGGACCAGCTCCTCCACATTATCCCGCTCGTTGAAGGTCGGGACGATGATGGACAACTCGGGGCCGCGCGATTCCTGGACCGGCGCCTCCTGCGTAAAGATCTTTCCTGTCACGCTCAACAGCCGCTCGCTCCCTTCACGGTCACGGACAATAACGCGAAATCATTCAAATCGCCGCCAATTAACCGCACATCCGCCTTGTGCTGGACCAGATACGGAACGACCCAGGTCGGCCTTTGCGCCGCGTACGGTTTTATCATCATGACGAGGAATTGCCGGTACTGCCTGGTGAACGCGCACAGATTGGCCACGTTCAGGTGCACGAAGGGCTTGAGGCGCTGATAGACCAGCGCGTCGGTGTTGTTTCCCTTATAGAGCATCCCGAGCTTGGGGTCCGTCAGGAGATAAACCTTATCGCGAAGATTCGGCGGCAAGTAGAACTGAACTCTCATGAACTCGGTGCCATCGAAAATCACGACGGGCTGCGTTGCCGTTTCGATCACCGACCGCTCCACCGCGGGAACGGAATACGGGTGCGGCTTCACGTATCGGGCCTTGTAGCCCAACACGCCGGCCATCCATAGACCGAACGTCAAAGCTATCACCAGGGCGCAGCCGCGCCGCCATGCCTGCAGATGCCAACTGAGATAGGCCGCGACGAGCGCGATGCCAACGACGGTCGTGATGACGTATTTGTCGTAGAAGGCGTGGGTGACCAGGGCCGCCAGCACGTAAGTCATGACCGGCACGAGGCAGATCGTCAGCGCGGCGGCGATTTCATAGCGCGGGATGGACGACGTATCGACCCGCGGGTCCGGCTCGCTCCGCATGAAAAAGATGACGACGGCACTGCCGATCAACGCCATCACGATCGCCGGCAGCGCGTCACTCAGCAGCTTGATATAGATGAACGCCGCCTCGCCTGCGCCGACCGTGGTCCAGAAATGGGCGGCAAAATCCCTGGAATGCAGGACGAAGGGCGCGAGCAGGCCGTCGATCGCAACGGATACCGCGAAACTCGCGACGACCGGCCAGGCGATCTTGCGCTGCTCCCACCAGCGCCAGGCCTCGCCGACGCCGATCGCCACGTAGTTCAGCACCCCATAGTAGTGGCTGTACGGCCCGAGGCTGAGGCAGATCGTGAGAAGGGCCAGGCGCGGCAGGGTCGGCTTCTCCGTGACGAGCTGCCAGGCAAGGAAGGCCAGGCACATCGACGCAAAAAGGAAGGCGTAGGGACGCCCTTCGTGGGCATAGCGCAGTGCGAAGGTCGTGAACGGCAAGGAAAACGCGACGAGCGCCTGCAGCACCGAGGTGCGCCGAAGCACGATGACGTACAGGCAAAGCGCGGCGACCAGCATCGCGATGATCGACGGCAGGCGGAACGCGAGCTCCGAGCCGCCGAACAGCGACATGGAGAGATGCCGGGCCAGATAGTCGAGCGGCGGATGATTTTCCGCCTTCGCCAGCAACGCCGAGACGATGGTCTTCGGCCCGCCGAGATTGGAGACGTAATAGGTCAGGATCTCGTCGAACCAGAGCGGCTGCCGGATGGCCACGAGCCCCACGACGTAAAGATACAGCGCGCTGAGGAATGCCACCGGGGCGTGGCGCAGGCAGGCGGCCTGCCATCCGGCAAGCGGCAGCCGGGCGAGACGCGCGTCCGTCACCGGCTTCTCCGCCAATTGCGCGAGCCCCTCGCAACCTGCACCGACAATCTCCCTTTGCGATCAATACCGTGGGAATTAGGGTCCGCATGGAAACAAATCAACGGGGCATAAGTATGGCGAATTTAGCGCCGCAAGAACCGGGTCGACGGCCTCCGCTACCGCGTGCGACAGAGGCCGCGTATCCGAATTCCACGAGACCGCCCCATGACCGCACCGGCCTGGATCCTTTTGACCGTCCTGTCGGTTTTATGGGGCGGTTCCTTCTTTTTCATCAAAATTGCCCTGACGGGGTTCGGGCCGTTGACCCTCGTGCTGGGGCGCGTCGGCGTTGCCGCCATCGCGCTGACCGCCTTCGTTTATGCGCGAAGGCTCGCGCTACCCGCCACATGGCGGGACTGGCGCATGCTGGCCGGCATGGCTGTCCTCAACAACCTGATCCCGTTCAGCCTGATCGCCTATGGCGAGCTCCGCATCGCCAGCGGGCTCGCCTCCATCTTTAACGCGACCACTCCCCTGTTCACTGTCATCCTGGCTCATTTCCTCACCCGGACCGAGACGCTGACGCCGCTCAAGCTGCTCGGCGTGGGGTTCGGCCTCTGCGGCGTCATCCTGCTGATGGGACCGGATTCCCTGCACCGGATCGACCCGGCGAGCCTGGCGCAGCTCGCCCTGCTCGCCGCGGCTGTTTCCTATGCCTGCGCCGGTATTTACGGCCGCCGGCTCGGCCACTTGCCCCCGGCCGTCGCGGCGGCCGGCATGCTGATCGCCGCCACCGCGCTGTTGCTGCCGCTGGTGCTGTGCCTCGAAGCGCCCTTCACCCAGCCACCCGGCTGGCCGGCGCTTTCCGCCGTGGCGGGGCTGGCGCTGCTCAGCACCGCGGTCGCCTACATCATCTATTTCCGCCTCTTGGCCACGGTGGGCGCGACCAACCTGCTGCTGGTGACCTTCCTGATCCCGCTCAGCGCGATCGTTCTCGGCGCCGTCTTTCTCGGCGAGCGCCCGGGCTCGAGCGCCATCCTCGGCATGGGACTGATCTTCCTGGGCCTGGCGGCAGTGGACGGACGGCTGTTCCGGCGGCTCCGTCGGCAACGCGAGGAGTGACGCGCGGAGGCTGCCCGCCTCGGCGCGCGTCTGCTAGCATGAAGCGATGCCGACACGCCGGGATCTGCCGGGCACGGTCCTGCCGGGCGTGCTGCCCGGGCCCTTATCCGAACGCGGAGGGAGCGCCATGGCGGAAGCTGAAAAAATTCGCACCCGGCCGATACCGAAGACGGGCGAGCCGATCCCGGTCGTTGGCCTCGGCACCTGGCAGACCTTCGACATCGGCGCCGACCCCGCCGGCCGCGCCGCGCGCGAAGACGTGCTGCGCCTGTTGTTCGACGCCGGCGGGTCGGTGATCGATTCCTCGCCGATGTACGGGCGGTCGGAGGCCGTGGTCGGCGATCTTCTGGCGGCGATGCAGGCGCACCGGAAGGCCTTCCTCGCCACCAAGGTCTGGACGCGCGGCGAAGACGCCGGCATCCGCCAGATGGACCAGTCGCGCGCGCGCTTCCGCACCGACAGCATCGACCTGATGCAGATCCACAACCTGGTGGACTGGCAGACCCACCTCCGCACACTGCGCGCCTGGAAGGAGGACGGCCGCATCCGCTACATAGGCATCACGCACTACACCGCGTCCGCGCTGGCGGAGCTCGCGGCGATCATCCGGACCGAGCCCGCCATCGACTTCGTCCAACTTCCCTATTCCATCGCGCTCCGCGACGCGGAAGAGGAACTGCTGCCGGTCGCCGCCGAAAAGGGCGTCGCGGTGCTCGTCAACCGACCGTTCGAAGGAGGATCGCTGTTCCGTGCCCGGCGCCGCGACCCGCTGCCGCCCTGGGCGGCGGAGACGGGCATCGCGAGCTGGGGACAGCTCTTCCTCAAATACATCCTGGCGCAGCCGGCGGTGACCTGCGTGATCCCGGGCACGGCGAATCCGCGCCACATGGCCGACAATCTCGACGCCGGCCGGGGCGCCTTCCCCGACGCGCGGATGCGCGCGCAGATACTTCGCGCCGCCGGCGCCGGCTGACCGGGCACGCCGCGTGCGTCGCCGTCGCGAATGGCGTTAAGATGCGGCAGGAGGACCACCGCCATGCCGCTGCCAACCGATGGCTTGATCGTCGTCGCCAAGCGTGACTGCCCGACCTGCACCCTGATTGAGCCGGTCTACCGGCAATTGGCGGCGAGCGGCCAGGCCGTCTCCGTCTACAGCCAGGACGACCCGTCCTTCCCGCCCGGCGTCAAGGGCGTGCGGGACGACCGCAGCCTCGAGGCCTCCTTCCATCTCGACATCGAGATCGTGCCGACCGTCATCCGCATGCGTGACGGCAAGGAAGTCGGCCGCACCATCGGCTGGGACCGCGGCGACTGGGAAGCACTGACCGGCGTTCAGGGACTCGGCCAGGGCCTGCCCGAGCAGCGGCCGGGTTGTGGCTCGAAGAGCGTCGAGCCCGGCACGCACGAGCGCCTGCTGGCGCGCTTCGGCGGCCTTCTGAAAGCACGAGAGATCGAGGTCTCGCCACTGGAAGACCCGATGGAGGTCTGCTTCGAGCGCGGCTGGAGCGACGGCCTGCCGGTCACCCCGCCGACCGACGAGCGCGTCATCCGCATGCTCGCGGGCACCAAGCGCGCCCCGCAGGACGTCGTCGGGCTGATCCCGCCCAACCTCGCCGAATGCACGGTCGAAAAGGTCGCGATCAACGCCGTGATGGCGGGCTGCAAACCGGAATACATGCCGGTCGTGCTGGCGACGCTGGAAGCGGCGCTGATACCCGAATTCGCCATGCACGGCCTCCTGTGCACGACCTATTTCTCCGGCCCGCTGGTGATCGTCAACGGCCCGATCGCGACGCGCATCGGGATGAACAGCGGCCTCAACGCGCTCGGCCAGGGCAATCGCGCCAACGCAACGATCGGCCGCGCGCTGCAGCTCATCATCCGCAATGTCGGCGGCGGCATCCCGGGCGGCATCGACCGCGCGGCGCTCGGCAATCCCGGCAAATACACCTTCTGCTTCGCCGAGGACGAATCCGATCCCGAGTGGGAGCCGCTCTCGGTTTGGCGCGGCATCCCTAAGGGCAAATCGGCCGTCACCCTGTTCCACGCCGACGGCGTGACCGCCTTCGTCGACCACGGCGCGCGCACGCCGGAAGACCTCGTCAAGTCGCTTGCGACGTCGCTCGTCACGGTCGGCAACGTCAAGCTCGCGCAGTGGTCGAACGCGATTCTCGTGCTGACGCCCGAGCATTACGCCATCTTCCGCAAGGCGGGCTGGGACCGGCGGCGCATCACGGAAGCGCTGCACGACGCCACGACCCGGCCGGGCAAGGACCTGATCAAGGGCGCGCAGGGGCTCGCAGAGGGCATCGACCCGAAATACGCCGATCAAATGGTGCCGAAATTCTGGCGCGACCACGGGCTGATGCTCGTCCGCGCCGGCGGCGATGCGGGCCTGTTCTCGGGCATCATCGGCGGCTGGAGCGCCGGCCGCTTCCACGACAACGTGCAACCGGTAACGAAGGAGATCACCGAATGAGCAACGCCTTCACCATGCGCGACCCGACGGCCGAAGCGGCATCGGCGCAGCGCGAGCGGCTGAAGCCGCCGCCGTCGCTCGACGGGCTGACCATCGGCCTGCTCGACATCGGCAAGGAGCGCAGCAACGAGTTCCTCGACTCCGTCGACCGCCTGCTGACCGCGCGCGGCCTGACGGTCAAGCGCTACGCCAAGCCGACCAACGCCATGCCGGCGCCGATCACCGTGGTGCAGAGCATCGCGGCCGAGTGCGACGTCGTCGTCGAAGCGCTGGCCGACTGAGGGTCCTGTACGTCGTGCAGTCTGCATGACATGAAGGACCTCGACGGACGCGGCATTCCCGGCACCATGCTCGCCACGACGGAGTTCGAGCAGGCGGCCAACAACCAGGCGAAGTCGATCGGCTTCATGCCCGCCATCGTCTACGTCGAGCACCCGATCCAGAACCGCACGAAGGAAGAGCTGGCGAAGATCGCCGAGAAGGCGATCGAGCCGATCCTGGCGAACATCACGGCGAAGAACGCCGAGGCTTAAATAGACCGCAATGCCGGAAACCCCCATGCTTCGACAGACTCAGCATGCGGGTTGATCGAATAGAGCGCCGTAATAAGGCGCCTCATCCTGATCCTGTCGAAGGATGAGGCCGCCACAAACACGGAGGAACGAATGAGCGTCACGCCCTTGCGCACGAACGCAACGATCCGCGAGCAGGTCAGCGAGGAAGAATGGCGGGCCCGCGTCGAACTCGCCGCCGCCTACCGGACGCTGGCCTATTACGGCGTCCAGGACCTGACCTACAACCACCTCTCGCTCAGGATACCGGACGAGCCCGACAAGCTGCTGATCAAGCCGCATGGCTTCCTGTTCGACGAAGTCACCGCGTCGAGCCTGCTGAAATACAGTTTCGACGGCACCCCGGTTTTCGAGGGCGACCCGCCTTTGATCGGCGGCGGGCTGGTGATCCACGCGGGCCTCCTGGAGGCGCGCGACGACGTCAACGCCGTGTTCCACACGCACACCCCGGCGGTCATGGGCGTATCCGCTCACAAGCACGGCCTCTTGCCGATCAATCAGCACGCCATGCGGTTTTATGAGCGAATCGCCTATCACGACTTCGGCGGCTTCGAGTTCGACATGGATATGCGGAAACCGCTGATCGACGATCTCGGCGACGGCTACGTCGCGCTGCTACGCAATCACGGCTCGCTGATCTGCGGGCGAACGCTGCCGGAGGCCTTCTTTCTGCACCATTTCCTGGAAATGGCCTGCCGCGGCCAGGTGGCGGCCCTCTCCGCCGGCGAAGGAAACTACGTGATGCCGCCGCATGAAGTCTGCGTCTTCTCCCGCGACCAGATCACGAACGTTCCGTACCCGCCCGGCGGCAAGGACTGGCCCGCGATCATGCGCCTTGCCGAACGCCTGGACCCGGGGTTCAAAGAGTAACGGACACACCAGTGCCACAAGGCGCCTCATCCTGAGCCTGTCGAAGCATGAGGCAGACGTTGTGCGGATGCGAGATTACCCCCCATCCTAACCTTCCCCCGCAAGGGGGAAGGAAGGGTCATTGACCTGCACCGAATGAAAAATCCCTCCCCCTTGCGGGGGAGCGTTGGGTGGGGGGTTAGTGCGCCGCGCCGCGATCTCCGGCCAGCTCCTTCGGCTTCAGGATCATGAGCGCGAGCGGGCCGATCAGCATGATCGCCGCGAGATGCGCGAAGGCGAGCCCCCAGTTGCGCACCGTCTCGCCGCCCAGCATGTCGAGCAGCACGCCCAGCACCAGCGGGCCGACGAAGCCGCCCGTGTAGCCCATCGTCGCATGCACGGCGAGCGTGGCGCCCCGCTTGCCGGGCGCGGCGCTGCCGACCGTCCCCGCCGTCAGCGACGACGAGTCCGCATAGATCAGGGTGTTGTAGAGCAGGCACAGCGCCGTCGCCGCGCCATAGCCGACGCCCGCGGTGAAGCCGACGACCGACGCCGTCGCCATCGAGGCCAGCATGACGCCCAGGATCCAGCGCCGCCGGCCGATGCGGATGGCCATCTCGTTGCCGAGCACGCTGCTCACGGTGCCGAACAGCTCCATGAGCATCGCCACCACCGTGGGGATGAGGAAATTGGGCTTGTCGCCGGTCTGCGCCAGCGTGAAGACGAGGAAGGTCACGACCCAGGAGCGCACGGTGAACATCTCCCAGGTGTGCACGCAGTAGCCGGTGGCATACGCCATGGCCGAGCGGTTGCGGAAGACCGGGCCGAAATCCATCAGCCGGGTTTCCGCCGCCGGCTCACGCTTCGGCGCCGCCGGGACCAGCAGCGCCATGACCAGAAGCGCGCAGAAGCTGCCCGCCGCCGCGAGCACGAAGGCGCCGTGCCAGTCGATCCAGCGCGCTGTAGCGCCCGCCAGAACGAAGGACAGCGAGCCGCCCGCGCCGATACTCGCGGCGTGGAAGGCGACGGCGCGCGACTGCGCCGGCCCTTCGATCAGGTCCGCGAGCGCCTTGAGGCCGACCATGTAGGTTCCCGCCCAGCCGATCCCCGCGAGCGTGCGGAACAGCAGCCCGGTCCAGAACCCCTCGGCGATCAGCGCCATGCCGAGATGCGAGCAGGTGGTCAGGCCGACCGCCGCCATGTAGATGCGGCGCGGGTCGACCCGGTCGGTCACCGGCAGGATGAAGATGACCGCCACGGCATAGGCGCCGAATATGATGCCCGACAGCCAGCCCGCCTCGGTATGGCTGATCCCCCATTCGCGGAAGAAGACCGGGAGAAGCGCCGCGAAGGTGAAGGCCCCGACCTGCGCCAGCGTCTGCGCGGTGCAGACGGCGGCGATGACGAAGGGGGCGGAGCGCCGGCGGCTAGGGGGCGAGGACATCGGCTTGACAATTTTCCCTCCCCCCTTGCGGCGCGCGTGTCGCCGCGCGCCGCCATCCTAAGGCGGCGGCCGGTCGACACCGGCCGCCTGGGGGAGGGCCAGGGTGGGGGGACATTTTGAAATCCTGGGCGGAGAGTGGCGACGCGCTATTCACCCCCCACCTAAATCCTCCCCCGCAAGGGGGGAGGACTTCACGGCGTGCCGCCATGACCATCATACATGCTGATCCGAAGCCGCCGCGCTCGATCATGGCCGCCGGCCTTATTCTTCCAGCTTCTTGTGCAACAGCTCATTGACCAGTTTCGGGTTGGCCTTGCCCTGCGTCTCCTTCATCACCTGGCCGACGAACCAGCCGATGACCTTGGCGTTGCCGCCCTTGTACTGCGCGACGTTGTCGGGGTTGGCGGCGACGATGCGCGCGACCACGCCTTCGAGCGCGCCGGTGTCGGTGATCTGCTTCAGCCCCTTCTCCTCGACGATCGCCGCAGCCTCCTTGCCCGTCTCGAACATCTCGTTGAAGACGTCCTTGGCGATGCGGCCGGAGATCGTGTCGTTGGCGATCAGGTCGATCAGGCCGCCCAGCGCGGAAGCGGACACCGGCGACGCCTCGACGCCGAGGCCGGTCTTGTTGAGCCGGCCGAACAGCTCGGACATCACCCAGTTGGCGGCGAGCTTGGCGTCGCGCCCGGTGGCGACCGTCTCAAAGAACTCCGCCGTCTCGCGCTCGGCCACGAGCACGCTGGCGTCGTAGGGCGAGAGCCCGTAATCGGCGATAAACCGCGTCTTCTTCTGGTCCGGCAGCTCGGGCAGCGTCTCCTTGAGCTGCTCGACGAAGCTTTTCTCGAGCACCACCGGCAGCAGGTCGGGGTCGGGGAAATAGCGGTAGTCATGCGCGTCTTCCTTGCTGCGCATGGGGCGCGTCTCGCCACGGCCCGCGTCGAACAGGCGCGTCTCCTGGTCGATCGTGCCGCCGTCCTCGATGATCTCGATCTGGCGCGCGGCCTCATACTCGATCGCTTGCTTGAGGAAGCGGATCGAGTTGACGTTCTTGATCTCGCAGCGCGTGCCGAGCGGATCGCCCGGCCGCCGCACCGAGACGTTGGCGTCCGCCCGCAACGAGCCTTCCTGCATGTTGCCGTCGCAGGCGCCGATGTAGCGCAGGATCGAGCGCAGCTTCTCGACATAGGCCGCCGCCTCGTCCGAGGAGCGCATGTCCGGCTTGGAGACGATCTCCATCAGGGTGACGCCGGCGCGGTTGAGGTCGATGTAGGTTTCGGTCGGACTCTGGTCGTGCAGCGACTTGCCGGCGTCCTGCTCCATGTGCAGGCGCTCGATCCCGACCGTCTTGGTCTCGCCGTCCGGCAGATCGATGGTGATCTCCCCCTCGCCCACGACCGGCTCTTCGTACTGCGAGATCTGATAGCCGAACGGCAGATCGGGATAGAAATAATTCTTCCGCGCAAAGACCGAGTGGTGGTTGATCATCGCGTTCAGCGCGAGCCCGGTGCGTACCGCCTGACGCACGCTTTCCTCGTTCAGCACCGGCAGCATGCCCGGCATCGCGGCATCGACCAGGCTGACCTGGGTGTTCGGCTCGGCGCCGAAATCGGTCGCCGCACCCGAGAACAGCTTCGACTTCGTGGTGGCCTGGGCATGCACTTCGAGCCCGATCACCACCTCCCACTCGCCCGTCCGTCCTTTCAACAGCTTCGCCATGTTTATTCCGTCCTACTCTATCCCCCCACCCTAACCCTCCCCCGCAAGGGGGGAGGGAAATTCCAACGGGTTTCCCCGCTTCAAAGTCCTCCCCCCTTGCGGGGGAGGATTTAGGTGGGGGGACGCATACAAGAATGCGTCGCACCGTACGTGCAAACAACCACGTCCATCCCTATGCTCCGCATAAGGAAAGCTGATCCCTACCCCGCCAGAAACGCCGGCTTCGCGGCAAACCCGGCGGCGTCTTCCAGTACCTGCGCCACGTGCAGCACCGTCTCCTCGTCGAACGGCCGGCCGATCAGATGCAGGCCGAGCGGCAGGCCGTCTTTCGAAAGCCCAGCCGGCACCGAGATCGCCGGCAGCCCGGCCAGGCTCGCCGGCACGGTGAACACGTCGTTGAGGTACATCGCGATCGGGTCGTCCATCTTCTCGCCCTGGGCGAAGGCGGCGCTCGGCGCGGTCGGCGTCAGCACCGCGTCGACCTGCTCCCACGCCTTATGGAAGTCCTCGGCGATGCGCGAGCGCACCTTCTGCGCCTTCAGGTAATAGGCGTCGTAATAGCCGGCCGACAGCACATAGGTGCCGATCATGATGCGCCGGCGCACCTCGGCGCCGAAGCCCTCGGCGCGCGTATTCTCGTACATCTCCTGCAGGGTCGCCCCTTCGACGCGGAGCCCGTAGCGCACGCCGTCGTAGCGCGCGAGGTTCGACGACGCTTCCGCCGGGGCCACGATGAAATAGGTCGGCAGCGCGTATTTCGTATGCGGCAGGCTGATGTCGACGATCTGGGCGCCCGCCTCTTTCAGCCAAGCAACGCCCTGCCGCCACAGCGCGTCGATCTCGTCGGGCATGCCGTCGACACGGTACTCCCTCGGCACGCCGATCTTGAGATTGCGCAGGTCGCCGCCGAGCGCGGCCTCGTAATTCGGCACCGGCCGGTTGACGCTGGTCGAATCCTTCGGGTCATAGCCCGCCATCGCGCCCAGCATGATCGCCGCGTCGCGCACGGTGCGGGTCATCGGCCCGGCCTGGTCGAGCGACGAGGCGAAGGCGACGATGCCCCAGCGCGAGCAGCGGCCATAGGTCGGCTTGATGCCGACGGTGCCGGTG
>CAZPFL010000051.1:0-25080 GCA_964585785.1 uncultured Rhodospirillaceae bacterium
ATCTTCAAGATCGAGAGCCACAACCACCCGAGCTTCATCGAGCCCTATCAGGGCGCGGCGACGGGCGTCGGCGGCATTCTGCGCGACGTGTTCACCATGGGCGCGCGGCCGGTCGCCAACCTGAACGCGCTCCGTTTCGGCGCGCCCGACCATCCCAAGACCCGCCATCTCGTCGCCGGCGTGATCGCCGGCATCGGCGGCTACGGCAACTGCATCGGCGTGCCGACAGTCGCGGGCGAAACGAACTTCCATCCGGCCTACAACGGCAACATCCTGGTCAACGCCATGACGGTCGGCATCGCGGATGCGGACCGGATCTTCTATTCCGCCGCCGCCGGCCCCGGAAACCCTGTGGTTTATGTCGGCTCCAAGACCGGACGCGACGGCATCCACGGCGCGACCATGGCCTCGGCCGAGTTCTCCGAGGACGCCGAGGAGAAGCGACCCACCGTGCAGGTCGGCGATCCCTTCACCGAAAAGCTGCTGCTGGAGGCCTGCCTCGAGCTGATGGCCACCGACGCCATCGTCGCGATCCAGGACATGGGCGCGGCGGGGCTGACCTCTTCCTCGGTCGAAATGGCGTCCAAGGGCGGCGTCGGGATCGAGCTCGACCTCGACCATGTGCCGATGCGCGAGACCGGCATGTCGGCCTACGAGCTGATGCTGTCGGAAAGCCAGGAGCGCATGCTGATGGTGCTCAAACCGGGGCATGAGGACGTGGCGCGCGCGATCTTTCATAAATGGGAGCTCGACTTCGCCGTGATCGGGCGGATCACCGATACCGGCCGGCTGACCCTGAAGAAGGATGGCAAGGTCGAGGCCGATATTCCGGTGGACCCGCTGGTCAGCGCAGCGCCGCTCTACGACCGCCCATGGGAGCCAAGCCCGGCCCGGCCGCATCTCGCGGCGAAGGACGTCCCCGCTCCGGCCGACCCGCTGCAGGCGCTCAAGACCCTGCTCGGCTCGCCCGACCTCTGCAGCCGCCGCTGGATATGGGAGCAGTACGACCACATGGTCATGGCCGACACGGTGCGCGGCCCGGGCGGCGACGCCGCCGTCGTGCGCATCCACGACACGACGCGTGGGCTGGCCATGACCACGGACGCGACCCCGCGCTACTGCGTCGCCGACCCCGAAACCGGCGGCCGTCAGGCGGTCGCCGAGGCCTGGCGCAACCTGGTCGCGGCCGGCGCGGCGCCGCTGGCGCTCACCAACAACCTCAACTTCGGCAATCCGGAACGGCCGCGCATCATGGGCCAGTTCGTCGGCTGCGTGCGCGGCATGGGCGACGCGGCCCGCGCGCTCGACTTCCCCGTCGTCTCCGGCAACGTGTCGCTCTACAACGAGACCGAGGGCGAGGCGATCCTGCCCTCGCCCGTGATCGGCGGCCTCGGCCTGATCGAGGACTTGCAGGCGGTGCCGCGGGCGGCCTTCGAGCAGGCGGACGAGACGATCCTGCTGATCGGCGAGACCGAAGGCTGGCTCGGCGCGTCGCTCTACCTGCGCGAGATCTGCGGCCGTGAAGAAGGCGCGCCGCCGCCCGTCGACCTCGAAGCCGAGCGCCGCAACGGTGACCTGATGCAGTCCCTGATCGCGGAAGGCCGGGTCGGGCATTGTCACGACCTGTCGGATGGCGGGCTTTTGGTGGCCGTCGCGGAGATGGCGCTCGCCGGCGGCGTCGGCGCGACGATCGAGGTCCCCGAGGACGGCCCGCCGGCGCATGCCTGGCTGTTCGGCGAGGACCAGGGCCGCTACTTGGTCGCTGTCCAGGACCCCGCCGTCGTCCTGGAAGCGGCCCGCAAGGCCGGTGTCCCGGCCCGGGCCATTGGCCGGACCGGCGGCGGCTCGTTGACAGTGGGGGGCGCCTGTACCATATCGTTGACGGAGCTACGGGCGGCGCATGAGGGCTGGTTGCCGGGTTTCATGGGATCGGCCTGAGCGTCAAACGGGGAGGCTCGAACAAACATGGCGATGAGCGCGACGGAAATCGAACGGATGATCAAGGAAGCGATCCCAGGGGCCCAGGTCGAGATTTCCGACTTGCGCGGCGACGGCGATCACTACGCAGCCCTGGTCAAGGCCGCCTCCTTCAAGGGCAAGACGCGCGTTCAGCAGCACCAGATGGTGTACGATGCGCTGCGCGGCCGCATGGGCCAGGAGCTGCACGCGCTCGCCCTTCAGACCGGCGTCCTCGACGACGCCTGACCGGATTCACGAGGCAACCGAATTTCACGAATGAGGATGGCGCAATGACCGACAATACCGTTACCGACCGGATCAAGCGAGAGATCGAGACCAACGATATCGTGCTCTTCATGAAGGGCACGCCCGTGTTCCCGCAATGCGGCTTCTCCGCGGCGGTGGTCCAGGTGCTGAGCGAGCTCGGCACCAAGTTCAAGGGCATCGACGTGCTGGAAGACCCGAGCATCCGCCAGGGCATCAAGGACTTCAGCAACTGGCCGACCGTTCCCCAGCTCTACGTCAAGGGCGAGTTCATCGGCGGCTGCGACATCGTCCGCGAGATGTACCAGACCGGCGAGCTGCAAGAGCTGCTGGAAAGCCGCGGCGTGAAGGTCGAAGCCTGATCCTGTCTTTGCGTTTCGCACGAAAGGCCGCGCCCTTGGGCGCGGCCTTTTTCGTTAGGCGCTTCTCACCCCCACCTAAATCCTCCCCCATCAAGGGGGAGGACTTTCAACGCATTGCCATCACGACATACGTCCCTGCCCCCTTGCGGGGGACGGTCAGGGCGGGGGGTGCGCCGCGCAAAGCCGCTATAACAGCTCTTCCGCGAAGAAGCGCAGCGCCTCGAGCGACGACTTGCGGATGATCAGCGTGCCGATCTTGCCTTCCGCGCCCGCCTTCTTCCACGGGGCCAGCCGCTCGCGGATGCGCGCCTTCGGGCCGACGAAGGCGATATCGTCGACCAGCGCGTCGGGCACGGCGGCGGCCGCTTCTGCGCGCTTGCCGGCGAGGTAGAGGTCCTGGATCTTGACCGCCGCCGCCTCGTAGCCAAGCCGCTTGGCGAGGTCGTTGTAGAAGTTCTTGTCCCGCGCGCCCATACCGCCGATGTAGAGCGCGAGCTGCGCCTTGATCGGCTTGCGGCATTCCTCGAGGTCGTCGCCGATCGAGACGTTGACGTAGGGCGCCACGTCGAAAGTCGCGAGCCCCTTGCCGCCGCCGGCCTTGGCGAAGCCCTCGGCAAGATGATCGCCGAACACCTCGAACTTCTCCGGGTTCATGTAGATCGGGATGAAGCCGTCGGCGATCTCCGCCGCTGTCCGCACCCCGTTGGGCGTGATCGCCGCGGTGTAGATCTTCAATGACGGGTCGCCGTGCAGGATGCTTTTCAGCGGCTTGCCGAGTCCGGTCGTTCCCGGCCCCGTCTTCGGGATCTGATAATGGACGCCGTCATGGACCAGCGGTTCCCGGCGCGCCAGCACCTTGCGGACGATGTCGATATACTCGCGCGTCCGCATCAAAGGCTTGCCGAAGGGAACGCCGTACCAGCCCTCGACCACCTGCGGCCCCGACGGCCCGATGCCGAGGATAAAGCGATCGCCCGACATCGCCTGCAGCGTCATCGCGGTCATGGCGGCCATCGCTGGCGCGCGCGCCGGCATCTGGATGATGCCGGTGCCGACCTTGATCTTCGACGTGCGGGCGAGAATCCAGGCCGCCGGCGTGATCGCGTCCGAGCCGTAGGATTCCGACGTCCAGACCGAGTGGTAGCCGAGGCGCTCCGCCTCGAGCACCATCGCCATGTCGATCGCGAATTGCGCGCTGCCGCCGCCGTGTACGATCCCGAGACGCATCCCTGTTCCTTTCCGCTGCCGTTTTCTTCGCCATCGTACAGCAAAAAGGGGCGCGGAATCCCGCGCCCCTTTCGGAACGGTTGCGCGCTCGGGCGCCGGTCAGATCGTTACCGCGAATAGAACTCGACGACGAGGTTCGGCTCCATCTTTACCGGATAGGGCACGTCGCCGAATTTCGGCGTGCGGACATAGGTCGCCGTCATCTTGCGGGTGTCGACCGTGACGTAATCGGGCACGTCGCGCTCGGGAGACTCGATGGCGTCGAGCACCATCGGAATCTGCCGGCTCTTCTCGCGCACTTCGATCACGTCGCCTTCCTTGACCAGGTAGGACGGAATGTTGACCCGCCGGCCGTTGACGTTGACGTGGCCGTGGCTGATGAACTGGCGCGCCGAGAAGACCGTCGGCACGAATTTGGCGCGGTAGACCACCGCGTCCAGCCGGCGCTCGAGCAGGCCGATGAGTTGCTCGCCGGTGTCGCCGCGCAGCTGCACCGCGGTCTGGTAATAGCGGCGGAACTGCTTCTCACCGATGTTGCCGTAGTAACCCTTGAGCTTCTGCTTGGCCGCGAGCTGGGTGCCGAAATCAGACGGCTTACGGCGGCGCTGGCCATGCTGGCCGGGGGCATATTCCCGCTTGTTGAAGGGGCTGCGGGGCCGGCCCCAGAGATTAACGCCCAGACGGCGATTAATCTTGTACTTCGATGCTACGCGTTTGCTCATATCCTCTAAACCCTGGTTTGACAGGCGTTATTTGATCCAGTCAGCCGTCTGGGACGGCGGGATCCCGCCACCGGGGCGGGTCCACGTTACCGGAAAGTGGCCGGACTATAGGGATTGCGGCCGATTTGTCAAACTTTTGGGCCTCATTCCTTACCCCGGCCGCGGCGCCCCTCCTCCAGCGCGGTCAGGATGCCGTGCAGGGTCCGCAGCTCCTGCTCGGTCAGGTGCTGCCGCTGGAAGATGTTGCGGATATTGCGGATCATGCCGGGCCGCTTGTCCGCGACCGGGAAGAAACCCGTGGCGTCCAGCATGCCCTCCAGCCGCTCGAAGAAATAGAGCAGCTCGCCCTTGCCGGCCGGCTGGGTGCGGCCCAGGACCAGCTCTTCAGGCGGCGTTTCGTTGCCCGCCTGGAACCACTCATAGGCGATCAGCAGCACCGCCTGCGGCAAGCTGAGCGAGCTGAAGGCCGGGTTGAGCGGCACCTGGACCATGGTGTCGGCCAGCGCGATCTCGTCGTTTTCCAAGCCGTTCCGCTCGCGCCCGAACAGGAGGCCGCAGGCCACCCCGCGTCCGATCTCGGTCCTCAGCTCGGCCGCCGCCCGGCGCGGCGTCATCACCGGCTTGATCATGTAGCGCGGCCGCGCGGTCGTCGCGAAGACGCGGCGGAAGCCGGCGATCGCCGCTTCGGTCGTGTCGTAGAGGCGCACCGCATCGATCACCGCGTCCGCGCCGGACGCGGCGGCGCGCGCCTTCTCGTTGGGCCAGCCGTCGCGCGGCCGCACCAGCCGGAGGTCGGTCAAGCCGCAATTCAGCATCGCGCGAGCGACGAAGCCGATATTCTCGCCGAGCTGCGGCTCGACCAGGATCACCGCCGGCCCGCCGAGAACCGGTTCCATAGATTTGTTCGTTCCTGCCATGCGAGTGTTTTAGCGACCGAACGCGAGTTCGGCTATGCTGGCGGCAACGGCGGCGCCGCATCCGCCACATCATCGGAACGGGGAGAAGGACTTTGGCGAAACGCGAAAGCCTGCATATTCCGGGACTTGTCCGGCACAAGAACCCGATCGGCCACTGCACGCGCATCGGCAACATGCTGTTTTCGGGCGCCATTGGCGGCTACGGCAAGGACGGCGCCCTGCCCGACTCCTTCGACGCCCAGGCCACCAATGCCTTCGCCAACATGAAGATCCTGGTCGAGGGCGCGGGGTTCAGCCTCGGCGACATCGGCAAGGTCACGGTGTTCCTCAAGGACGCGTCGAACCGCGACGCCGTCAACCGCGAATGGCTCAAGCTGTTCCCGGACGAGCATGACCGCCCGGCGCGCCATGCCCTGAAGGCGGATTTCGACGGCAAGACGCTGATCCAGCTCGAGATCGTCGCCGTGCGCTGAGGCACGGCCGGCCGGGGACCCGCTCATGAAGACCTCCGATCCGCGCTCCGCCCTCTGGTTCTCGACCGCCACGCCGGCGCCGGAGACGCCGCCGCTTCAGGGCGACCGGCGCGCGGATGCCTGCATCATCGGCGGCGGCTTCACCGGGCTGTCGGCGGCGCTGCATCTCGCCGAGGCGGGCGTCGACACGGTGCTGCTCGAAGCGGCGCATCCGGGCTTCGGCGCGTCGGGCCGCAACCACGGCCAGGTCGTGCCCGGCTACAGCAAGCACAGCCCGGACGAGATCGTCGCCAAGTTCGGCAAGGAGCGCGGCGAGGCGATGAACCAGTGGGTGCAGGACTCGGCCGCGCTCGTCTTCGACCTGATCCGCCGCCACGGCATCGACTGCGACGCCATCCAGAAGGGCTGGCTGATGCCGGCGCATAACGCGGCGCGGCTCGCCGTCGCCCGCCAGAAGCACGACCAGTGGGCCGCGCGCGGCGCGCCGGTGGAATTCCTCGACCGCGCCCGGATCGCGGAGCTCACCGGCAGCCCGCACTATATCGGCGCCTGGATGCACAAGGGCGGCGGCAATATCCAGCCGCTCAGCTACACCCGCGGCCTCGCCCGCGCCGCGCAGAAGGCGGGCGCCGCGATCCACGCCGCATCGCCCGCGCTTGCGGTCGAGCGGGCCGGCGGCGCCTGGCGCGTGACGGCGCCCGGCGGCACGGTCACCGCCGAGAAGGTCGTGCTCGCGACCAACGCCTATGTCGACCGGCTGTGGCCGGCGCTCGCGAAGAGCTTCGTCCCCGTCCGACTGTTCCAGTCGGCGACGACGGCGCTGAGCGACAATATCGCGCGCAGCATCCTGCCCCAGGGCCACAGCATCTCCGACAGCCGCCGGGTGCTCTGGGCTTTCCGCAAGGACCGCCATGGCCGCGTCGTCGCCGGGGCGGCGCCGGTGTTCACCTACGACATCCGCAGCCGCATCGCCGCGATGGTGTCGGGCCACATCAAGACGGTCTTCCCGCAGATCGGCGAGGTGCGGCTCGAGCATATCTGGGACGGCCGGGTCGCCGTCACCACCGACCGGCTGCCGCATCTGCATGACGTGGCCGAAGGGCTCCACGCCGGGCTCGGCTACAGCGGCCGCGGCATCGCAATGGCAACCGGCATGGGGAAAGTGCTCGCCGCGCGCGTGCTCGGCACGCCGCTCGCCGAGCTGCCCGTACCCGCGTCGGCCCTGCGACCGCTGCCGCTGCACGCGCTCTCGATCCCGCTCGCGCGCCTCACTATTGGCTGGCAGCGCTGGCAGGACCGGGGATAGAGAATCACGCACCGATATCGATCCCGGCGTCGCGATGCGTTGTCTCGATTTCGCGCGACGATTTCGCATCGGCCGTGCTGCCATGTTACGGTTGTACTAACCAAGAAAAGCTAGCGGGAGGCGGCCATGAAGTTCGGCATCTTTTACGAGCTGCAACTGCCCCGGCCCTGGGCGCCGGGTGATGAGCAGCGGCTGTACAACAACGCGCTCGACCAGATGGCGCTCGCCGACGGGCTTGGCTACGACTATGCCTGGGAAGTCGAGCACCATTTCCTGGAAGAATATTCGCACTGCCCGTCGCCGGAGGTCTTTCTCGGCGCCGCCAGCCAGCGGACGAAGAACATCCGCCTCGGCCACGGCATCATTCAATTGACGACCAATCACCCGGCGCGGGTCGCCGAACGGGTGGCATCGCTCGATCTCCTGAGCGACGGCCGGGTTGAGCTCGGCATGGGCGAAGGCGGCAGCGTGACCGAGCTCGGCCCCTTCGACCGGCCGCTGGAGACCAAGCGCGCGGTCTGGGAGGACGCGGTCCGGGCGATCATCCCGATGTTCAAGGACGGCGGCTGCGAGTATCACGGCGAATACTTCGATTTCCCGCTGCGCAACGTGCTGCCGAAGCCGAAGCAGAAGCCGCACCCGCCGCTCTGGGTTGCCTGCTCGCAGCTCGATACCATCGAGATGGCGGGCCGGCGCGGCATGGGCGCGCTCGGCTTCCAGTTCATCAGCGGCGCCGCGGCGCAGGCCTGGGTGCACGCCTACTACAATTCCTTCACCAAGCGCATGGAGAAGCTGACCGAATACGAGACCAATCCGAACATGGCGCTGGTCAGCTACTTCATGTGCGCGAAGACCGACGAGGAGGCGCGCCGCCGCGCCGACGGCATCCCCTTCTTCCAGTTCGCGCTCAAATTCTACAGCGCCGACCGCATCGGCAAGCAGCGCGACCGGCCGCCGCCGGGCAGCGTCGACCTGTGGGCGGAATACGAGCGCTGGAAGACGGAGAATCCGGAGGCGCTGGAGCGCGCGCTGTCGGGCGGGCTGATCGGCTCGCCGGAAACGATCCGCAACCGGCTGCACAAATACGCGGGCTCGCATGTCGACCAGATCATCATGCTGAACCAGGCGGGCAAGAACACGCACGAGCATATCTGCGAAAGCCTCGAGCTGTTCGCCAAGGAAGTGATGCCGGAGTTCCAGGCGATGGAGCCCGAGCACCAGGCATGGAAGCAGCAGGTGCTGGCCGGCGAGATCGAGCTCGAGGAGATCGACACCTCGCCCTACAAGGACCGCTACAGCAAGAACTCGGTCCAGCTCGACACGATCCGCAAGGCAAGCGCGGCGGATTAGCCAGGCAGGGAAGTCGGCGCTTTTTCCTAGTCTTTCGCGTGGCGCGTCAGAAACGCGGCGACCGTCTTGTTGAACGCGGGCGCGTCCTCGAAATAGGCGGAGTGGCCGACGGTGGGCAGGTCGACGACCGCGCAGCCCGGGATTTGCGGCGCCACCTCGTGCAGCATCGCAGGCGGGAAAATCCGGTCCTGCTCGCCGGTGATCATCATCGTCGGCGTGGCGTAGCCCTTGAGCTTGGCGGGATCGAGGTCGCGCTCTTCCTTCGCCATGGCCGACCAGCCGGCCGGCCCCGCCCCCGTGTTGAAGGCGCCGATCTGGTTGTAAAGGAAACCCATCGCGGGCTGGCGCTCGTGATAGTCGGGCGCGAGCGCGTAGTTATTGAAGACCGCGTTCTCGATCGTGCTCGGCCGGTTGCGCGCGTGCGCGTACAGCTTCTCCGTCATCAGCCCGCCCGGCGTGTTGCCGAGCACGAGGCAGTGCACCCGCGCCGGATAGGCGAGCGCGAAACGAAGCCCCGTCCAGCCGCCCATCGACTGGCAGACGATCGCGGTCTTCTCGATCCCGGCCGCGTCGAGGATCGCGGCGAGGTCGTCGGCGAAATAGCGCACAAGAAATTTGTCCGGCGCGCAAACCGAGCGGCCGAAGGCGCGGTGGTCGAACACGACGACGCGATAGCGGTCGGAGAAATAGGGCACCTGCTGCCACCAGCAGGCGGCGTTGCCGCCCCGGCCATGCGCGAAGACCAGCCCCGGCGCATTCTCCGGGCCCGAGACGTCGTAATAGAGCGTGGCGTCGTGGTTTTTCACGGTCGGCATATCGCGGGTTCCATTCTTAAGGTCTACCGGGACGACGATCTCATTGGCTGCCGATCTTCGACACGTCGAAGGGCGTCGTCTGGTAGAGCTGGTTGATCCAGTTGCCGAACAGCAGATGGGCGTGGCTGCGCCAGCGGTTCTCGGGCTCGCAGTCCGGATCGTCCTCCGGGAAGTAATTGCGTGGCGCGGCAATCGGCTTGTCGGCGGCGCGGTCCCGGAAATACTCGTCGCTGAGCGAGTTCGAATCATATTCGATGTGATTGAACATATGCAGCGACCGGTGCGCCGGATCATCCAGCAGGCAAAGCCCCGCCTCGTCCGAATCCATCAGCACGGTCATGCCGCTGTCCGCCGGGATGTCCTCGCGCCGAACCTCGGTCCAGCGCGACACCGGGATCGAGAAGTCGTCGGAGAAGCCGCGCAGGTAAGGCGAGGCCGGCGAGAGATTGCGGTGGCGGTAGACGCCGAACGCCTTCTCGGCGAGCTGGTACTTGGGGACGCCGTAGAAGTGATGGACCGCCGCCTGCGCGCCCCAGCAGATGTTGAAGCAACTGTGCACATGTGTCTGCGTCCAGTCGAAGATGCGGCGCAGCTCGTCCCAATAGGTGACCTCCTCGAAGGGCAGCGTCTCGACCGGCGCGCCGGTGACGATGAAGCCGTCGAAGCGCTCGGCGCGGACATCCTCCCAATCGCGGTAGAAGGCGACGATATGCCCCTCCGGCGTGTTGCGCGCGACGTGGTTGGTGATCTTGACCAACGTCAGCTCCACCTGCAACGGCGTCGCGCCGAGCAGCCGCGCGATCTGCGTCTCGGTCTTGATCTTGTTGGGCATCAGGTTGAGCAGACCGATCCGCATCGGCCGGATGTCCTGGCGCACCGCGTCGGTCTCGCGCATCACCATGACACCTTCGGCGGCGAGCGTGGCCCGGGCGGGCAGATCGTCAGGTATTTTTATCGGCATCGGTTTCGTCTCGTCAGGGCGATATCGTCCAGGCGTCGTCGATCGGGATCGACGTGCCGGTGATTTCTCGCGCCGCCTCGCTGCAGAGGAAGGCGATCAAGGCGCCGACCTGGCCGGGATCGATGAAGCGCTGGCTCGGCTGCCGGCCGTCGAGGAACGCGCGGGTCGCCGCCTCGATGCTGATCCCCTTCGTCTGGGCGAGCGCCGCGACGCGCTGCTCGGCCGCCGGCGTGCGCACCGCGCCGGGGCAGACCGCGTTCACCGTGATGTTGGGCTCCTGCTGTGTCTCGATCGCGATGGCGCGTGCCATCCCCATCAGCGCCGTCTTGGTCACCACATAGTCCACCCGGCCCGGCATGGCAATGATGCCCAGCGCAGAGGCGAGGTTGATGATACGGCCCCAGCCGCGCTGTTTCATGCCGCCGAGCGTGAGCCGGATGAGATGGAAGGGCGCTGAAAGGTTTACGTCGAGCGCGGTCTGCCAGTCCTCGGGCTTGAAGTCCTCGACATTGGCGAAATGCCGCACCACGGCGTTGTTCACCAGGATATCGACCGGGCCCAGCTCCCGCTCGGTCGCGGCCACGAGATCCTCGATCTCATTGAGGTTGCGCAGATCGGCCCCGTGGTAGCGCGCCTTCACGCCATGCGCCGTCTCGAGCGCCGCGCGATTCTCCTCGATCTCGCCCGGATCGGCGAAGCCGTTGAGCATGACGTTGCAGCCCTGGGCGGCCAGCGCCGCGGCGGTGGCATAGCCGATACCGCCGACCGAACCGGACAGCAATGCTGTCCTTCCTGAGAGCATGGCGCTCCTCCCGTAATGCGCCGGGTCTCGGCCCGGCTTCGTTACCGCGTTGGTGACCGGATGATAGGTCCCGTTGGGGCGGAGTATAGACCAGCGTCCTGACGGCCGCGCAAGCGTATCTCAGCCGCGCCGCCAGAGCGTCGTGCCGTCGGGCTTGTCCTCCAGGATCACCCTGTTTTCCGCCAGCGTGGCGCGGATACGGTCCGCCTCCGCGAAGTCCCTGGCCTTGCGGGCCTCGGCGCGTCGGGCGATCAGGCCCTCGATCTCCGCATCGCCCAGTCCGGCGCCGCCGTCGGCGCGTCCGCGAAGCCAAGCCTCGGGGTCCTGCTGGAAGAGGCCGAGCAGGCTGCCGCCGTCGAGCACAACACCCTTGAACCGTGCCTTCTCCGCCTCCGTCTCGGCCTTGTTGAGGTCGCTCAGCGTGGCATGCAGCGCCGCCAGCGCGAGCGGCGTGTTGATGTCGTCCTCGAGCGCCTTGATCACGTCCTCGGCCACAGCGTCCGCGGGCTCGACTTCCGCCACCGCACGCAGGGCCGTGTAGAAGCGGTCGAGCGTCTGCTTGGCCTGGCGCAGGTTGTCCTTGGTGAAGTCGAGCGGCTGGCGGTAGTGGGTCTGCAACAGCGCGAGCCGGATCGCCTCGCCCGGGAACTCGTCCAGCAATTCGCGGATGGTGTAGAAGTTGCCGAGCGACTTCGACATCTTCTCGCCTTCGGCCATGAGATAGCCGTTGTGCATCCAGTATTTCGCGAATTGCGAGCCCGGATGCGCGCAGCGGCTCTGCGCGATCTCGTTCTCGTGGTGCGGAAAGATCAGGTCGCGCCCGCCGCCATGGATGTCGAAGCTGTCGCCGAGATACTTCATGCTCATCGCCGAGCATTCGATATGCCAGCCCGGCCGGCCGCGGCCCCACGGGCTGTCCCAGCCGGGCAGCGTCGTCTCGCTCGGCTTCCACAGGACGAAATCCGCCGGGTCGCGCTTATACGGCGCGACCTCGACGCGGGCGCCGGCGATCAGCTCTTCGCGGCTATGTCCGGACAGCGCGCCGTAGCTCGGCATCGACGGGACGTGGAACAGCACATGACCGTCCTCGTGATAGGCGTAGCCCTTGTCGAGCAGCTCGCTGATGATGGCGATCATCTCCGCAATATGCTCGGTCGCGCGCGGCTCGACGTCGGGCGGCAGCGCGCCCAGCGCGGCAATATCCTCGTGGAACTGCTGCGCCGTCCGCTCGGTCAGCGTGCGGATGTCCTCGCCGGTCTCCTTGGCGCGCGCGTTGATCTTGTCGTCCACGTCCGTGATGTTGCGGACATAGGTGACCTTCGGATAGAGCCGCTTGAGCAGGCGGTACACCACGTCGAACACGACGACGGGGCGCGCGTTGCCGATATGCGCGAAGTCGTAGACGGTCGGGCCGCAGACATACATGCGGACATGCCGCTTGTCGATCGGCCGGAATTCTTCCTTGCGCCGGCTGGCGGTGTTGTAGATCTGAAGCATCGATTTCTGTCGATCCTGGCTTGGCCGCAACCTATGCCAGCGACCCGCAGGATTCAAGGATGACGGTCACATCGTTCCGCGCCCGACATGATCCGCAAATAATTGGAATCATTCGGCCAAACCAAGAGCGCACGCACACGCAAAACTAGAGGATCTTTCGGAAAGCATTGGTGATCGGATAACGCCGGTCCCGCCCAAACGCGCGGCGCGTGAGCTTCACGCCCGGCGGCGCCTGGCGGCGCTTGTATTCCGCAAGGTCGAGCATGCGCCAAACGCGCTGCACCGTCGCCGCGTCATGACCGCGGCCGGTGATCTCGGCAAGGCCCATCTCGCCCTCGATGAGGCAGCTCAGGATGTCGTCCAGCACGTCATAGGGCGGCAGGCTGTCCTGGTCCGTCTGGTTCGGCTTCAGCTCGGCCGAGGGCGGCTTGGTGATGATGCGCTCGGGGATAATGCGGCCCGCCGGCCCCAGCGCGCTTTCCGGCCGCTGCTGGTTGCGCCAGTGCGACAGCCGGAAGACGTCGGTCTTGTAGACGTCCTTGAGCACCGAATAGCCGCCGCTCATGTCGCCGTACAGGGTGGCGTAGCCGACCGCCATCTCCGACTTGTTGCCGGTGGTCAGCAGCATCGAGCCGAACTTGTTGGAGATGCCCATCAGCAGGATGCCGCGCGTGCGCGCCTGGATATTCTCCTCCGTCGTGTCCGCGGCGCGATCGGCGAAAATCGGCTTGAGCATCGCGTCGAAGGCCTTCATCGCGGGCTCGATCGGGACCACGTCGTACCGGATGCCCATGAGCTTGGCCGCTTCCTGTGCGTCTTCCAGACTCTCCCGGCTGGTATAGGGCGACGGCATCATGATCGCGTGCACGTTCTCGGCGCCGAGCGCATCAACCGCGACGGCCGCGCTGAGCGCGGAATCGATGCCGCCCGACAGGCCGATGACGATGCCGGGGAAGCCGTTCTTCCGGACATAATCGCGCAGGCCCAGCATCATCGCGTTGTAGACCGCGTCCAGCCCTTCCGGCGGCGCGGCGGTCGCAGCCGGCTCGCACCGCCAGCGGCCGTCCGAGCCGCGGCGCCATTCGGTGACAAGGGTTACCTCCCGCCAGGGCGGCGCCTGCGCCGCCAGCGAGCAGTCGCTGTTGAGCACGAAAGAGCCGCCGTCGAACACCAGCTCGTCCTGTCCGCCGACCTGATTGATGTAGGCGAGCGGAAGCCCGCTCTCAGTCACGCGCGCGACCGCGTGCATCTGGCGCTCGTGATACTTGTCGCTCTCGAAGGGCGAGCCGTTCGGCACGAGCAGGATCTCCGCGCCGGACTCCTGCAGGCATTCCACGACATCCGGCTTCCAGATGTCCTCGCAGATCGGGATGCCCAGCCGCACGTCGCGGAAATTGATCGGCCCGGGCATCGGGCCGGGTGCGAACACCCGCTTTTCGTCGAACACGCCATAGTTCGGCAGGTCGTATTTGAACCGCTTTGCCGCGATCGCCCCGCCGTCGAGCAGCAGCACCGCATTGTACAGCTTGCCGTTGTCGCGCCACGGCGCGGTCACCAGCAGGGCCGGCTTGCCGCCGCCCGTTTCCCTGGCCAGCGCCTCGACGGCCGCCTCGATCTTGTCCTGAAAGAAAGGTTTCAGCACGAGATCCTCGGGCGGGTATCCTGATACCACAAGCTCGGAAAACATGATCAGGTCGACGCCCGCGCAAGCCGCCATGACCTCGCGGACGCGGGCGATGTTGCCGTCCACGTCGCCCACCACGGGATTGCACTGGGCAAAAGCTATGGTTAACCGCTCGGTCATAAATCTGAACTACGCTCTTTGAAGGCCGCCGACTACGGCCAGCGTCACAGCCGACTATCCTACGCGCCCGCTAAAAATCAAGCATTTCGGAACAGGCGGGCGGATTCGCGCCACCAGTCGAGGGAAGAATGGCGAGCGGAACACTACAGCGGATCTACCAGTTGCCGCCAGGCGGCTTCGTCCGCTCGTCCTCCGGCTTCTTCTGCCGGTTGCCGACCGGCGCGGTCGCGTTCATTCCGTCCGTCTTCCGCCTGCCCTGGCATCCCGATGCCGCGCGCATCGTCGGACCTCAGGAAATCGCCAAGCTGCTGCGCGCCGAGATGATCGAGCTGTCCGTCGGCGTGGTCCTGCTGCTCGCCGGCATCCACTATTTCTTTTTCGACATCCTGAACTTCTACATGGCCGCGCTGAGCCTGCCGCTCGCCGTGCTCGCCCATGGCGTCACCATGGCGGTCATGGTCGCCGGGGTGTTCTCCGTCAACAACATGGGCTTCGCCTGCGTCCGTATGCGCATGGTTTCGAAGCTGCCGAAAGCGCCCGGCACCGTCGCCACCGACGCGCTCGCCCGCTGGCGCGGCGGTCAGCGGCTCTGGAGCCTCTCCTTCCTCAGCGGCGGCACCGCGGCGAACCTGAACAAGATCGCCGTCGTCTTCTACCTGCTCATGTTTCTCTGCTCGGGGCCGCTACTGGTCATCGTGCTTTTGCTTCTCTTCCTGTCGGGCAGGGCGCACGAGCTCGACGGCGTGACGGCCCTGATGTTCGTCTTCTACATCGTGATTTCGCTTTGGGCGCTGGTGGAAAGCTCGCTGGTGCTGCGCCAGCGCCTCGAGGCCGGCCGCCGCCGGCGCGCAAGCCGGCATCCGGCGTGAGGCTGCAAGAGCCCCACGCCCGCCGGAAGATACTTCGAACAAGCTAGATCAGGACGCCGCGGCGGCGACCTTGCGCCGGTTGTCCATGCGCTGCGCCTTCAGCTCCTCGGCGATCAGGAAGGCCAGCTCGAGCGCCTGGTTGGCGTTCAGCCGCGGATCGCAGTGGGTGTGATAGCGCCGGGAGAGCTGGTCGTCCCCGATGGCCTGGGCGCCGCCCAAGCACTCGGTCACATCCTGGCCGGTCATCTCGACATGGATGCCGCCGGCGTAGCTGCCCTCCGCGTTGTGCACGTCGAAGACCCGCTTCACCTCGGTCAGGACGCGGTCGAACGGCCGGGTCTTGTAGCCCGTCGTCGACTTGATCGTGTTGCCGTGCATCGGGTCGGACGACCACACCACCTTGAAGCCGTCGTGCTGAACCGCGCGGATCAGCGCCGGCAGGTAGCGCTCGACATTGTCGCAGCCCATGCGCGAGATCAGGGTGATGCGCCCGGCCTCGTTCTCCGGGTTGAGCGTCTCGATCAGCCGCATCAGGTCGTCGGTCTCCAGCGTCGGGCCGCATTTGATGCCGATCGGATTGTGGATCCCGCGGAAGAACTCGACATGCGCCCCGTCAGGCTGGCGCGTGCGGTCGCCGATCCAGACCATGTGCGCCGAACAGTCGTACCAGAGCCCGGTCAGGCTGTCCTGGCGGGTCAGCGCCTCCTCGTAGCGCAGCAGCAGCCCTTCATGGCTGGTGTAGAACTCGGTCTCGCGGAGCTGCTGCACCGCGTCGCCGGTCAGGCCGCAGGCCTCCATGAAGTCGAGCGCCTCGCCGATCCGCGCCGACAGCTCTTCGTAGCGCTCGCCTTGGGCGCTGTCGGCGACGAAGTCCAGGTTCCATTGATGCACCTTGTGCAGGTCGGCGAAGCCGCCCTGGGCGAAGGCGCGCAGCAGGTTCAGCGTCGAAGCGGCCTGGTGATAGGCCTTCAGCATGCGCTCCGGGTCGGGCTCGCGCTGCTCGGCCGTGAAGTCGATGCCGTTGACGATGTCGCCGCGGTAGCTCGGCAGCTCGACGCCGTTCTGGACCTCGACCGGCTCGGAGCGCGGCTTGGCGAACTGGCCCGCCAGCCGGCCGACCTTGACCACCGGGCAGGCCGCGCCGAAGGTCAGCACGACCGCCATTTGCAGCAGGACCTTGAAGGTATCGCGGATGTTGTTGGCGCTGAACTCGGCGAAGCTTTCCGCGCAGTCGCCGCCCTGCAGCAGAAAAGCCTTGCCTTCCGAGACCTTGGCGAGAGAGTCCTTGAGCCGGCGCGCCTCGCCCGCGAAAACCAGCGGGGGCTGCCGGCGCAGCTCGGTCTCGACCGCCTCCAGCTTTGCGGCGTCGCGATACTCTGGGACCTGCCTTATCGGCAGTTTTCTCCAGCTTTCCCGGGTCCATTTCTCGGCCATTTTCAGCCTCCCACCCAATTCTGTGCTCCTAGGGATCGTGCTTTTACGACCATTATGCCCTGTTTTCCACCTCAAAGGCAGCGTCATCGGGCGGCTTAGCTGATATGATTGCCCCGAGTCGGTCAGGCAAGGTGCGAAAACCATGAACAGTCGCGAAAACGGCCGGTCGGCCCTGGCCCGGCTGCTGGCGGAGAGCAAGCGGGCCGTGGTGTTCACCGGCGCCGGCATCAGCACGGAATCCGGCATCCCCGACTTCCGCAGCCCCGGCGGCATCTGGGAGAAGTACAAGCCCGTGATGTATCAGGACTTCGTCGCCTCCGACGCCGCCAAGCGGGAATATTGGCGCCAGCGCTTCTCGCGCGAGGGCTCCATGCTGAACGCCGAGCCCAACCGCGGCCACCGGGCGGTCGAGAAACTGGTCCGGACCGGCCAGGTCTCCGCCGTCATCACCCAGAATATCGACGGTTTGCACCAGCAGTCGGGGGTGCCGGAGGAGAAGATCATCGAGCTGCACGGCAACTCGACCTATGCCTCCTGCCTCGATTGCGGCGCGCGCTACGAGATCGAGCCGATCCGCGACGCTTTCCTGCGGGACGAGACGCTGCCGCTCTGCAACCACTGCGGCGGCGCGGTCAAGACGGCGACGATCTCCTTCGGCCAGGCGATGCCCGAGGACGCGATGCGGCTGGCCCAGATCGAGACGCTGCAATGCGACCTGTTCCTGGCGATCGGCTCGTCGCTGGTCGTCTACCCGGCGGCGGGCTTTCCGCTGATGGCGAAGGAGCACGGCGCGCGGCTGGTGATCCTGACCCGCGACCCGACCGACCTCGACCGCTACGCCGACCTCGTGCTGAACGACGAGATCGGCCCCGTGCTGGGCGACGTGGTGGGGGTGAACTAGGCGGCGCCCCTCTTATGCGGCCTTCCCGTCCTTCTCCTCTTCGTCCGGCACCGGCGTCCGCATGGTGACGAACTCCTCGGCGGCGGTCGGGTGGATGCCGATGGTGGCGTCGAACTGGGCCTTGGTCGCGCCGCATTTAAGCGCAATCGCCATGCCCTGGATGATCTCGCCCGCGTCAGGCCCGACCATGTGACAGCCGAGCACCCGGTCGCTGTCCCGGTGCACGATGAGCTTCATGAAAGTCCGCTCGTCACTGCCGCTGAGCGTGTGCTTCAGCGCCTTGAAGTCGCTGGTGAAGACGCGCACGCGGCCGTAGCGGTCGCGCGCCTGCGCCTCGGTCAGCCCAACGCAGCCGACATTGGGATTGCTGAACACCGCGCTCGGGATGTCCTCGTAGTCCATCTTGGTCGGTTTGCCGTTGAACAGCGTGTTGGCGACCGCCATCCCTTCGGCCAGCGCCACCGGGGTGAGCTGCATGCGGTCGATGACATCGCCGATGGCATAGATCGACGGCACCGCGGTCCGGAAATAGTCGTCGACCTTGACCGCGCCGCTTTCCGCCAGCTTGACGCCGACGTCTTCGAGCCCGATGCCGCGGCTGTTGGGCGCGCGGCCGGTGCAATACATCACCGCGTCCACCTCGCATTCGAGCCCGCTGTCGAAGATCCCGCACAGCTTGCCGCCGGACTGCTCGATGCAGACCAGGTTGTGGTTGAAGCGCAGATCGATGCCCTTCTTGCGCATTTCGTCGGCGAGGAAATGACGCACGTCGTCGTCGAAGCCGCGCAGGAAGACCGGGCCGCGATAGAGCTGGATCACCTCGACGCCGAGCCCGCTGAAGATGCCCGCGAACTCGACCGCGATGTAGCCGCCGCCGATGATCAGGATCTTCTCGGGCAGCTTCTCCAGGTAGAAGGCCTCGTTCGAGGTGATCGCCAGATCCTTGCCCTGAATGTCCGGCACGACCGGCCAGCCGCCCGTCGCCACCAGGATGTTCTCCGCCGTCACCCGCTTGCCGTCGACTTCGACCGTGTGCGGGTCGATGATCGCGGCGCGCGCCCGGAAGATCTCGACACCCGCCGCGTGCAGCAGCCGCTCGTAGATGCCGTTGAGGCGCTCGATCTCCTTGTTCTTGTTGGCGACGAGCGTCGGCCAGTCGAACTTGCGCTCGCCGACCGTCCACCCGAAGCCGGCAGCGTTCTCGAAATCCTCCGAGAAATGCGAGGCGTAGGCGAAAAGCTTCTTCGGGATGCAGCCGACGTTGACGCAGGTTCCGCCCATGAAGCGTTCCTCCGCCACGGCGACCCGCGCGCCGAAATTGGCCGAGAACCGGCTGGCCCGGACGCCGCCCGAGCCGGCGCCGATGGTGAACAGGTCGTAGTCGTATTTGGGCATAAAAACAGACCTCCGGGCCTCGCGCGGTTCCGAATGCAACAGTCGAAGATAACAGCCGTCGTCAGCGGGTCACACCCGCCATGCAGACATATTTGATCTGCAGGTAGTCCTCGATACCGTATTTCGAGCCTTCGCGGCCGACGCCGGACTCCTTGAAGCCGCCGAACGGCGCCTCGACGGTCGAGATCACACCGGCGTTGACGCCCACGAGGCCGGATTCCAGCGCCTCGGCGACCCGCCAGACGCGCCCGATGTCGCGGCTGTAGAAGTAGGACGCGAGACCGAACTCGGTATTGTTGGCGAGCGCGACCGCCTCCTCTTCCGTCTTGAAGCGGAACAGCGGCGCGACGGGACCGAAGGTTTCCTCGCGGGTCACCACCATGTCCGTCGTCACGTCGGTGAGCACGGTCGGCTGGAAGAATGTGCCGCCCAGCGCGTGCCGCTTGCCGCCGACCGCGACCCGGGCGCCCTTGCCCACAGCGTCGGCGATATGCGCCTCGACCTTCTCGGCCGCGGACTCGTCGATCAGCGGCCCCTGGACCACGCCCGCTTCCATGCCGTCGCCGACCTTCATCTTGGCGACTGCTGTCGCCAGCTTGTCGGCGAAGGCGTCGTAGACCCCTTCCTGCACGTAGATGCGGTTGGCGCAGACGCAGGTCTGCCCGGTGTTGCGGAACTTGGCCGCGATCGCGCCCTCGACCGCCGCGTCCAGGTCCGCGTCATCGAAGACCAGGAAGGGCGCGTTGCCGCCGAGCTCCATGCTCACTTTCTTCACCGTGCCGGCGGCCTGCTTCATCAGCAGCTTGCCGACCTCGGTCGAGCCGGTGAAGGTGATCTTGCGGACGATCGGGTTGGACGTCATCTCGGTGCCGATCTCGCCGGACTTGCCGGTGAGCACGCTGAACACGCCCTTCGGCACGCCGGCGCGCTCGGCCAGCACGGCCATCGCGAAGGCGGAGTACGGCGTCTGCGTCGCCGGCTTGGCGACCATGGTGCAGCCCGCGGCGAGCGCCGGGCCGACCTTGCGCGCGATCATCGCGGACGGGAAGTTCCACGGCGTGATCGCCGCACACACCCCGACCGGCTCCCGCGTCACGACGATACGCCAGTCCGCGTTCGGCGCCGGTATCGTGTCGCCGTAGGCGCGCTTGCCTTCCTCGGCAAACCAGTCGATGAAGCTGGCGGAATAGGCGACCTCGCCTCTGGATTCAGCCAGCGGCTTGCCCTGCTCGGTCGTCATCAGGACGGCAAGGTCTTCCTGGTTCGCCATCATCAGGTCGAACCATTTGCGCAGGATCACGCCGCGCTCCTTCGCCGTCTTGGCGCGCCAGGCGGGATACGCCCGGTTGGCGGCCTCGATCGCCCGGCGCGTCTCAGCGGTGCCCATCTTCGGGATCGCGCCGATCGTCTCGCCATTGGCGGGATTGGTGACGGGGATCGTCTCGCCGCTGTCCGCGTCGATCCATTCTCCGTCGATGTAGCATTGCTGGCGAAAAAGGCTGGAGTCTTTCAGTTTCATGGCAAAGTCTCCCTTTTCTCGATGATAGAGAACGATCTAGGACGCCCTGCGGCGTCTTCTAGGCAAACAGCGAAATTGGATCTCGTTTCGGCGCGGCGGAAGCGCCGGACCAGCGCGCAGGCTACTCCACCGCCAACGCTTTCGCAAAACCCGTGGCAGCCGCGGCGAGGGCTATTTTCGCCCGACGCCGATCAAGGTATCGCAGGTGAGATCGGCTTCCCGGGCTTTCCGGTAAGCCGCTTCGAGCTCGCAATTCTCGAAGCGGGCGAAGGCCTCGTGACCGCCGGGCTTCCGCTCCAGAAACCAGTGGAGGTGGTTGGTGAAGCCGTAGCGCTGGTGCGGCAGAACGCGCACATCGCGGAATCCGGCCGCCGCCATCACCGCCTCGAGCGACGCGCGGGTATGGAGCACGAGATGCTCGCTCCAGAAGGTGAAAGCCCTGAATTCCGGAATGTCCACGGACTGGATCAGAAAGTCCTCGGCGTGCGGGACCTCGACGATGATCGCACCACCGGCTTTCAGCTTGTCGCGGATCGCCTTCAGGACGTCGGTCTGGAACGGGATGTGCTCCAGGACATGGAACATCGTCACGGCGTCGAAGTCGGACGCATGGTCGGCGATGCTTTGCCGCGTTTCGATCCCAGGCGCGCGCGCGGCGATCTGGCGGAGGCATTCCTCGCGCAGCTCAACACCGCAGGCCTTCGCAGCGACGCCGGCCGCCAACGTAAGGAAGTCGCCATAGCCGCAGCCGAAATCGCAGATGACCTTTCCGTCGATGCGTTCGCGGAACTGCTCGAAGCGGCGGCGGGAATCGTCGAGCGTCGCCGTATCCACCACGTCGCCGGACGCGATGGGAATGCGCGCCCGGCTGCCGTCGCGATCCGCCGGCTTTTCCGTCCGGTAGTAGGTGTCCGACCGCTCGACGCGCTCGAGGAAAATCAGCTTCGTCTGCCGGTCACGGTAGACCGGTATTTCGAGGTCCCGCGTCCGCGGCGCGATCTGCTCGACATTCCGCCTGTCGATCAGCCCGAGGTCGATGAATTCCCGATAGATCGGATTGGAAATCGTCACATCTGTCCCCGGCCGCCGGATGCCAGATCAAGCACGGCGGCCGGCGGACCTTACTCCACCGTCACCGACTTCGCCAGATTACGCGGCTGGTCCACGTCCGTGCCCTTGAGGACGGCGGTGTGATACGCCAGGAGCTGCACCGGGATCGAGTAAAGGATCGGCGTGACGAAGGGATCGACTCGCGGCATGGCGATGGTCGCGGCCGGCTTGGCCTGACGCTCCAGGCGCTTGATCCCCTCCTTGTCGGAAATGAAGATGACGCGCCCGCCTCGGGCGATCACTTCCTGCACGTTCGACGCCGTCTTCTCGAACAGCGGGTCGTTGCCGGGCGCGATGACGATGACCGGCACGGCCTCGTCGATCAGCGCGATCGGCCCATGCTTCATCTCGCCGGCGGCGTAGCCTTCGGCGTGGATATAAGAGATTTCCTTCAGCTTGAGCGCGCCTTCCAGCGCGATCGGGTAGCTCGTGCCGCGGCCGAGATAGAGCACGTCGCGCGCGACGACGAGCTGCTCGGCGATCTTGCCGATGTCGCCCGAGCCGGCCAGAACCTCTGCCGTCCGGCTCGGCACCTCGGCGAGCGCGCCGGCCAGATCCGCCGCATCTTTCTCCGGCAGCGTGCCGCGCGCGCGGCCGAAGGCGATCGCGAAGGCGGCCAGCACGGTAAGCTGCGTCGTGAAGGCCTTGGTCGAAGCTACCCCGATCTCCGGGCCCGCCAGCGTCCGCAGCACGCCTTCCGATTCCCGGGCGATGGTCGATTCCGGCACGTTGACGATGGACAGGATATGCTGCCCTTCCTTCGCCGCGTAGCGCAGCGCCGAGAGCGTGTCCATCGTCTCGCCCGACTGGCTGATGAACATGGCGAGGCCGCCCTTGACCATCGGCATGTTGCGGTAGCGGAACTCGGAGGCCACGTCGATCTCGACCGGCACGCGCGCCAGCTTTTCGATCCAATATTTGCCGACCAGCCCGGCGTAATACGCAGTGCCACAGGCGCTGATGGAGACGCGCGGCACGGTGGCGAGATCGATCGGCAGCGCCGGCAGCGTGATCGTCCGCTCCGCCGGATTCAGCATGGCGTGCATCGTGTCGCCGATGACCGCCGGCTGCTCGAAGATCTCCTTCAGCATGAAGTGGCGGTAGTTGCCCTTGCCGATCATCGCCCCGGACATGGCGGTCTCGACCACCGGCCGGTCGACTTTATGCCCTTCGATGTCGTAGATCGCCGCGTCCTTGTTGGAGACGACGGCCCAATCGCCCTCTTCGAGATAGCAGATACGCCGGGTCAGCGGCGCCAGCGCCAGCGCGTCCGAGCCGAAATACATCTCGCCGTCTCCGTAGCCGATCGCGAGCGGGCTGCCCTGCCGCGCGCCGATCATCAGGTCATGATGGCCGCTAAAAATGAGCACCAGCGCGAAGGCGCCATGCAGTTGCTTGAGCGCCGCCGCCACCGCATCCTTCGGCGACTTCCCTTCCTCGATGAAACGCGTGACCAGGTGGACGACGACCTCGGTGTCCGTCTCCGTCTCGAACTTGTTGCCGCGCGCCGAGAGCTCGTCGCGCAGCTCCTGGAAATTTTCGATGATGCCGTTATGGACGACGGCGACCTTGTCGGTGGCGTGCGGATGCGCGTTGATTTCGCTCGGCACGCCATGCGTCGCCCAGCGCGTGTGGCCGATGCCGATGACGCCGTCGATCGGCTTCTTTTCGAGCAGCGCCGCGAGGTTGCCCAAACGGCCCTCGGCGCGCCGGCGATCGATCTTGCCGTTGACCAGCGTGGCGATGCCGGCGGAGTCATAGCCCCGGTATTCGAGCCGCTTGAGCCCATCGATCAGCAATGGAGCGACCGGATTCTTTCCGACGATGCCGATGATCCCGCACATTCAGCCCTTGCCCTTCGAACGCTCACGTTTCTGCTGCGCCAGCTTCTCGCGCAGCGCCTTGGCCCGGCCCGGCTTGTCGACCTGCTGGCCGCGCGCGATGGTCAGCGCGTCCGCCGGCACGTCGCGCACCACCGTGCTGCCGGCGCCGACAACCGCGCCGTCGCCGATGGTCACCGGCGCGACCAGCGCGGTGTTCGAGCCGATGAAGACCGACTTCCCGATCACCGTGCGGTGCTTGGAATAGCCGTCGTAGTTACAGGTGATGGTGCCGGCGCCGATATTGGTCATCGCGCCGACCTCGCTATCGCCGATATAGCTCAGATGGTTGGCCTTGGCGCCCTCGCCGAGCACCGCATTCTTGATCTCGACGAAATTGCCGACATGCGCGTTCCGTCCGACGACCGTGCCGGGCCGGAGCCGCGCGAAAGGACCGATAACCGCGCCCTCACCGACCCGGGCCTGTTCGAGATGGCAGAAGGAGCGGATCTCGGCATTGTCCTCGACGGCGACGCCGGGACCGAAGAAGACGTTGGGACCGACGACGACGTCGTGGCCGAGCTTGGTGTCGGCGCTGAGCCAGACGCTGTCGGGATCGAGCAGGGTGACGCCCTCGGCCATCACCTGCAGGCGGCGCATCTTCTGCCAGGCGGCCTCCGCGCGGGCGAGCGCGGCGCGTGTGTCGACGCCCATCAGCTCGTCCGGGTCCGCCTCGACGACGGCGCATTCGAGCCCGTCCGCCCGGGCGAAGCCGATGATGTCGGTCAGGTAGTATTCGCCCTTGGCGTTGTTCTTGCCGACGCGGTCGATCAGCGGAAACAGGTGCTCCGCGTCGATCGCCATCACGCCGGAATTGCAGAGGCCGACCGTGCGCTGTTCCGCCGTCGCGTCCCGGTCCTCGATGATCGCCATGAGACGTCCGGCGACGTCCAGCATGAGCCGGCCGTATCCGGTGGGATCGGCCGGCCGGAAGCCCAGCACGACGATCGACGCGCCCGTGGCGCGCGCGGCCACCATGCGGCGCAGCGTATCGGTCGTGATCATCGGCGTATCACCATAGAGCACCAGAACGGTGCCACGGCGGAAATCGGCCAACGCCGCGCGCGCCGCCTTGACCGCGTCGGCGGTGCCGAGACGCTCCGGCTGAACCACGGTCGCATGCGGCGCTACGGCCTCCGCCACCGCGTCCATGCCCGGCCCGACCACGACGACGCATTTCGCCGGCTCGAGCGGCGCGACAGTGTCGAGCACATGGCGGATCATCGGCCGACCGCCGACCGCGTGCAGCACCTTCGGCAGGTCGGACTTCATGCGCGTGCCCAACCCGGCACCGAGAATGACAGCAGCGATATCGGGCGTCTTCATACGCAACGGAGCTCTGTGATTTGTGCCTGTTTTTTCCCGGCCTTGAGCGGAAAACTGCCACAGTAGGTAAGGACCGCCAAGTAACGAAATATTACCCAGTTTTACAAGGCAGGCCGCCAGGCGGACGGTGGAAATTGCTTGGTCCGCGCGCACCATACGGCTAGAAACAGACGCGAAACGACGGCCC
>CAZPFL010000052.1:0-24452 GCA_964585785.1 uncultured Rhodospirillaceae bacterium
GGCGTGACGCCGGTTCATCGAAGGTCGAGCTCACGACCTCGCCCTTGACCGAGCGGGCCATGTCCGTGACTTCTTCCGGCCGCTCGTCGATAAGCAGAACCAGCAGATAGACTTCCGGATGGTTCGCCGTGATCGCGTGCGCGATGTTCTGCATGATCATCGTCTTGCCGGTGCGCGGCTGGGCGACGATCAGGGCGCGCTGCCCTTTGCCGAGCGGCGCGACGAGCTCGATCACCCGGCAGGTGAAGTCCTTGCTCTTCGGGTCCTCGACCTCGAGCTGCAGCTTCTCGTCCGGATAGAGCGGTGTGAGATTGTCGAAGTTAATGCGATGGCGCACATGCTCGGGGTCATCGAAGTTGACCTTGTTGACCTTGAGCAGGGCGAAATAGCGCTCACCATCCTTCGGCGAGCGGATCGTCCCCTCCACCGTGTCGCCGGTGCGCAGGCCAAATCGCCGGACCTGGCTGGGGCTCACATAGATGTCGTCGGGTCCCGGAAGATAGTTCGATTCCGGGGATCGCAGGAACCCGAACCCGTCCTGGAGAACCTCCAGAACGCCATCGCCCGTGATGGGAACTTCCTGTTCCGCCAGTTCCTTTAGGATCGCAAACATCATGTCCTGCTTGCGAAGCATGCTGGCGTTTTCGATCTCCAGCTCTTCGGCGATGCTGAGGAGCTCAGCCGGCGCTTTTTGCTTGAGATCGTGTAGATGTACCTCTTCGAATTTCATTGCTATGCCGCTTTTTTGTGTGACGTGTGTGGATGAAGGCGCTGAAAAGTTGGGATTTGACAAATGCTTCCGCGGGAAGGCGGATACGAGCTTCTTCTTTTTAGGAGACTAATCTTTGGGAGATTCAGCCTGAACCAGCTAGCCTCTCCCCTGTCGATCAGGGAAGATCATTTCGCGGAAGCTCCAGGCCCGTTGCCCGATATATATACATTTGCGGGAACAAAACAAGACTAAAATCGTCTTGCGACCGGTGGTAACCATGATTTTCCGGGGCGGGTGGACGATCTCAGAAAGGTTGGACAATAACGAGAATGACGATGCCGATCAGCAGAACGGTCGGCACCTCGTTGGCGATACGGTAGAACTTCGCCGGCCGCGTGTTGCGGTCCGCTTCGAAATCTTTTCGCCACAAGGCGAACATGTGATGCATCACCGTCATCGCCAAGACAAGAGCAAATTTCGCCATCATCCACGGCTCTTTCCAGGCCTCGCTGAGATACAGCAGCCAAAGGCCGAAAACCCAGGCGGCAATCATGGCTGGTCCCATGATCCCGCGCAGCAGCCGCCGCTCCATGACCTTGAAGGTTTCTGACATCTCCGAGCCGGGCGCGGCGGCGCAGTGGTACACGAACAGCCGAGGCAGATAGAGCATGCCCGCCATCCAGGCAAACACGCTGATAAGATGCATCGCCTTGATCCATTGGTAGGATTCGACCATTTTTCCTTTCCCTTGAAGCCTTCCCTTTACGCGCTGGCCGCGAAGGCGCACTGCGTCCTGTCGGCCGGACAGAGACGCCCGCCGTCGCCGCTGCAAAGCCTCTCGCCGCCGGCCAGCGCATCAGCCGCCAGCCCGCTCAACGACGCGACGAAGGCGCCGGCGCTATTCACCGTCGCCACCCGATGATACCTCGGAACACCGGCGCGCTCGGCGAGCTTCCGGTACTCGATGTCGAGCTCGACCAAGGTCTCCGAATGCTCCGACACGAAGGCAATCGGCGCCACGATCAGCGGCACGCCCTCCGCCCCGGCCCGGCGGATTTCATCCTCGGTATAGGGGCGGATCCACTCGAGCGGCCCGACGCGGCTTTGATAACACACCACCCAGTCGAAGGATTCGCCATGCAGGGCAGCGACCACGGCCGCGGCGGTCCGTTCTACCTGAAATTGATACGGGTCGCCCCGGGCGACGATCTTTTCCGGCAGTCCATGTGCCGAAAACAGGATGCGAGGCACCGCCTCGCGACCGATCGTCCGGAGCCCGTCCCTGATCTGGTCTGCTATCGCCGCCACGAAACCATCAAGAGTCGGATAACAACAAAGGGTTGTGGTCGGTATCCGAAGGCCCCTTCGGGCTGCGGTTTGGTGCCACTGACGGAGCGATGACGCGGTCGTCGTCGTCGAGTATTGCGGATATAGCGGCAGGAGAAGAATCCGGTCCGGCCCCCATTCCCGGACGGCATCGACGGCCTCGTCCGCCATTGGATGCCAATAACGCATGGCGATGAAGCAGCGGATCGTCTCGCCCGGCATGCGCGCCGTGAGATCCGCGGTCAGCGCCGCCGCCTGGTCTTCCGTATTCTTCAGCAGCGGCGATCCACCGCCGAGCTCTGCGTAAATCCCGCGCGCCGTCGGCGCTCGCCGGCGCGAAATGAACTGCGCGAGCAACCACCGCGCAGGCTGCGGCAGCCCAATGATCGCGCGATCATTGAATAAATTGAACAGAAACGGCCGAACCGACTCCAGCCGATCGGGTCCACCGAGATTCATGAGAACGACCGCAAGCCTGCTCATCACGCACCATCGCCACGGATGCAGGCAAGCAGATCGGTTACATGGTCAGGCGGCGTCTCCTTGATCACGCCATGCCCGAGATTGAAGATCATCGGACCCCGGCCAAGCTGGTCCAGGATGGAGCGCGCTGCTTCATGCATCGCCGGCCCGCCGGTCAGCAGATAGACCGGATCGAGGTTACCCTGCACGACCGTATGCGGTTGCAATCGCTCGGCCGCCCAGCTTGCCGGCACCGCGCTGTCAACGGACACGGCGGTAACCCTCGTCGCCCTCACGAAGGCCTCATAGCGCGTCCCCGAGCCGCGGGGGAAGCCGATGATCGGCACCGCCGGATGCTTGGCGCGCAGCGCGCTGACGATCTTCGCGTTCGGCTCGATCACCCAGCGCTCATAAGCGCCATCGGGAAGCACGCCGGCATGGCTGTCGAAAAGCTGGATCACTTCGGCGCCCGCCGCGATCTGCTTCTCCAAATGGATGATCGTCGCGTCGGTGATCAGATTGATCAGCTCGGCGAACCCGCCCGGATTCCCCATGGCCCATTGCTTCACAACATGAAACTCGCGGCTCGTCCCACCCTCGACCATGTAGCAGGCGACCGTCCAGGGCGCGCCGGCAAACCCGATCAGCGCGGTGGCCTCGGGAAGCGCATCGCGGATCGCGGTGACCGCTTCGTAGACTGCAGCAAGCGGCGATGCGTCGGACCGCACGTGATCGATCGAAAGCTGCTTCAGGTCACGAATATCGCGCACCGCCTCGAGCTTGGGCCCCTCGCCTTCGGCAAAGCGCACTGCCTGTCCCAAGGCATGCGGGATGACCAGGATATCGGAAAACAGGATCGCGGCATCGAAGCCATAGCGCCGGATCGGTTGCAAGGTCACTTCGGTTGCCAGTTCCGGCGTAAAACAGAGCTCGAGAAAGTCGCGGACCTTGGCGCGAATCCTCCGGTATTCCGGTAGGTACCGTCCTGCTTGCCGCATCAGCCATACGGGAGGCGGTGTCAGCGTCTCGCCGGCGAGCGTACGGAGCAGGGGCTTGGCGGAGAGCGTCATCGATGACTTGGCCGCGTTGAGAGGAAAAGAGTTATTCCGCCCTTCCCTACCATATAAGAAATTAAAAGTATTGGGGTTGTAGTATTGCGGTGGATGACGGGGATTATTGTAACGTGACAGGCCATACACGAGTTCTGTGCATAAATCCCGCCTTTGTGTATAAGCGGGCTCAATCACGCCGCGACTCGCGGGCTTGGCTCGATAGGGAAATACGGGAGAGAAGTGTATAACGCCCTCGCCGACTGAGTTCTCCCGGTAGTCCCGGCTGGTGCGAAAGAGTTATGTACACGCGTGAAACGGCTGGGTGGAAAGTTGCGGACTGGGCATGAAAAGGACCGATTCAAGGAAAGCCCGATTTATCCCCAATCTGCGAACAGGATGTGAGGCTCCGATTTCGTGAACGACAGGACCCCGAGCCGCGGCGTCGCGCGCGAGTTCCACCTTCACCTGGTGTCAGACGCGACCGGCGAGACGATCCATAGCGTCGCGCGTGCCTGTATTGCCCAGTTCGAAGGCGTAGAGCCGCATGAGCACCATTGGACCTTGGTGCGGACGACGGGGCATGTCGACAAGGTGCTCGCCAGCGTCGCCGAAAATCCCGGCGTGGTGATGTTCACCATCGTCAACGATCCGCTACGTCGCGCGCTCGAAACCGGCTGCCGCCATCTCGGCGTTCCCTGCATCCCCGTGCTCGATCCCGTGATTGGAACCCTCGCCAGTTACCTCGGGATCGAGAGCCGCGGCGAAGCGGGTCGGCAGCATGTTCTCGACTCCGAATATTTCGATCGCATCGATGCGATGACCTTCGCGCTCAACCATGACGACGGGCAAGGGTTGGGTACCATTCATACCGCCGATATCATTCTGGTCGGCGTGTCGCGTACGTCGAAGACACCGACCTCGATGTATCTCGCGAACCGCGGTCTCAAGGTCGCGAACGTCCCGCTCGTACCTGGTGTCGAACCGCCGCCGGAGCTTTTCACCGCGGCGAAGAGCGGCGGTCCGTTGGTCATCGGTCTAACCAAGACGCCAGAGCGGCTCATCCAGCTTCGTCGCAATCGCCTCCGCCTGCTGGCACAAGAGGACGACACCGACTATGTCGATCCGGAAGTTGTCCGCGCCGAGGTCGCTGCGGCGCGTCGCCTTTTCGCGACCAACGGATGGCCGGTGATCGACGTAACCAGACGTTCGATCGAAGAGACGGCAGCGTCCATCCTGCAAGTTTATGAGAAGGAAAAGGGCGGCAGTGCCGAATAGCGCAGATCGACCGGCGCTTGTCCTTGCCTCGGCCAGCGCGTCACGGGTTGCGGTCTTGCGTCAGGCTGGCTTGACGATCATGCAAGACGTGGCCGGCGTCGACGAGGACACGGTGAAACAGTCCCTGCGCGCGGAAGGCGCCGATGCCGCGCACGTCGCCGTTACGCTCGCCGATCTCAAGGCACAGCAGGTATCACGCCGCCATCCCGACGCCTTCGTGATCGGCGCCGACCAGATGCTCGACTGCAATGGCGTTTGGTTCGACAAGCCGCCCGATATCGATCATGCCCGCGCACATCTGATGAGTCTCCGGGGCCGCTCACATGACTTGATCACGGCGGCCGTCGTCGTGCGCGCCGGCGCGCGCGTGTGGCAGCATGTCGAGTGCGCGACCTTGACGATGCGGCCGCTCAGCGACGCTTTTATAGAGAGCTATTTGCAGACCGCCGGTTCGGATGTCTGCAGCACGGTCGGCGCCTACCGTCTCGAAGGCCTCGGCGCACAGCTCTTCACCCGGGTCGAAGGGGATTTCTTTACCATCCTCGGATTGCCGCTACTGCCGCTGCTTGACTTTTTGCGCGGCCACGGGATCGTTGCGGCATGATTCTCAGCGGCAAGGCTAAGATCGCCGGAATATTCGGCTGGCCGATCGCGCATTCGCGGTCGCCCCGGCTGCATGGATTCTGGCTCGACCGCCATGGCATCGACGGCACTTATATTCCGCTTGCCGTAACGCCGGAAAACTTCGCCGCCGCTTTTCGCGCGCTGCCGGCACTCGGCTTCCGCGGCGTCAACATCACGGTGCCCCATAAGGAAGCGGCGCTGGCGCGGTGCGACACGGTCGACGCACAGGCGCGCCGGATCGGCGCCGTCAACACGGTGGTGGTCGATGCGTCCGGCCGCCTGATCGGCAGCAACACCGACGCCTTCGGCTTCATCGAAAGTGTCCGGCGTTCGGCGACATGGGATGCGACGTCCGGCCCGGCCGTCGTGCTCGGCGCCGGCGGCGCGGCACGTGCGATCGTCGTCGCTCTATTGGATGCCGGCGTGCCGGCGTTGCGCGTCACCAATCGGACACGCGCACGCGCGGAATCGCTCGCGGCCGAGCTCGGCGGTGCCATCCAAGTCATCGACTGGGAAGATCGGACGGAAGCGCTTGCCGGCGCGGCGCTGGTCGTCAACACGACGACGCTCGGCATGCAGGGGCACGAGCCGCTCGCGCTCGATCTCGCGCGCCTGCCGACGACGGCGGTGGTGACCGATATCGTCTACACGCCGTTACAGACACCCCTTCTGCGCGACGCGGCGGCGCGCGGCAACCAGACCGTTGATGGTCTCGGCATGCTGCTCTATCAAGCGCAGCCGGGATTCGAGAAATGGTTCGGCGTGCGGCCCGAGGTCGACGACGCGCTGCGCCGTTTCGTTCTCGAAGATCTGTGCTGAGCATCGGTAGCCGCCTCGCATGGTCATCATCGGCTTAACGGGATCGATCGGGATGGGCAAAAGCACCGCCGCGGCCATGCTGCGGCGGCTCGGCGTGCCGGTGCATGATTCCGACGCCGCGGTGCATCGGCTGATCGGACGCGGCGGCCGCGCGGTCGCCCGCATCGAGAAGGCCTTCCCGGGCGTCGTGAAGGATGGCGCCGTCGATCGCACGGCCCTGGGTGCGCGCGTGTTCGGTGATCCGGTAGCGCTGAAACGGCTCGAGGCGATCCTTCATCCCATGGTCGCCGAAGAGAAGGGCCGCTTCCTCCGGCTTTGGGCCTCGCGGCGACGCAAGGTCGTCGCGCTCGACGTGCCGCTGCTGTTCGAGACGAAGGGCGACCGGCAGTGCGATGCGACGATCCTCGTCAGTGCGCCCGCGTTTATCCAGGCCAGCCGCGTGCTGCGGCGGCCGGGCATGACGCGCGCGCGGCTTGACGAAATCCGCGCGCGGCAGATGCCGGAATCGGAAAAGCGGCGGCGCGCGAAATTTATTGTCCCGAGCGGGCTCGGACACCGATTGACATTGCGGCGCCTTGCGGAAATCGTGCAGCGAATGTCGCGCAAGACTGGCAAGCATTGGCCGCCGCGCTGATCAGCGAAGGATGAAAGCGGATGCGTGAGATCGTCCTCGATACGGAAACGACGGGCCTCGATCCGAATGCCGGACACCGGGTGATCGAGATCGGCTGTATCGAGCTGATCAACCATATCCCGACCGGCGCGACCTATCATCAATACATCAATCCGGAACGCGACATGCCGGACGAAGCCTTCGCGGTGCACGGCCTGTCGGAGGCGTTCCTCTCGCAGCACCCCGTCTTTGCGTCGGTCGCGGCGGCCTTCTTGGAATTCATCGGTGAGGCGAAGCTCGTGATCCACAATGCGAGCTTCGATCTCAAGTTTCTCAACGCCGAACTCGAGCGTCTGGAGCACGCGCCAATCCCGATGACGCGTGCCGTCGACACCGTTCAGATGGCACGGCAGCGCTTTCCCGGCGCGCAGGCGAGCCTCGACGCGCTGTGCCGTCGCTTCGAGATCGACAACAGCTCACGCGACAAGCATGGTGCGCTGCTCGACGCCGAATTGCTGGCGCTGGTCTATCTGGAGCTGATCGGTGGCCGGCAACCGGGCCTGGAGCTGGCGACGGAACGTCGCGAAGTGAAGGCCGCGACCCAGGCGGTCAGCCGCCCGTTGCGCCCTGCGCGGCCGCATGCGCCGTCGGCCGAGGAAGAGGCCGCCCACGCCCAAATGGTCGCCGCCCTCGCCAATCCGATCTGGCAGCGCTGAAGGCGAGGCGGCTCAGCCCTGATCGCGCTGTTGCGCCAGCTGGAGGCCGGCGCGGTACATCTCGACGAAATCCATCTGGCCGAGAAGCAGCAGCGGATAGGCGGCATCGCGCGTCAGATTCGCGATGATCGCGCGGGCGAAGGGGAACAGCATGCGCGGCCCTTCGATCAGGACGAGCGGCTGCACATCCGCCTCGTTGACCTCATCGCTGACTTGCGCGATTCCGCAATACTCCAGCTCGACCAGGAAGGTCGACTGGCCGCTGGCCTGTGCGTCGATCGACAAGCGCAGCGTCACCTCGTACGTCCGCCCGGCAATGTTCCGCGCGTTGACGTTGACGTTGATGTTGACGTCGGGCTGCTCAAAATTCTCGTAGATCTCCGGCGCCCTCGGGTTCTCGAAGGAAAGGTCCTTGATGAACTGAAGCGTGAAGTACAGCGGCAGACTCTTCTGGGGCTCCGGGTTCCCGGCGCCCGGATCTGCGGCATCGCTGGGCATGGCTTGCTCCTCAGGCGTGCTTTGTTCTTGACGGGTCGCTGGCTAGCACGGATTGGGAGGCGGTACAACCGTGCCGCCGCCCGGATGCTCGGCCGACGGATCGAAGCGTACCAGCTCGGCGTTCTCGACCCGATGACCGGTCAGCGCCCGGATCACGCCCCAGTGGGTCACGACGAGCACGCCCTGCCAGGCGCCGGCTTCCGTCATGCGTGAACGGAACGCCCGGCATCGTTGGTCGAGCGCGGTGTCGCTTTCCTCAATCGCGGGCCACCAGTGCTCTTCGATGTGGTGGAGCGCGAGCTGTGGCCAGCGGGCGATCAGGTCCCGGCGCGGCGTGCCGATATCGCAGGTGAAGCAGGCCCGCTCGCCGATGATCGGGTCGACCGCGACGGGAAGGCCGAGCACGCTGGCCACGATCTCGGCGGTTTCCAGGGTGCGCGTATAGGGGCTTGCCATGATGGCGCGGACCTCATGCCCGCGCAGGGTCTCGGCGGCTGCGGAAACCTGCTGGCGGCCGAGATCCGTGAGCCCGGGGTCGCGCAGACCGGGGTCTTGGCGTGTCTTGCCGAAATGCACGTTGAAATGCGATTGGCCGTGGCGCATCAGGATCACGGGCGACTGCTCCCGGAAGGCGCCTTAACCCGGTCGGTGCCAGGGGCTGGCCCCGGCCGGCCCGGGCTGGTGGCCGATGCGGCCGGGCCCGCCATGGCTGTCGTCCTTGCCGCCGGTGACATCCGTATAATCGCCGTCGATGATCGGCCCGCCGCCCGGCGTCACCTCCTCGCCATTAACCCAGACATGCGTGTTGCGGCCGCGCAGGAACGCCTTCAACATGGCGGTGCCGAGCAATTTCCGTACCGGCGGAATGAACAAGGCCAAGCCGATGATGTCCGTGATGAAGCCGGGGGTCAGGAGGAGCGCCCCCGCCGCGAGCAGGCAGAGGCCGTCGAAGAGCTCGCCCACGGGCAACTCGCCCCGGTTGAGCTTTTCCTGCGCCAATGTCAGGGTTCGCAGCCCCTGGCGGCGCAGCAACGCCGTGCCCAGCACCGCGGTCAGCACCACGAGGGCCAGGGTCCAGCCGACGCCGATGATCTGTCCCGCCTTGATAAAAACCGCGATCTCTGCGATTGGGATGCAAAGGAAGGCGAGAAGTATTAAAATTGGCATGCTTGCCCTTTCCCGGCGAACTGCCTATCTAACATAAATGAGCCGACGGGGCGCAATTGACTGAATACCGCCGGGGCCGAGCGCCGGATCTTTGCGTGCCCTGATAGATAACCTAAGGTCGGAAGCCTGCGCATTCAACGGAGGTCCGGCAGGAAACAAGGGGGATCGGCCCCGGAAGGGACCACCCAGCCATGCCCACGGGAGCAGAGTTCAACGGATGAGCGGCGGGTTCGAATATTTCGACATAATCCTGTTCGCGATGATCGCCGCGTTCCTCGTCTACCGCCTGGGGAGCGTGCTGGGCAAGCGCACGGGGCATGAGCGCCAGGGTCGCGAGCCTTTCGGGCGCATTGCCGGCAAGGAGTCGGGCGCCGAGACGGGCAACGACAATATCGTTGCGATTCCGCCACGGGAAGCGCCGCCGCAGGAAGAAGAGCCGGATACGCCCTTGGGCGCCGCGCTCACCCAGATCAAGCTCGCCGACGCGAACTTCACGCGAAAGACCTTCCTCGAGGGCGCCCGCGCCGCCTTCGAGATGGTCATCACCGCCTTCGCGCTCGGCGATATGAAGACCCTGCGCTCGCTCCTGAGCCAGGAGGTCTACGACAATTTCGCCGCGGCGATCCGCACACGTGAGCACGCCAACCAGACGCGCGAGACGACGCTGGTCGGCATCGACGTGGCGGAGATCATCGAGGCGAAGCTCGAGGACAAGCGCAACGCCCTCGTCACCGTCAAATTCATCAGCCAGCAGGTGAACGCGACGCGGGACGAGGCGCATAACGTTGTGGACGGTGATCCGAATGCCATCGAGAAGGTCACCGATATCTGGACCTTCCGCCGCGACACCCGCGCTTCCGATCCGAACTGGCAGCTGGTTGCGACCCGTAGCCCGAACTGATTTCCAAGGCCGTATGCCCGCAATGCTCCGGGACAGGACCGTTCTTCGGCTGATCGGAGTGGCCGTGGTACTCGGCCTGCTTGCGGGATGCGAAAAGCCGCCGGTCAAGCCGGTGGGCCTGCAGCTCGCCCCGGTGCGCTACGACCGGCTTCCCGGCTGGAAGGAGGACGACCCGCGCGCGGCGCTCGTCGCTTTCCTCCGCTCCTGCCCTGTCCTGACCGACGAGAAGAAAGCCAAGAAGAACGGGAACGACAGCGACCTCGTGGTCACCGCAGCCGACTGGCGCGAGCCCTGCCGGCAGGCCGCGGCGGAGGCGAACGCCCCGGCGCAGCAGGTGCGCGCTTTCTTCGAGCATAACTTCCGGCCATATGCGGCGTCGGGCCCGGACGGCAGCGACGGCCTGTTCACCGGCTATTTCGAGATCGAGCTGCGCGGGTCCCGCCAGAAGAGCGCGCGTTATTCCGTGCCGATCTACCGCCTGCCCGCGGACCATGTGAAGGTCAATTTGGGCGACTTCGATCCGCAGCTGAAAGGCCATCGAATCGTCGGCCGCGTCGAAGCGGGCCGCCTCGTGCCCTATTTCTCGCGCGGCGCTATCGACGACGGCGCGCTCAAGGGTCGCGGCCTCGAGCTCCTGTGGTTCGATGACCCGATCGATGTCTTCATGTTGCAGGTGCAGGGGTCGGGCCGGGTCTTGCTGCCGGACGGCAGCGTCGTCCGCGTCGGCTACGCCGGCCACAACGGCTTGCCCTACGAATCGATCGGCCGCGCCCTGATCCAGCAAGGCGAGCTGCAGCCCGGCAAGGCGTCCTGGCCCGCGGTGCGCGAATGGATCCGGCGCAATCCGAAAAAGGCGAAGTCCCTGCTCGCGCTCAATCCCCGCTACATCTTCTTCCGCTTCGTCACGGGCATTCCGCCGGACGCGGGACCGATCGGGGCCGAGGGCGTGCCGCTCACGCCGGGCCGCAGCCTGGCCGTCGACCGGCGCTACGTACCGCTCGGCCTGCCCATCTGGCTCGATACGACCTGGCCGGCCGAGCAGCGTCCGTTGCGCCGGCTGGTCGTGGCCCAGGACGCCGGCAACGCGATCAAAGGCGTCGTCCGCGGTGATTTCTTCTGGGGCTATGGCGATGAAGCGATGGCCTATGCCGGCAAGATGAAGAGCCGCGGCCGCTATTACCTGCTGATCCCGACCGCCGCCGCCGCGCGGCTGGCCGGGAGCTGACGAAAACCGCGCCGGTTTACGCTCGGGATACCGTTGCCTTTCGACCGCGCTGCGGCCATTCTCGGCTGCAGGGAGGATGCGATGTCGTCCAGCAGAGCGGATAACCCCCGGGTCGGCCTCTTCGTCACCTGTCTCGTCGATCTATTCCGCCCGTCGGTGGGCTTCGCCGCGGTCAAGCTGCTCGAACGGGCTGGCTGCAGCGTCTTCGTGCCGCGGCTGCAGACCTGCTGCGGGCAGCCCGCCTACAATTCCGGTGACCGAAAGGACACCCGGGCGCTTGCATGCCAGGTGATCGACGCCTTCGAGACGTATGACTATGTGGTGGCGCCCTCCGGCTCCTGCGCCGGCATGATCCGCGCGCATTATCCGACGCTGTTCCCGGACGACGCCGAGACGGCGGCGCGCGCGCAGGCGTTGGCGCAACGCACCTACGAGCTCGTCTCCTTCCTCCGCGACGTGCGCGGGATGGAGCGGGTCGAGGCACGCTTCGACGGGACGGTGACCTATCACGACTCCTGCTCCGGCCTGCGCGAGCTGTCGATCAAGGAGCAGCCGCGCCAGTTGCTGCAGAGCGTGGCCGGGCTCGAGCTCGTCGAGCTGCCGGGTGCGGAAACGTGCTGCGGCTTCGGCGGCACCTTCTGCGTCAAGTATCCCGATATCTCCAACCGTATGGTCGAGGACAAGGCCGCCGCCATCGAGGGCACGGGCGCGGGCACGCTGCTCGCGGGGGATCTCGGCTGCCTCTTGAATATGGCGGGCAAGCTCAAGCGCCGCGGCGCGGCGGTTCGCGTGCGCCATGTCGCCGAGGTCCTCGCCGGCATGACCGAGGACGCCGCGATCGGCGATGGCCCGGGCGAAGGGTAGGCGATGGAAGCGACCAGCCGATCTTTCAAGGAGAATGTCCGCCACGCGTTGGTCGAGCCGGACTTGCAACGCGCGCTCGCCAAGCTGAAGGCGGGCTTTGTCGTGAACCGCGCGGCGGCGGTCGCGCGGCTGCCGGAGTTCGACCGGCTGCGCGACGAGGCGCGCGCGATCAAGGATCACACCCTCGCCCATCTCGACTTCTACCTGGAGCGCTTCGAGCAAGAGGTGACGGCACGCGGCGGCCAGGTTCACTGGTGCCGCACGGCGGAAGAAGCGCGCCAGACGATCCTTTCGATCTGCCGCTCGGTCGATGCGAAGACCGTGACCAAGGGCAAGTCGATGATCGGCGAGGAGATCGGCATCAACGACTTCCTCGAGGCCAACGGCATCACGCCGGTCGAGACCGATCTCGGTGAATACATCATCCAGCTTCGTCACGAGCCGCCGAGCCACATCATCGCGCCGGCGATCCACGTGACCAAGGAGCAGGTGGCGCAGTCCTTCTACGCGACTCACAAGAACCTCGACTCCCACCGCAAGCTCGAAGAGCCGCGCGCCCTGGTCGACGAGGCGCGCGCCATGCTGCGCCAGCGCTACCTCGACGCGGATGTCGGTATCACGGGGGCGAATTTCCTGATCGCCGAGACCGGCTCGACGGTCATCGTCACGAATGAGGGCAACGGCGACCTGACCCAGACGCTGCCCAAGATCCACATCGTGACGGCGAGCCTGGAAAAGGTCGTGCCGACCCTGGAGGATGCCTCGACCATCCTTCGCGTGCTCGCGCGCTCGGCGACCGGGCAGGAATTCTCCGCCTACACCACCTTCTCGACCGGCCCGCGCCGCGCGGAGGATCTCGACGGCCCGGGACAGTTTCACGTGGTGCTGCTCGACAACGGGCGCAGCGCGCTGCTCGGCACCGAGCTGCAGGAGATTCTGCGCTGCATCCGCTGCGGCGCCTGCATGAACCATTGCCCGGTCTACGGCGCGGTTGGCGGGCACGCTTACGGCTGGGTCTATCCCGGCCCGATGGGCGCGGTGCTGACCCCGACGCTGATCGGGGTCGAAGAAGCCTCCGACCTGCCGAACGCCTCGACTTTCTGCGGCCGGTGCGAGGAAGTCTGCCCGATGCGGATCCCGCTGCCGAAGCTGATGCGCCATTACCGCGAGCGCGCCTTCGACAAAGGCCTGACCCCGCCGCTGCCGCGTCTGGCCTTGGCGCTCTGGGCCTTCTTCGCGCGGCGGCCGCGGCTCTATCAGTGGTTCACCGGGATCAAGATACGCGCGGCCGCGATCGCCGCCGGGCGGCGCGGGCGCTTCCGATGGCTTCCCTTCGCCGGCGGCTGGACCCGCTATCGCGACATGCCGGCGCCGCAGGGCCGCACCTTCCAGCAGCTCTGGGACAAGGCGGGAGGCGCGCGGTGAGCGGCGGGCGCGACCAGATCCTGGAAATCATCCGCCGCGCGCGCGGCGGGCCGCTCGATGCATCGGCCCGCGCCGCCGCCGAAGCACGGCTGAAGGGCCACGCGCGCGGCACCATCCCCAAGCGCGACTCCCGCGACCATGCCGGGCTGGTCGATCTGTTCGTCGAGCAGGCGCTGACGCTGAGCGCCACGGTCGAACGCGTTGCCACCGCATCCGATGTCCCGGCCGCGGTTGCGGAGTATCTCGCGCGCGAAAACCTTCCGGCCAGTCTGCGCGCCGCGCCCTCGCCCGAGATCGAGAAACTGCCCTGGGCCGAGCGGCCGGCGCTGACCGTCACCTATGGCCGCTCGGACGGGCATGACGAGGTCGGGCTGACGCCGGCCTTCGCCGCGGTGGCCGAGACCGGCACGCTGATGATGCGCTCGGGGCCCGACCATCCGACCACGCTCAACTTCCTGCCCGATACGCATATCGTCGTGCTGCGCGCGGACCAGGTGGTGGGGCCCTACGAAGACGCCTGGGCCAAGCTGCGCGCCGCCGGCGCCATGCCGCGCGCGGTGAACTTCGTTAGCGGTCCGTCGCGCACGGCCGATATCGAGCAGACTATCCAGCTCGGCGCGCATGGGCCGCGCCGGCTGCATATCGTGCTGATCGAGGATGGCGATGCCCGGTAGGGACCGGCGCCCGAGCCGCGAGGAGCAGGCGCTCTGGCAGAAGATGACCGGCGACGTGAAACCGCTCGCCGACCGCGAGGCGCCCGAGCCCGGCGTCACCCCGCGCGCCGGGAAACGAAAATCCGAGGCGCCGCCGCAGCCGCGTAAGTCTCCTGCCCCGGCCGCCGCGCCGCCGCCCAAGGCTGGGGCGCTGACGCATGGCGCGTCGCCGGGCGTCGACCGGCGCACCGCCGACAAGCTCCGGCGCGGGCTACTGCCGATCGAGGCGCGGCTCGACCTGCACGGCATGACCCAGGCGGAAGCGCATGGCCGCCTTCTTGCCTTTCTCGAAGGCCATCAGGCGGCCGGCCGGCGCTGCGTGCTGGTGGTGACCGGCAAGGGCACCTGGCGCGAGGAAGGCGGCGTGCTGCGGGACGCCGTGCCGCGCTGGCTCAACGAGCCGGGCCTGCGCCAGCGCATCCTCTGCTTCAGCCACGCGCAGCCGAAGGACGGGGGCGAAGGCGCGCTCTACATTCTGTTGAAGCGGCTGCGATGACTCCCTTCGGCAAGAAGCTGCGCGAGATGCGGCGCATGAAGGGCGTCACCCTGACCCAGATGGCGGTGGCGCTGGAGGTCTCGCCCGCTTATCTCTCGGCGCTCGAGCACGGCAAGCGCGGCCGGCCGAGCCTGCTGCTGCAGCACCAGATCTGCGCCTATTTCAACATCATCTGGGACGAGGCCGAGGCCTTGCACCGCCTCGCCCGCCTCTCCCACCCGCGCGTCATCGTGGACACCTCGGGTCTCAGCCCGGAAGCGACCGAGCTCGCCAACCTGCTCGCCGAACGCATCGCCGACCTGCCGCCCGACGCGATCACGCGGATGCTGGAAGAGGTGAAGAAGGGGAAGTAGGCGCGTACGGGTTCCGTCACAGTTGCTGCCGCAATCCAGTGTCGGGAAAAGTCTTCGTCACGAGACAGGAAAGGCTGTGCTGACTGCGCAGTCCGTCAGTGGATGCAACGGATAAATCGCGGCATGACGTTGAGAGGTGAGTGCAACTATGACACGTCACCCCACGGATAAACCGTGGGGTCCATGCGCGCCGGACCGTCCATTGGCTCGATGCCCGACTACAAAATAAACTTCGACAGGTCGCTATCCTTGGCCAGCTCGGAGACCGTCTTCTGCACGAAGTCGGCGTCGATGGTGACCGTTTCGCCGGAGCGGTCGGTGGCGGTGAAGCTGATGTCCTCCAGCAGCTTCTCCAGCACCGTGTGCAGCCGCCGCGCGCCGATATTCTCGACATTCTCGTTGATCTCGGCGGCGAGCCGCGCGAGCTCGTCGATCGCCTCCTCGGTGAAGTCGAGCTTTACCTTCTCGGTCTCGAGCAGCGCGATGTACTGCTTGATCAGGCTGTTTTCCGGCTCGCGCAGGATGCGCTCGAAATCCTTCTGCGACAGCGCCTTGAGCTCGACGCGGATCGGCAGCCGGCCCTGCAGCTCGGGCAGCAGGTCGGACGGCTTGGCGAGGTGGAAGGCGCCGGACGCGATGAACAGGATGTGGTCGGTCAGCACCGGGCCATATTTCGTCGAGACCGTCGTGCCCTCGATCAGCGGCAGCAGGTCGCGCTGCACGCCTTCGCGGCTGACGTCGGCGCCGTGGCGGTCCGAGCGCGCCGAGACCTTGTCGATCTCGTCGATGAAGACGATGCCGTTTTGCTCGACATGCTCGATCGCCGCGCGCACGACCTGTTCCTGGTCGAGCAGGTTGTCGCTCTCTTCGGTGATCAGTACTTCATAGGATTCCGCGACGGTCATGCGTCGGCGCTTGGTGCGCTGTCCGCCGAAGGCCTTTCCCAGCACGTCGTTGAGGTTGATCATGCCCATCTGCGCGCCGGGCATGCCGGGCACGTCGAAGGTCGGCAGGCCGACCGAGCCGGTGTCGGCGACGTCGATCTCGACCTCCTTCTGATCGAGTTCGCCGGCGCGAAGCTTCTGGCGGAAGGACTGGCGCGTCGCCTCGCTGGCATTTTCGCCGACCAGAGCGTCGAGCACCCGCTTCTCTGCCATGACCTCGGCCTTCGGGGTCACTTCCTTGCGAAGCTCCTCGCGGCTCATATGAATCGCCGTCTCGACCAGGTCGCGGACGATCTGCTCGACGTCGCGGCCGACATAGCCGACCTCGGTGAACTTGGTTGCCTCGACCTTGATGAAAGGCGCGTTCGCCAGCTTGGCGAGCCGGCGCGCGATCTCGGTCTTGCCGACGCCGGTCGGGCCGATCATCAGGATGTTCTTCGGCAGCACTTCCTGGCGCATTTCTTCGGGGAGCTGCTGGCGGCGCCAGCGGTTGCGCAGCGCGATCGCGACGGCGCGCTTGGCGTCGTTCTGACCGACGATGAAGCGGTCGAGCTCCGAAACGATTTCCCGCGGGCTGAAGACGCTCATAGCTTTTCGACGATGATGTTTTCGTTGGTGTAGATGCAGATCCCGGCGGCGATTTTCATCGACCGGCGGGCGATCTCCTCGGCGTCGAGATCGTCGATGCCGATCAGCGCGCGCGCCGCGGCCAGCGCAAAGGCGCCGCCCGAGCCGATGCCGATCAATCCGTCCTCGGGCTCGAGCACGTCGCCGTTGCCGGTCAGCGTGAGCGAGACCGTCTTGTCGGCGACCGCCATCATCGCCTCGAGCCGCCGCAGGTAGCGGTCGGTGCGCCAGTCCTTGGCGAGCTCGACACAGGCCCGGGTGAGCTGGCCCGCATACTGCTCGAGCTTGGCCTCGAGCCGCTCGAACAGGGTGAAGGCGTCCGCCGTGGCGCCGGCGAAGCCGGCGATGACGTTGCCGTCGCCGAGGCGCCGTACCTTGCGGGCGTTGGATTTGATCACGGTCTGGCCAAGGCTGACCTGGCCGTCGCCGGCGATGACCACGCTGCCGCCCTTGCGGACGGATAGAATGGTCGTGCCGTGCCAGGTGACGGGATCGCTCATGGCGCTCCTTTGCTGAGGGGGATCGCGCCGCCGACGGGCGTCGCTCCCGGGTATCGAAGTTACCATGTGGCGCTTTTCCGGCCCTGGATCAAGGGCGCAGGCGCCGGGAAACCCTGGCGATTTCGGGCGAAGGCCTTGGCGGGGCAGGCTTTCCAGGCTGGCCCTTTGGCAGGGAGGATGATAAAAGACGGCCCGGCAAAGGACGAGAGGCCGCCATGCGCAAGGCGAGCGTGCAGCGTAACACCAAGGAGACCCAGATCCAGGTCGATCTCGACCTGGACGGCACCGGCGTCTACGACGTCAGCACCGGGATCGGGTTTCTCGACCATATGCTCGAGCAGCTCTCGCGCCATAGCCTGATCAACCTCGCGGTGCGGGCGAAGGGCGACCTGCATATCGACTTCCACCACACCACCGAGGATTCCGGCTATGCCGTCGGCGAGGCCATTTCGACCGCGCTCGGCGACCGCAAGGGCATCGTGCGCTACGGCCAGGCGCTCATCCCGATGGATGAGACGCTGACCCGCGTCGCGCTCGATTGCTCGAACCGGCCCTATCTGATCTGGAAGGTCGCCTTCACGCGTCCGAAGCTCGGCGACATGGACACCGAGCTGTTCAAGGAGTGGTTCCAGGCCTTCGCGCAATCGGCCGGAGTAACCCTTCATGTGGAAAACCTATACGGCGAGAACAACCACCATATCGTGGAATCATGCTACAAGGGCCTGGCGCGGGCGCTGAAGCAGGCAATTGACATCGATCCGCGCCAGGCCAATGTCATTCCGTCCACCAAGGGCGTGCTGGGCGGATCATTATAAGAAGCACCGCCCGGGCGCGCCGGCGCCGGGGTGGCCATCGACGAAGCCGGAACTGACGAAAATGACCGTCGCGATTATCGATCACGGATCGGGCAATTTGCGCTCGGCGGCCAAGGCGTTCGAGCGCCAGGCGCAGGAGCCGATCCTGGTGACCAGCGACCCGGACGCCGTTGCCGGGGCGGACCGCGTGGTGTTGCCCGGCGTCGGCGCGTTCGGCGACTGCCGCCGCGGCATCGACCGGCTCGACGGCATGGTCGAGGCGCTGACCGAGGCGGTGATCGCCAAGGGCCGGCCCTTCCTCGGCATCTGCGTCGGCATGCAGCTCATGGCGGAAGTCGGGCTCGAGCATGGCCGCCACCCCGGGCTGGGCTGGATCGCCGGCGAAGTGCGCGCCATAACGCCCGCCGATCCGGCGCTCAAGGTGCCGCATATGGGCTGGAACGCGCTGACCATCCTGAAGCCGCATCCCGTGCTGGATGGACTTGGCGACGGCACCGACGTCTATTTCGTGCACAGTTACCATCTGGTGGCGCGCGAGCCGGGTGCGGTGCTGGCGACGGCGGACCATGGCGGCGCGATCACCGCGGCGGTCGGACGCGACAACATGGTGGGGACGCAGTTCCACCCGGAGAAGAGCCAGGCGGCGGGACTGCGCCTGATCGGAAATTTTCTGCGCTGGACGCCGTGAGGCGCGGCGCCGGCAGGGCGAAGAAGCAGGGGCGATGACGGAAACGACGGTCCAGATCGCGGTCGAGGCGGTCACCGAGCTCAAGGGCGCGGACCGGCACGACCTGTGCGACGCGGCGGAGGCGGCGATCCGCGACGGCGGCGGCTTCGGCTGGCTGCGCCCGCCGCCGCGCCATGTGCTGGAGGCCTTCTGGCAGGGCGTGCTGCTGGTGCCCGAGCGCAGCCTCTTCGTCGCCCGGCTCGACGGCGTGATCGGCGGCTCGGCCCAGCTCGTGCGGCCGACGCGCAACAACGAGGCGCAGGCGCATGCCGCCAACCTGACGACATCCTTCGTGGCGCCCTGGGCGCGCGGCCACGGGCTTGCGCGCGGGCTCGTGGTCGCGGTCGAGGAAGCGGCGCGGAAAGAGGGCTTCGCCATCATCAATCTTGACGTCCGCGAAACCCAGCGCGCGGCGATCATGCTGTACGAGCGGCTCGGCTATCAGCGCTGGGGCACGCATCCCTATTACGCGCGCGTCGGCGGCAAGTGGATCGCCGGCCACTTCTACAGCAAGGTGCTCAACCCCGCGCTGATCGCGGAAGGAGCGCGAAGGTGATCCTCTACCCCGCGATCGACCTGAAGAACGGCCAGTGCGTGCGTCTCGTGCGGGGCGACATGGCGCAGGCGACCGTGTTCAACGAGCAGCCGGCGGACCAGGCGCGGCGCTTCGCCGACGCCGGCGCGGCCTGGCTGCATGTGGTCGATCTCAACGGCGCCTTCGAGGGCCGCCCGGTCAATGCCGGCGCGGTCGAGGGCATCCTGGCGGCGACCGATCTTCCGGTGCAGCTCGGCGGCGGCATCCGCAGCCTGGCCACGATCGAGACCTGGCTCGACGCCGGCGTCTCGCGCGTCGTCCTCGGTACCGTCGCGGTGAAGAATCCGGACCTGGTGCGCGAGGCGTGCCGCAAGTGGCCCGGCAAGGTCGCGCTCGGCATCGACGCGCGCGGCGGCCGTGTCGCGGTCGAAGGCTGGGCCGAGGTCTCGGACCTCGATGCGCGGGAGCTGGCGCTGCGCTTCGAAGACGCCGGCGCCGCGGCGATCATCTACACCGACATCGACCGGGACGGCGTGCTGCAGGGCCCGAACGTCGCGGCCACCGCGGCGCTCGCGAAGGCCGTCTCGACGCCGGTGATCGCGAGCGGCGGCGTCTCCTCAATCGGCGACCTCGAGGCGCTGGCGGCGGCGCCCGGCATCGCCGGCGCGATCGTCGGCCGCGCGCTCTACGACGGACGCATCGACCTTGCGCTCGCACTCGCCGCGCTCGCCGGGGAAAGCGCGGAGGCTTCGTAACCGGTATGCTGAAGATCCGCATCATCCCCTGCCTCGACGTGCATGCCGGCCGCGTGGTCAAGGGCGTGCGCTTCGTCGACCTGATCGACGCCGGCGACCCGGTCGAGCAGGCCAAGGTCTACGACGCGGCGGGGGCCGACGAGCTCTGCTTCCTCGACATCACCGCCTCGCACGAGAACCGCGAGACGATCTACGACGTGGTGCGCGGCACGGCGGAGCAGTGCTTCATGCCGCTCACGGTCGGCGGCGGCGTGCGCACGACGGACGACATCCGCAAGCTGCTGCTGGCCGGCGCGGACAAGGTCTCGATCAACACCGCCGCGGTGCATCGCCCGGAATTCGTCGCCGAGGCGTCCGAGCGCTTCGGCGCGCAGTGCATCGTGGTCGCCATCGACGCCAAGCAGACCGGCCCCGGCAAATGGGAGATCTTCACTCATGGCGGCCGTAAGCCGACGGGGATCGACGCGGTCGAATGGGCGAAGCGCATGGTCAGCCTCGGCGCGGGCGAGATCCTGCTCACCTCGATGGACAAGGACGGCACGAAGAGCGGCTTCGACAACGCGCTGAACCGGACGGTGGCGGACAGCATCCCTGTGCCGCTGATCGCCAGCGGCGGCGTCGGCACCCTCGACCACATGGTCGACGGCGTACGCGAAGGGCATGCGTCCGCGGTGCTCGCAGCCTCGATCTTCCATTTCGGCGAATACACCATCGCCGAGGCGAAGGCGCATATGGCGGCGGCGGGCATCCCCGTTCGTGCCTGACAGGGCGCGGCTTTTCTGATAGGTAGGGTCCCCATCGGCAACTCTGGAGAAGGACCGTGGCAGCCGACGCGCATATCCTGGATGAGCTCTACGCGGTGATCGAAAGCCGCAAGGGCGCGGACCCGAATACCTCGCGGACCGCGCAGCTGTTCCATCGCGGCGTCGCCAAGATCGCGCAAAAGGTCGGCGAGGAAGCGGTGGAAACGCTGATCGAGGGCGTGCGGGGCGACAAGGTTCGTCTGGCGGAGGAGAGCGCCGACCTGCTCTACCATCTGCTCGTGCTGTGGGCCGATCAGAACCTGCCGCCGGACGCGGTCTGGCAGGCCCTGGCGCGGCGCCGGGAGACGTCGGCGATGGTCCAGGGAACGCCGGCCGGCTGACCGGACGGCGGCGCGGAGGCGACATGAGCTACGACACGGAGAATATCTTCGCCAAGATCCTCAGGGGCGAGATCCCCTGCGACAAGGTCTTCGAGAACGAGCACGCGCTCGCCTTCAGGGACATCCGCCCGCAGGCGCCGGTGCACGTCCTGATCATCCCGAAAGGCGGCTACGTCTCCAGCTCCGACTTCTCCGAAAAGGCGAGCGCCGAGGAACTGGTCGGCTTCATGCGCGCCATTCGCGCGGTGGCGGAGAAGATGGGCGTGCTGGAGAGCGGCTACCGGCTGATCGCCAACGCCGGCGCCGACGGCTTGCAGGAGGTCGCGCATTTCCATGTCCACCTGCTCGGCGGCCGCCCGCTCGGCAGGATGCTGCCCTCGGCGCACTGACGCGCCGCCGTCCGCATTCCGCTGTCCGGAATTTCGCGTCGGGGCCCGGTCGCGCTAGCCGCCGACCTGGACATGCGCACCGCCGTCGACAGGCAATGACACACCGGTAATGAAGCGCGCCTCGTCGGAGGCGAGGAACAGCGCGGCAAAGGCGACGTCCCAGGCCGTGCCCATGCGCCGGCCGAGCGGCACCTTGGCGTCGCGCTCGGCGATGACCTGCTCGCGCGACTTGCCGCTCGCCTTGACGCGCGCTTCCACCGCCATCGGCGTGTTCATCAACCCCGGCAGGATCACGTTCGCACGGATGCCGTCGGCCGCGTACATGTAGGCGATCTGCTCGGTCATCGCGATCACGCCGGCCTTCGACGTCTTGTAGGTGACGTAGGGATAGCTCTCCAGCACGGCGAGCGACGAGATGCTGATGATCACGCCGCTCTGCTGCTTCTTCATGATCGGCAGCACGTGCTTGCAGGTGATCACCATGCCGCGCAGGTTGATCGCAGTCACCCGGTCGAAGGCCTCGGGCGTGATCTGCTCGATCACGGAATCGCCGCCCGCCAGGCTGAGCCCGACATTGTTGTGCAGGATGTCGATGCGGCCCCATTTCGCCGCGCAGTCCGCGATCGTCTTCTCGATCGCCGCTTCGTCGGTAATGTCCGCCGCCGCCGCCATGGCGGTGCCGCCTTCCTTTGCGATCATCGCGGCCGTTTCCTCCGCCGAGGCGAGGTCGCGGTCGACCGCCCAGACCTTGGCGCCTTCGCGCGCGAACAGCAGCGCCGTCGCCCGGCCGTTGCCCATGGTCATGCCGGGCGTCTGCCCCGCGCCGACGATCACCGCGACCTTGTCCTTGAGCCGCATGGCGTCCTCCTCCGTCTTGTCGTTGTGTTCTTGAATGAGCTAGGCGTGCCGATAGCACGACGGCGCGGGCGGTGCAAAATTGACACGAGGAGAGGTCAAGCTGCCCGCGCCGACTCCGCCTCAGCGTCCTCGCGGCGCGCCCGCACCCCGTGCAGCGTGCGCTGCACCAGCCCTTCTTCCTCCAGCCATTTGACGTCGCGCGACAGCGTCTTGGCGCTTTTGCGGGCGTAAGCCTCGGCGAGCTTGGGCGTCAGGTAGCGGAGCCGGCCGATGCGGACCGGGGCGTCCGCGAGGGCGAGCGCTTCGACCAGCATGCGGCGGCGGGCGTCGCCGGCGCGCGTCCGCCCGTCGAAGGCCTGGGCCACCGTATCGCGCCAGGCGTTGGCCTGCTGCGCTGCGCCGAGCGCAGCGATCTGGCGGCGCATGCCGTCGGCGATGCCGTCGACCGCATAGGCGATAAAGGCGAAGGTGGCGCCGCCGGACTCCGCCGCCTCGGCGATCAGCTCGCCATAGCGCTCGGGCGTCGCGGAGAAATGCGCGGCCGGGAGGTGGGCCGCCATCGCGGGCAGCCCGGCCGCGCGCAGCAGGCGGTAGCCCGCGACCCGCGCGGTGGCTTCGTTGCAATGCCGGAACGGGCCCAGCCGCAGCAGGAACAGATGCGCGCCCAGCGCCCGGAGCATCGCGGTCTGCACCGCCTCGCCCTCCCGCGCCTCGAACTCGGGTCCGTTGAGCCAGGTGCAGAACTGGTTGAGCCGAGCCCAGCTTCCCGGCCCTTCGGCGAACTGGTCGGCGAGCGAGGCCGTGCCGGCGTCGGCATCTTCCCGGCCGAACAGCCCCGCGGCCCGGGCGTATTCGGTGAGCGTGGCGTTGTCCGCGCAGAGCGTCTGCGGCGTCAGCGCCGCGCCCGCGTGTCCGTGCCGGTCGATCGCGTCATAGAGCGCGGCGAGCACCTCGGCAACCTCGGGCTCCAGCGCGGCCGTCCCCTCCGCGGCCTCCGCCGCCAAGGTGGCCTGCGCTGCGCGGCCCCGCCAGTCGCGGGTGAGCGCCGCGGCGGCGCCGGGCGCGGCCGGCAGGCTCGTCAGCGTCTCGCCATAGGCTTCGAGCCGGCCCAGCGCCGACCAGAGCCGGACGGGTGCGCGCTCGAGGTCGAGACGGAAAGACTGCCAGGGGGTCCGCATCCTGTCCTGTCCGGGTGTCCACCGGTTTTGTCCGGTGCCGGGAATTCTAATCGCCATGTTTTGTCAAACCGTTAACGGCCGCGTCGGCCGGGGGGTGCCGGCCGGAATGTCCCGTCCCTTCGGGCCAGCGCCGGGCGCATTGGGGTTAGTCCACGAAATGGCCACAGAGTGAAAACGTTGTTGTCACGATTGGCTGATACGCATGGTCCCGCCGGCACCCCTCCGACCCCTCTGCGGATTTGTGTCGGCCGACGGGGGCCGGGCGCGCTTCGCCGCCGCGCCCGGACCTCGACCATCTCGCCGGACAGGGCGCCGCCGTTGCGTGCCCGGAACGAGCGCACCGCGCCTGTCCAAAAACCCCGGAAATCCGCCCGAGCGCGCCTGCTTTGCCGCGGCGCAGCATTTTTTCGGCAAGGTTAACTGCGTCGAAAGAACTGGTGTGTTGAATGGCTTCCGTAACATTCAATCAGAGGTATTATGATGCGCCGTGCGTTTTTCACGACACTGTCCCTCTTTTTCTTTTCGCTGTCCGCGGCGAGCCATGCGGCCGATATGCCGCAATCGCCGGACATGGCGATCATCGGCCCTGCGCTGATCAAGGAAATCCGCAGCTGGGCCGACACGCCCGTGGTCTGGCTGACGCTCGAAGAACGCAATCGCGAGAATGCCTCGATCGATCAGGCAAAGATCGACGCGCTGGACAAGCAATGGCGCGCCGAGCGGAAGTCGACGGACCAGC
>CAZPFL010000053.1:0-24448 GCA_964585785.1 uncultured Rhodospirillaceae bacterium
CGACCCGTGGGGATCGGGTCGGGCGCTTACGGATTACCTGCAGAGAGGGTCAGGCATTCCGTATCGGGAGTGCGACGAACCGTTGTTCGTTTTCCTTTCGCACCAAAAGGAGGACGGTCTTGCGGGACTCTTTCTTGGCCGCCTTGATGTCGTGTTCGACATCCGAGGGCGAGGCCACCGCCTTGCCCGAGACCTGGACGATCAGGTCGCCGACATCGAGCCCGTTCGCCGCGGCGTCGCTCTCCGGGTCGATCCCGGTGATCAGCACGCCCTTGGCGTCGTCGGGGATGTTGAACTGCTGACGGGTGGACTTATCCAGCCGGCTCAGTTTCATGCCGAGGGTGGCGTTCTCAGGCTGCTCCGCCTCCGCGACCTGCATCTTCGCCTGCCGCGTGCCGAGCTTGACGGAGATCTTCTCCTGCTTGCCGTTGCGCAGGACGCCGAACTCCGCCGTGGACCCCGGCTTGATGCCCGCGACCAGGGCGGGCAGGGAATGGCTCTGGTTCACCTCGGCGCCATTGACCGTCATGATGACGTCACCCGACTTCATGCCGGCCCCTTCGGCCGGGCCGTCCGGGATGACCTTGGCGACGATCGCGCCCTCGGTCTTTTTCAGGCCCAGGCCCTCGGCGATGCCGTTGGTGACTGGCTGGATCTCGACGCCGAGCCAGCCGCGCTCGACCTTGCCGTGCTCCTTGAGCTTGGCGATGATGACGCGCGCCGTGGAGGCCGGGATCGCGAAGCCGATGCCGACGCTGCCGCCGGTCGGCGAGAAGATCGCGGTGTTGATGCCGATCACCTGGCCCTTCGTGTTGAAGGAGGGACCGCCCGAGTTGCCCTTGTTGATCGGGGCGTCGATCTGCAGGAAGTCGTCATACGGGCCTTCGCCGATATTGCGATGGTGCGCCGAGACGATGCCCGCGGTCACCGTGTTGCCGAGCCCGAAGGGGTTGCCGATGCTGATGACCCAGTCGCCGACCTTGGGCCCGGGGCCCGTGGCGAAGCTGACATAGGGCAGCGGCTTGCCCGCATCGATCTTGACCAGCGCCAGGTCGGTCAGCGGATCGCGGCCGATCAGCTTCGCCTGGTAGGTATTGTTGTTCGACAGAATAACCTTGATCTTGGAGGCGCCCTGGACGACGTGGTTGTTCGTGACGATGTAGCCCTGGGGGTCGATGATGAAGCCCGATCCGGCGGCCATCTCGGGCCGCTCGGGAACCGGGGTCCAGCGGTGCCCGTTACCCTGCTGCTGCTGCATCTGCTTCTGCCAGTCCGGGCCGAAGAAGCGATTGAGGAAGTCCTGCATGCCCCCGGGGACCTGCATGTCGCTGGTGGCCGAAACCTTCTGCACCTTTTCGGTGACCACGATGCTGACCACCGCCGGGCTGACCCGCTCGATCATCTTCGAGAAGCCGGACGGCATCGTCGGCACAGCCGTCGCGGAAAGGTTCTGGGCCGGCGCCTTGCTCGTATCGGCGATGCCGCTGGTCGCGAAACCGACAGCGCCGCCCGCGATCATCAGCGAAGCGATTACGGCGGCGAGGGTGCCGGTCTCCCATTTGCGTAATAGACGCTTCTTGTCTTCCATAACACCTATCTCCTGAACGATTTGCAATTGAGACGATCAGGGCAGGTTGTGCGGTGGGTGGCAGGTATGGGGAGAGGGGATATCACCGCACAACCGCCCTGATCGAGGCTCACTCTAGAGAAGCCGCACTTACGACGGGATTTCCCGCCTCTTAAATCGTCGCAAGGTTTCAGATCAGGGGATGCCTGAACCGGCAAGCGTCTTCCTGGCGCGGCGAGCCGGCTCAAAGCGGATTTTCTGGATTGATAGGAACGGTTCGCGCGGATTCACGCCCCTGAACCGTCAGCCATTCATACGCGTATCTTTTCGGCCTTGAGGTACCTGTATTCGTGCCATGTCAGGCCAATGACGACGAGGTCGAGGAGGGTAATCAGGACAAGCCAGATAGAGTGCGTGAGCGTGTAGCGGTAGAGCTGGTAGGCGATAAACAATCCGAACACGACGATAGCAACCGGATAATATCCCAGCCTGCGACGCAGGAGACCGATGATCAGCCACAGTTTGACGATGCCATGCCCGAGCAGATAGATCGCGGCGAAGTTCAGGGTACCGGACGTGAGATGCTGAACAGCGTGCAGGAAAAAGTTCGCGATGATGTCATGGGGGTCTTCGGCGACCTCGCTGCGGGTGACCCAGACTGCGAAGTCGTTCAAAATTTGCGTGCTGACGAAAAATCCAGCGATCCCGCCGATCACCTCGGTGAGCGCGAATACCCCCTTGAGCCAAAGGCTCACGGAAAAGGCAAGATGTATGGTTTTTTCGCTGAACAGGCGCTCGGATTTTTGCATCGTTCAATTCTAACGTAACAGCCGAAGCTATTTCGCGCCCTAACCGGTCGGTCAAGGGAAATCTGAAATCCCGTGGGGCAGGATGCGACTGGGGTGTGATGGGGATGAGTTCGTGCCGGCTCCCTTCGGCCCGTTTCTTTTTTGCCCGTTTCCTAAGCCGGCGCGACTACAAGCGAGTGGCGCGGAAACGGCCAGTGGCAACGACGTTAAATCGAAGATACTCGGCGGTGCATTGACGCCGGCATATAGCCGATTATGGCGCCGGCCAATCCTCTGACGCGTTGGGCCCTCACGACACGATGCGGATTTTGTCGGAATTCGTCCCTTCCTGCCGGGTCGGAACACCGGTGGGATATTTTCTATACCAATCGCGCCAGATCATTCTGTAGACCGGGATAACGTAGGGCAGCCGGTTCAGCCCCGGAACGAATGGCAGGAAGAAAAGCACGCACGCGATGGCGGCTATGATCATTCCCGCAATCAGGTCCGCAGCGGGTGAATTGCTGACGAATGGAAGCTGGTAGATGAAGGCATAGGGCCATAGCCACCATGCCCCCGGGTAGGGACCGGCCGCATGCGCCATCCCCCATTCGCTGCCCTGTTCATTGAAGTGGTTGGCGACGGGGCCGTAGATCGCGTCGCCGCCCATGTAGAACAGCGAAAGCGTGTAGTCGTTGTTGTAGGGGGCGTAGTCGGGATGCATCTCCTGATTCAAGGCGCCTTCCAGCAGCCCGGCTTGCGCCAGTTTGAGCATCCCGGCCATGAGCGTGGGCACTGGACCGTACTTGCCCGCGGGAAGCGAAATCTGACCGTTCTGCTTGGTCGCTTTGCCAAGAGCGGCGGCGTAGGCATCCGTCCACGCCTTCCGTTGTGCTGGCGTGGCCTTCCCATACGTATCGAGCGCCGAGCCGATGGCGGGGTTCATGATGGCGGCCTGCTCCAGCGGGTTGATGACAAGCGCCTTGCGGAAGTCGATCGGATGCGTCACGCCGACCCAGCAGGCGGGGCATATCGGGCCGACCCGTTGCGCATTTTCGAAGTTGGCCGTGTAGGGCGGCCCGTATGTCTGCAGCCCGGCCTGCCCGGTGAAGTAGGACAGCGTGCGCTTGGTGAAGGCGATCGGCGCCTTGGTGGCGACCTCTTTAAGGGTCAGTGGCGGGATGCGTGGAAAGCCCCAGGCGACAGCGAGAAGCACGATCACGGCGGCCATGCCGATCAGGACGATCAGCCCCTCGCGAACCATGTCGTAGGGCTTCATGGGGATGCCGCGCATATACCGGTCGGAAATCTTACTCATTCCGCGCCCTCCCTACTGTCGATCCGCCCTTCGCCTCCCTTGACGATTGGGTGCACGGGCCCTTCGCGGCGGATCAGGAAAAGATGCAAGATCACGAAGTACAGCACGATCACGGCGAAGACGGCGACGTGGAGCGTCAAGACGCTGTCGTAGTTCAGCCAATTCAGCCACCCCAGGCCAAGCGCGGCGAAGGCGTCCTTGCCCTGCTGCGCATTCCACTGCGAATCCCAATTCTGCTGCAGCAGCGTGCCGCTGATACCGGAAAAGATGCTCGATGCGAAGATCAGCCAGCCGACCAGCCACGTGCGCCAGCGGCCGTCGCGCCAGGCCGCGGTGAAGAACTTGAACAGGATGTGGAGGACAGCGGAAAAATAAAACATCTGGACCGACCAGAAATGCATCGCGTTGACAAATGCGCCAAGCTTCGATGTGTGTTGCCAGACCGGTCCGAAGACGGACAGCCAGAGCCCCGTGAAGAAAAGCATCGCCAGCGCCGCGAGCGTCATCGTCCCAAAGAAATAGCCAAACGAATTCACGTAGACGGGCATCTTGGTGGGGAGCGCATCCTCGAGCGTGAGGTTGCTCTTCATGAAATCCTGAATCTTCTGGTCGATGCTCATAAGTCGCCGCCTTCTCTACGGGACGCCGCGTCGGCTTCCATCACCTTCGGAATTCGCGCCCAAGCGAACAGGACAAAGACAACGATTACCGCGATCCAGAAGGCGATGCCCGGTCCGTCGAGATTGAACCAGCCGAACGCGATATGCGGCGCCGCGGGCAGCGTCATGATCGTCAATTTGTCCATATTGCTCTCCATGAATGACGGCGAGGCTGGTAAGGGCGCGCTATGGGGGCCCGAAAATCCGCTCCGCTCCGACAACCGCCGCCAATTCAGCGCAAGAGGCATGCCATCTTGGTAAGCTTCTGGTTTCAATGAAAACTTTTCGTTCAACGTCTTGGCCGCTATACGCAATCGGTTGAAATCCACCAACCTGGTGCTCACAACCACCGGGACGACGACGTAGAGCCTCAACGACCGAGGAAGAGCCCGCGGGTTAGGCCGGGGGCATCCGTCGGCAATGTGCCGGTCTCCTCGAGAAAGGGCGTGATGTGGGAAGGGCGCTCAAGCGGCCGCTTGCACGGCCTTTATAAGCGCGTCCAGCGAATTGCAAACCTTGGCGCCCGCGGCTTCCAAGGCGGCCCGCTTGCGCGCCGCCGCGGCGATGCTGGCGGTCCCGTCCAGCAGCGGCCAGAAATGGCCGAGGGCGCCGGCGGGCAGCGTGTGACCGGCGATGTAGGCGAAGACAGGCTTGCTGAGGCCGGCTTGCCGCATCGCCTCGGCGAAATCCTCTTCCTCGGTACCGCGCGTCGTCCCGAGCAGCGCGATCGCCTCGGTCGCCTCGTCGGCCTGCAGCAGCGCGGGCAGCGCCGCCATCGCCGTTCCTTTGATCATGTTGCTGCCGACATCGACGTAAAGCGACTGGCCGAGCCCGCGCTGCACCATCTGATAGCCCGCCTCGGCGGCCAGGCTGTCGGACGTCGTCACCAGCGCGACCGCGCCCGGCGCGAGCGCCTCGTCGGGCATGGTTCCGAGCTTGACCTGTGCGGCCGGAACCGCGATGCCGGAGCTGTCCGGACCGACGCAGGTAATGTGCAGATCGGCGATCCGGCGCCGGACCCGGACGGCGTCATGCAGCGGCATGCCGGCGGTCAGCGAGACGATCAGGCGAATGCCGGAATCGGCTGCTTCAAGCAGCGAATCCGCCGCGGTGCGCGGGGGAACCATGGACACGCAGACCTCGGCGCCGGTCGCCGATAGCGCTTCCGCATGGGATCGGAAGACCGGCAGGCCGTCCGATTCCGTTTCTTCCGACGATGCCGAGACCCAGCCGACAATAGGGGTGCCGTAGCGGCGCATCGAGGCGACCCATCGCCGGCTGGCCTGGCTTTCGATTCCCTGAACAATAACAGTCGTTTGTGGCGTCATCCTGAAATCTGGCGTCATCCCGTCGCTCCGGCGGCATGCGCCGCGGCGAGGTCGAGCGCCGCGCCGATATCGCGCTCCAGGCTGACGCGGTCGGAGGCCTTCTGCAGGACCTTGCCGGCGGCGTCGGCGCCCGGGCCCGCCATTCGGACGACCAAGGGCGTCTTGAAATCGGCGGTCTGCTCGAGCGCCGCGGCCAGATGCCCGGCAAAGACCGCGAGATCGATCGTGCCGTCACTGATGGCGACGAGGACGCAGTGCAACGCCTTGGCGGCCTGGAGCCACTCGAGCGCGCTGTGCAGGCATTCCGCTGGGCCGTTGATGGCCGACGGGCCGGCATTCATGAAATTGTACGGGCGCACGCCGCGCGCGATCAGCTCGTCCAGCAGATAGGCGCAATAGCCGGCGCCCGATGCGATCGTCGCCACGCCGCCCTCGGGATCGAGGACGCGGTAGTCGATCCCCGACGCGCGGTGCTGGCGGATATCCGCATAGGCGTAGTCGCGCCGCTCCAGCAGCGCGATCAGCTCGGGGTGGCGGAACAGCGCGCTTTCGTCGATCGCGAGCCGAACGTCGCTCACCACCCAGCTGTCGTCGGCTAGGATCATCAGCGGATCGATTTCCATCAGGATCGCTTCGTAGCCGAAATAGAGCGGCGCCAGCATGCGTCCGGCCGCGGCAACGCAGCTTCGCGCGGCGGCGGGCAGGGATGCCGCCAGGCGGTTCACGCAGGCGATGACGGCATTCGGATCGGGTGCCACCACTTCGGACAGCGTCGCGCCCGTGGCGGCGCCATCGGCCCCCGCGCCCCATTTGCTGCCGGCGCCGACCTCGATGCGCAGTCCGCTGCTCGACGGATCGCAGCGGAAGGAGAGATGCGCGAGGCCCTGCGGCGTCATCTTCCGCTCGACCAGCACCGAGCGAACGATCTGGCCGTCGACCGTCGTGTCGAGCAAGGCGGAGACGGCGGCGGCGATCTCGGAATTCGTGCTCGCGGCGATAGGGGGCGGGATTTGTCCGGGCACCGTGATCAGGATTTGCGGCTTGACCATCCAGGGGCCGGATGGCGCGCCGTCCTCGACGTCGACGCCGGTCGGGACCTGCGCGAGCCGGATGCTGCCGGGGACGGGTATCCCCTGGATCGCGAGCAGTTCCTTGGCATCGTGTTCGAAAAAAAGCATGGATGCCGGACGCTAGAGGATGGTTCTTGTTTGCTTCGGGGCCGATCCGGGCCATCGGCCCGGGCATCGGCGTCGCGCGGCGGGGCGCCCAGGGCAGAATATCGGTCGCTTCATGCTGCGCTCGCCGTTGGCGGACCCGGCCGCTTGGTCATTACGTTCTTAGAATAATACACCAAACCATCCGGGAAAGAACGCCGGAACCGCGCCCGGGGCTTCGCGTCCGCGGTCATATATTCGGCCGCCTCGGGTCGAAGATCTGCGCCGGCGGATGGGGCGGCTTCAGCGGCGGCCGCGGCGGCGGCACGATGTTGGCGTTGAGGTCGCCCTGGTCTTTCATGAATTTCTTGATGAAGGGCCGCTTCATGACGATGGTCGCGCCCTTGCGCACGGCGTTGTCGATCAGGTCTTCGAGCTTTTGCGCCGTCTGCTGATGCCAGGGGAAGACGTAGTAGCGCGGCTCGATGTCCTTGTCGATGCGGAGCCAGAGGTAGATCGCCCGGCCCTCGTCGAGGCTGGCGCCGAGAACCTGCGCCTGCTCGGCGTTGCGCCGGAGCCATTCGAAGCTCGCCGGCTTCGGCCGCGCCAGCAGCTCGACGAGCTGAAGATAGCCGAGCGGGATGTACAGGACGGTCACGCCGAGCGCGACGAGGCGGACCCAGGGCGCGCGCGGCGCCCAGATCGCGAGCGCCGCAAGCATGGCGGCGACCGCGATGGTGGCAGCGAACAGGTAGATCATGACATTCATCGCAATGGGGCCGTGATGAGGGGGTGGCGCAGCGTGCTCACGCTGTCCTTGACCAGCTCCCCTTCGCCGTTCAGGCGGAAGGAGAAGGCCGTGATTTCCTGATTGCGGTGGTCGAGGCGGACCACGGTGTGGAGGATCTCGCGCGTGTGGTCGAATTTCTTGCGCGTGCTGACGGTGACCGAGACCGGAACGACGACATTGGGCGGCAACGGGCCGTACATGTGGACGTTCACGATGTATTCGCCCGTGGGCATGCCGCGGCTGTAGGCGATCTCGAAATTCTCGTCCGTGGTGTCGCCCTGGGCGCCGAGGTCGTCGCGCAGCAGGTTGAAGATGATCCCGCCCTGGTTCCAGAAGCCGACCGGCGAATCCCCGGGCGCCTTGACCCAGAGGTCGACGTCATAGGGCATGTTGTTCGGCCAGTGGATCTCGGCGATGACCTGTCCCGGCGCCTTCTGATCCTTCGACTCCTCCGACGACTTCTTGATGTAGGGCAACAACATGATCACCATCGCCACGAAGCCGACGAGGGTCAGGAAGATGACGTCGCGAAAGACGGTTTCGGCGGCGCCTTCGCCGAAATCGTCAAGGTCGTCCACGGCTCTCCCCCAGCTCGACGATCGCGGAATAGAGGTTGACCGTGCCGGTGGTCAGGATGCGGTGGTTGACGATCAGCCAGATATGCAGGACCGAGCCGACCAGCGTCGTGTAGAGCGCCACCGACATGCCGTTGATCAGGCGCGCGATCACCGGGGCGATCGTGTCGTTGCCGGCATTCGCGGCCGGGTCGACCGAGGACAGCGCGATGATGAAGCCGACCACCGTGCCGATCAGGCCCAGGAGGACAAGCGTGTTGGCGATGTGGCGGACGATGGTGATCCGGTTCGTCAGCTTGGCGCGCAGCACGGTCGCGCCGATCGACCGGCTTTCCCGGTCGTTGTCGTAGATCGTGGCGAGATACTTGCCGGCGCGTGAGTCGGGGGCGGGGCTGCCGCTGCGGATCGCGTCCAGCTCGGCGCCGGTGCGCCAGATCTTGGTGGAGCAGAGGGCCAGTCCGTAGAGGAACACGCCGAAAATCAGCAGGACGAAACCGCGCGTGTTCACGACGAACATGGCGTCGAGCCAGCCTTGCAGGTAAACGGCAAATAATAAGCTGGCTGATATTACATTGATCAAAATAAAGCGGACGAGGAGTAAGTAACGGTAGTTCATCTTTCCCTCCGCCGCGCCGCCGCGTGGGCCTAGCCGGGATAGGCGGCGCGAAATGACCGGATCGCCTCCAGGTGCTCGTCAACCGTTTTGAAGCCGGAATACATCGTCCGCACGGTGCAATGGGACACGCCGAGGCCTTTCCAGGCCTCGGCCAGCGCGCCCCATTCCTGCGAGCCGCGCCCGCCCAGATGCAGCGTCGCGTCGAGCCCGAGCGTGCCCGGGTCGCGCCCGGCGGCAGTCGCCGCTTCACGGAAGATCTCGATCGAGCGGACGGCGGTGTCGTCCGGGTCGAGGCGGGGATTGATGAACCAGCCGTCTGCGACCTTGGCCGCGCGGCGGATCGCCGGTGCGGCGAAGGCGCCGACCCAGACGGGAATGGGCTGCTGCACCGGCAGCGGGTTGATGCCGGAGTCTGAAATGCGGTGCCATTCGCCGTCGAAGGTGACGAGCTCGTTCGTCCACAATTCGCGCATCAGCGTGATCTGCTCGACCATGCGCGGGCCGCGGTTCTTGAAATTCTGGCCGAGCGCGTCGAACTCGAGCTCGTTCCAGCCGATCCCGACCCCGAGGCGCAGCCGGCCGCGGCACAGCACGTCGATCTGCGCCGCCTGCTTGGCGACCAGAACCGTCGGCCGCTGCGGCAGGATCAGGATCGCGGTCGCAAGGCCGATGCGCTCGGTCGCCGCCGCCAGGAATCCGAGCGTCACGAAGGGCTCGTGAAACATGTTGTCGCGGCTGTAATAGGCGCGCCAGTCGTCGGCCGCCGGCTTTCCCGCCTGCAGCACGTGGTCGATGATGGTGATATGGTCGTAGCCCAGCTCCTCGGCCGCCTGCGCGAAGTCGCGAATGGCGGCGGGGTCGGTGCCGATCTCGGTGGTCGGAAAGGCGACGCCGATGCGCATGGTTGATTCCTGCCCTTGTTTTGCGGAGTGTTTTGGTTTCTCTGTAGGATGCTATGCGTCCCGGCTGCCGGGCTCAATGCTTTCCTGGCGGTTTCGGGCGCGCGGAGGACGGAGGAGGTGACCGTGCCGATGGACGAGACACCGGCTTCCTATGGCGACACGGGCGGCGCGGCCGCCTGGCCGGCGGCGGGGCCGTCGCGGGTGCCCGCCTGGATCTTCAGCGACCCGGCGCTGTTCCAGCGCGAGCGGACGGCAATCTTTCGCGGCCCGAGCTGGAATTACATCGCGCTTGCCTGCGAGGTTCCCGAGCCCGGCGATTTCAAGCGGAGTTGGGTCGCCGACATGCCGGTGATCGCCGCGCGCGACGCGGACGGCGGCGTCAATGTCTTCGTCAACCGCTGCGCCCATCGCGGCGTCGAGTTCTGCCGGACGGTACGCGGCAACGCGACGGAGTTCATGTGTCCCTATCATCAGTGGACATACAATCTGAAGGGCGACCTCACCGCGGTGCCTTTCCGCAAGGGATTCCGGCGGCAGGGCGGCATGCCGGCCGACTTCCGCCTGGAGGATCACGCGCTGGAGAAGCTGCGGGTGACCGAGCGCAACGGCGCCATCTTCGCCACTTTCGATGCGGCGACCGAGCCGTTCGAGGATTATCTCGGCGACGCGATGCTGCGCTACTTCGACCGCGTGTTCGACGGCCGCGCGCTGCGGGTGCTGGGCTATATGCGTCAGGTCGTGCCGGCCAACTGGAAGCTCTATTTCGATAATCAGAAAGACCCGTATCACGCGACGCTGCTGCATTATTTCCTCATCAGCTTCGGCCTGTTCCGCGCGTCCGAGCCGTCCTTCGTGCGCATGGACGCACAGGGACGCCACTCGGCGCTGATTTCGCAGAAGGGCGAACAGGGCGTGATCGCCGGTGGCGACGAGATGAAGCACAACGACCCGCGGCTCAAGCTGGCCGGGCCGCAAATGCTTCAGCCGGTGCGGGAGTTCAAGGGCGCGGACACGGTGGTGATCCAGACCATCTGGCCCGGCCTCATCGTCCAGCAGCAGTCGAACACGCTGGCGATGCGCCATGTGATTCCGCGCGGCCCGGGCGCGTACGAGCTGGCCTGGACCTTCTTCGGCTATGCCGACGACGACGCGGCCATGACCGAGCGCCGCCTGATGCAGGCGAACCTGATGGGGCCGGCCGGCTATGTCTCGGTCGACGACAGCGAAGTCGTCGCCTTCGCCCAGGACGGGCTTGCGCCCTATGACGCCTCCGTTGGCGTGGTCGAGATGGACGGGCGCGAGGTCAACGAGGCGGACACGCTGGTCGCCGAAGGCGCGGTCCGCGGCTTCTACGCGCATTACCGCCGGGTGATGGGGCTGTGAGAAGGCGGAGCGGCGAAGCATGACGCCAGAAGATTTCCGGCAGCTCTCCCCAGCGGTCCTGCGCTATGAGATCGATACGCTGACCGCGGCTTATGTGCACGCGCTCGACGATGCCGCGCTCGAGCGCTGGCCCGATTTCTTCACCGAGGACTGCCTCTACAAGGTCATCCCGCGCGAGAATTACGAGAACGGCCTGCCGCTCGCCATCTGGTACTGCCGGGGGCGCGGCATGCTGCAGGACCGCGTCACGGCGATCCGCGAGACCCAGCTCTTCGCGCCGCGCGCGTTGCGCCATGTCACCGGCAACACGCTGGTGCAGGGCTGGGACGACGGCGCGCTGCGTACGGTGACGAACTACGCGGTCTATGAAAGCACGCTCGACCGGACGAGCGAGGTGTTCAACGTCGGGCGTTATCTCGACCGCATCGTCGCCGAGGACGGCCGGCTGAAATACGCGGAGAAGCTCTGCGTCTTCGACACCAGCGTCGTGCCGACCTCGCTGATCCATCCGATCTGAGGGGGCACCGCTGTTGCCCAAGCAAGGACCGCGTTGCCTCTGGAATACGCAGCGAGGCCGCGCCGGCCCGCCGCTGGCGGCCCTGGCCCCGCGGATTGCCGTGGCACAGGAATTGCCTCTTTTGTCGCAGGAGACCTCGCGGCGGGCGCGGGGCGAAAGGAGCAGCGTGCGATGGGAAAGCCGGTCTCGGTCGAGCTGATCAGGCGTCAGGTGTCGGAGCTTCATCATTTCCAGCATCCCGAGGGGCGCGATGCGGAGCTTGCCGCGGAGATCGGCGTGCTGAGCGACGCCGTGCACGACGCGGCCTGCGACCTGGAGGATGAGGACGAGCCGGGTACCTTCCCGCGCAGCCTGATCGCGGGCATGCGCAAGGCGGAGGATGGGCGATGACCGCTCAAGATCCGGCCGAGATGTCGCTCAGCGAGGCGGCCGAGGCGGTTCGCTGCGGCGCGATCAGCGCGGTCGCGCTCACCGAGGCGTGTCTTGCCCGCATCGATGCGCATGGCGCCAAGCTGAACGCCTTCATCTCGGTCGAGCGGGAGGAAGCGCTCGACGCAGCGCGCCGGGCCGACGCGGACCTCGCCGCCGGGCGCCTGCGCGGCCCTTTGCATGGCGTGCCGCTCGCGCATAAGGACATGTATTACCGCAAGGGCCATATCTCGACCTGCGGCTCGAAGATCCGCCGGAATTACGTGCCGGACATCACCGCGACCGTGCTCGCGCGGCTCGAGGCGGCGGGCGCGCTCTATCTCGGCGGGCTCAACATGTCGGAGTTCGCCGCCGGCCCGACCGGCCATAACGAGCATTACGGCGACTGCCGTAATCCCTGGAACCGGGACCATATCACCGGCGGCTCGTCGAGCGGTTCCGGCGCGGCGACGGCGGCGCGCCTCGCCTTCGGCGCGATGGGCTCGGACACCGGCGGCTCGGTCCGGCTGCCGGCGGGCCTGTGCGGCGTCGTCGGGCTCAAGCCGACCTACGGGCGGATCAGCCGCTACGGCGCCATGCCGCGCTCCTGGTCGAACGACACCATGGGGCCGCTCTGCCGCACGGTCGCGGATTGCGCGCTTATGACCGCGGTCATCGCCGGCGCGGACCCGAACGATCCGACCGCCGCGTCCGTCCCGGTCGGCGACTATAGCGCCGCTGCCGGCCGCGGCGTCGAGGGGCTCCGCATCGGTATTCCCAAGGGTTATTTCCAGGATGGCGTGTCCGACCCGGTGGCGGCCGTGCTCGACCAGGTCGCGCATACGCTCGAAGCGGCCGGCGCGCGGCTGGCCGAGGTGACGGTGCCCGATCTGCGGACCGTCTACCGCTTGGGCGACGTGGTCTCGAAGAGCGAGGCCGCGGCTTATCATGCGAAATGGCTGCGCGCCTGCCCGGACGACTACGGGGAGCACACGCGGACGCGGACGGAGGCGGGCTTCCACATTCCGGCGACGCAGTATATCGACGCGCTCCGGCTGCGCGGCCGGCATGTCGAGCGCTTCCTGTCGGCCGTGCTGAGCAAGGCGGACGTGCTGCTGGCGCCGGTGATCCCGATGCCGACGCCGCGCATCGACGAGACGGCCTTCGACCACGCCGCGACGGTACCCGAGGTCGTCGCCCGCATGACCGCCTTCACGCGGCCGATGAACTATCTCGGCCTCCCCGCCTTGAGCGTTCCCGGCGGCTTCGGGCCGGGCAACCTGCCGATCTCCTTCCAGATCATCGGCCGGCCCTTCGACGAGGAGACCCTGTTCGCCGTCGGCGGCGCTTATCAGCGCGCGACCGAGTGGCATGCCATGGCGCCGGCGTTATAGATTGACGCGTCGCCCTCACGAAAGGAAATCGCACGCCATGTCACGGATTTTGCGGGTTGCCGGCGGCCAGCTCGGGCCGATCCTCTTGGAGCATACGCGGAAGGACGCGGTCGAGCGGCTGCTCGTTCTGATGCGCAGGGCGGCGGAAGCGGGCGCGACGCTCATCGTCTTCCCGGAGCTGGCGCTCACCACCTTCTTCCCGCGCTGGTACATGGAGAGCCAGGCCGAGATCGACAAATACTTCGAGCGCGCGATGCCGGGGCCGGAGACCAAGCCGCTGTTCGACGAGGCGAAGCGTCTCGGCATCGGCTTCCATCTCGGCTATGCCGAGCTGACGGAAGAGGAGGGGCAGGTCCGCCATTACAACAGCGCCGTGCTCGTCTCCGAGGACGGGCGGATCGTCGGCAAGTACCGCAAGATGCATCTGCCGGGATCGGAGCAGCTTCGGCCCGCGCTGAAATGGCAGCAGCTCGAGAAACGCTATTTCGACTACGGCAATCTCGGCTTCCCGGTGTTCCGCGCCTTCGGCGGGATCGTCGGCATGGCGATTTGCAACGACCGGCGCTGGGCGGAGACCTTCCGTTGCATGGGCCTGCAGGGCGTCGAGCTGGTCACGATCGGCTACAACTCGGCGGCGCACGATCCGAATGGCGACGGCGAGACCGAAGACCTCCGCGTCTTCCACAGCAACCTCGCCGTCCAGGCGGGCGCCTATCAGAACGCGACCTGGGTCGTTTCCGTCGCCAAGGCCGGGATCGAGGACGGCGCGGGGCTGATCGGCTCAAGCGTGATCGTCGATCCGAACGGCCGCATCGTCGAGCAGGCCAAGACGAAGGAGGACGAGCTCCTGGTGCACGACTGCGACCTCGACCTGTGCAAGCACGGCAAGGATCACATGTTCGCCTTCGAGCGCCACCGCCGCCCGCAGCATTACGGCATCATCACCGCGCAAGCCGGCGTTACGCCGCCGCCGGAATAGGGCGGTTCAGACGGCGCACCTTCCACGCTCGTCATGCCACGCTTCATGCGTGGCATCCATGGCACGGCCATGTGGTTGACGGCGGGTCGGCTGACACGAACGCCGCAGCAATGGATGCCACGGACAAGCCGTGGCATGACGAAAGAAGGTAGGCTGGCGCCCCTATTTCCCTTTGAACTGCGGCTTGCGGCGTTCGCGCCAGGCCTGGTGTGCCTCGGCCTTGTCCTCGGTGAATTCGAGCGCCATGAAACGGTAGAGGTCGGTTAGCGACGCGTCCGCGATGTTCGGCACGTCCAGGCCATGGGTCAGCGACTCCTTGACCATGCGGCCGGCGAGCGGCGGCAGCGCGGCGATGTGGTGCGCGATCTCCATCGCCTTTTCCATCATCTGCGCGTGCGGCACGAGCCATTGCGCGAGGCCGATGCGATAGGCTTCGTCGGCCTTGAGCGGAAAACCGAGCGCCAGCTTCATGGCGTGGCCCTTGCCGACCCAGCGCGCGAGCCGGGCGGAGCCGCCGAAGGCCGGCATTATGCCGAGCCCGGCCTGGGTCAGCCGCCACTCGGCGCGCTCGGAGGCGACGATCAGGTCGCAGCAATAGGTGACGATGCAGCCGATGCCGATGGCGTAGCCGTTGACCGCGGCGATCACCGGCTTCGGGAACTGACCGAGGATCGTGAAGGGGTTCTTGTGGCGCGCCGGCAGGCGATGCTTGATGAAGGCGGCCGTCGAGTCGATCGAATGCGTCTTCGGGTCCTTCAGGTTGGCGCCGGCGGAAAACGCGCCGCCGCGCTCGTCGCCCGTCAGCACGGCGCAGTGGACGTCGTCGTCCTCTTCCATCTCCGCGAAATAGTCGACGATCGCGTCGTAGAAATCCTGGCCCCAGGCGTTGCGCGCCTCGGGGCGGCTCAGCGTGAGAACGCCGACGTTGCTGTGTTTCTCATAGGTGACGGGCATGGCGGTTTCCTTGACGAATCGGTTGCACGAGAGAACGCCGACTGGCGCCGCCTCAATGATGCGTCGGAAGGCGGCGGCGGCGCAAATTCGCGGACCGGCGCCGGGCAAGCGGCGCGGCGAATTCGCAACGCAAAGGTATTATGGGAATTGAATGGCGTGAATAGGAATACAGCCTCTATTTCTCTTCTTGTGACTTTCGATAGAAACATGGAGGGAAATACAAGTGATGCGTACAAGACCGACATTGGAAGAACTTGCTGTTGTCCAGCGTTATGTGGAACGTGTCGAGGAGCGGGCGCAGCAGCGTCAGCTGAAGCTTCATCTCGACAACGACGCGCACGCCTTCGTCGAATTTCTCCGCGTGCAGGAGGCGACGCACGGCGTTTCGTCGATTCACGACCCGGCGCATTCCCACATCACGCCGGACCGCTTCTTGTGGATGCGGATCGACGACGCCGGGAAGGGCGTCTGCTGTCATGCGATCCGGATGATCGAGACGGACGACCTCATCGCCGAGGTGCTGACGCACCGCGTCTTCGGCGATCTCGCGGCGTCGATGCAATTTCACGACGTCGAGCTGTACCCGGAGGCCTGGGATATCGAGATCGCCGGGCGCGTGATCATCGGCGGCGGCCTATGGGTGCATCCCGACTATCGCGGACGGAACTATTCGGCGCTGTTCCGGAAGCTGTTGCGGGTCCTGGCGATCCGTCATTTCCGCCTGGACTACTATGCCAGCTTCATCCGCAACACGGTGAACCGGAAGGCATGGGTTCTCGGGTCCTACGGCAGCCCGAACGCGACGCCGCTGCTGCACGGCTACTATCCGCCCTACGGGCGGTCGCTCGACGTGCAGCTGGCCTATGCCAGCCGTGCGGAGATTCTCAGCCGTGTCCGCGTGGAGCTTGCGCGTTCGGACCCGTCAGTGCGCGAGTCTCATACGCCAGCTTCCCACCCTCTAGAGGAACGACAAGCCGGAAATACTCACGCTCTATGAGATTGTGGGCGTGACGGATATAGTGCGCCATCGGTGTGACGAGCCTGCTGCATTGTGCGTACTCGATGGCGCACATCCGCCCATGGTCCTGCGCCGGAAAATCCTTCAGGACGCGCGTCGGCCATTCCTGGGAGAGGCGGCCGTTATGGTTCGGCAGGCGGAACAGCATCGGCTCGCCGCCGCTTACGTCGATCACGTTCCGGAAGGACTGATAGCCGGACGCCCATTTCTCGTACAGCAGCTGGATCGCGGTGCCCTTCTTCTGGAACCGCGCCACGACCGCTTCGATGGCAAGAAGACTCTCGACCGGGAGCTCCACCCGTTCGTTGAGAGTCTGCAATCCAGTCATTCAGCGCTCCAGTGCATCAATTCCTGCTCGGCGTATAGCGGGCGGCACACACCATAAATGCGCTGGACGGTGTCCTGCGCGTCGACGGTGGGCAACAATAGCCGAACATAGCACTGTTTGAACGCGGACACATTCTGATAAATCTGCTGGTACATCGGCTGGCGCGCCCCCTGGCACAGCATGAGGTCGGAGATCAGCGCGTCCCGCAGGATGGGGCTGAAGAGGCTATCGAGCGGCTGTCCCCGCACCGGCGTGCCCGGCACGGTCAGCCGGAACTCCATCGGCGCCTCGGGCGGCGTGTCGGCATAGAAGAGGTCCGGCAGACAGTAGGGGGCGTATTCGGCCGAGGCCGGCGCGTTTACGTCGAAAATCGGCAGGTCGAATTCGTCCGTCGCCGGCAGGGCGGATCGGGTCGTATGGATCGCCTGCCATTTCCGGTAGAGCCCGCCCAGCGCCGTCGTCCGCTCCCAGAAGTCGAGGAACTCCAGGTCGGTCGCCCGCCAGATGTCCGTTGTTCCGAGCGCATTGGTAACGATCCGTGTGTTGTCCACTTTCGTACTCAGCTACTGTTGGCCCCAAAACATCGGAACGGCCCGGCGAATTTCTACACGGCGGGAAAGCCGCCTTCCACAACCATGCTGCGATGGCCGGCGGCCGGGCTCGAATCCCGGCCGTGCCCGGCGGACACGGCTATGGAAGTTGATTGCGCTCCGCTCGGATTCAATTCATACACGCAAACGGCCCGCAAGTGGTGAAAATTTCTATCCCCTCGCGAAATGCTGATCGAGTTTCACGCAAAATATCGCGTATTTCGATGGAAATTGCAGGTAATGTCGCGGCAGGCGGCGGCGTTCTGTCCCCTCAGGGTTGTCCGCCGGGTCCCGCTACACCGCCGGCCGCGTCGCCGTCCGGCGCTTGCGGAATGACGCGGGAAACCCTAGTTTCCTGCCGGGCCGGGGAGTAGCTCAGTCTGGTAGAGTGCTTGCTTTGGGAGCAAGATGTCGCTGGTTCGAATCCAGTCTCCCCGACCATCCTTCGTCCTTACGGGCTTTGGGTGGCTTACGCCGCTGAAGCGCAGCGAAAGCGGGGTAAGCCGCGCGAAACCGTTCGAGCGAAGGCGTGTCCGCCGAAGCCCGAAGGGCGAAGGTGGGCGAGTCAGCGACACGATCCGCCGACATGGGACGATGTATTACGTCTATCTCATCCGAAGCATAGAATTTTCGGATCAGCGTTGTGTCGGCTCCACGAAAGATCTGAAATCCCGGCTCAAAGCGCACAACGCGGGCGAATCAAAGCATACGGCCAAATATTCGCCGTGGGAACTTGTGTCGTATCACGCATTCGCAAATAAACGTCGCGCGCAGGAATTCGAATATTATCTGAAGTCTGGATCAGGGAAAGCTTTCGCCAGCAAAAGATTCTGGTGACGGCCTCGGACGCTGGCGATCATCGGGCCCGGACGCGATAGGCGTGCGAACCGGGATCTGCCGATCATCTTACCTCCAAAAAGACATCGCGCCGGCGGGGGGAGGCGCCGGCGCGATGCCCAGGCTTGCACTGGGATGGCGTGCAAGGGTGGATGGGGGTGGGTGTCTTCGGGTGTAGGGCTCTCCTGTTGAAGGTTGCGTTTCGCGGGATCGAGAGGGGTCGCTCTCCCGGTTTTGCGCCAGCGCCTAGGACCAGGATCCGGCGGGGGCGTGCCAGGACGGGCTGGCGATGTGTATCTGCCGGAATTCCGGCGAGGTCACGACGCTGGCGACGGCCAGGGCGCCGAGCACGACGAAAATGAAGACGATGATAGTGCCGAACGTGCTACGCATGTCTCGTGCCTCCGTGATCGTGGAGGATTTTTATAAAATTTTAGATAAATGCGCAGTGACGGGCGTCACCGCTCGCGCTTTTCCGCTCAGCCCCGGTTTTCCGCTGTTTTTGCGGCGCCGGGCGGGCGGTTGGGGCGGACGGGGCCGGGCGGGACACGCTGGGGGGAGGGGTGGTTATGGCGGCGGCCGCGTGGCTCCTGGCCTTGGGCTCGGCCTTCTGTTTCGGCCTGGCGCTGGTGCTGACCCAGTTCGGCCTGCGCACGATGGCGGCCGTCCAGGGCGCGTCGGTGAGCATCCCGGTCTCCGCCGCGCTCTGCTGGTGCCTCGTCCCTTTTGCCGTCGATTTCGCCGCATGGCAGCCGGCGGGCGCGCTGATCTTCGCCGCCGTCGGGCTGCTGTTTCCCGCCTCCGTCACGCTGCTCACCTTCGAGGCGAACCGCCGGCTGGGCCCCTCGGTAGCCGGCGCCGTCGGCAATCTCGCGCCGCTATTCGCGGTGCTGTTCGCGGTCACCGCGCTGGGTGAGCGCCTGGGGCTCGCGGAAGGGGCGGGGATCGCCGCGATCGTCCTCGGCGTGACCACGCTCGGGCTGCGGCGGCGGAACGGCGCCGATGGCCGGCTGCCCGGGGTCGAGGCGGCGATCGCGCTGCCGCTGCTCGCCGCGGTGATCCGGGGCGCGATCCAGCCCGCGATCAAAGTCGGGCTGGCGAGTTGGAGCAGCCCGCTCGCCGCGGTCGCCATCGGCTATGCGGTCTCAAGCGTCGTCGTGCTCAGCGTCGCGGCGCTCCGCTTCGGCCTCGCCCCGTCCGCCTTCGACCGGCGCGGGGTCGCATGGTTCGCCGGCGTCGGCCTGTGCAACGTCACGGCCGTGTTCACACTCTACGCGGCGCTCGCGCGCGGACCGGTGACGCTGGTCTCGCCGGTGGTCGCGAGCTATCCGCTCGTTACCCTCGGGCTGAGCCGGCTCCTGCTGCGGAGCGAGCGGCCGACGCGGCAGGTACTGCTGGGCGTCGCGATGACCGTCGCCGGGATTGTCCTGCTTCTCACCGGCGGGTAGCGTCAAAGGGGCCGGGGCCGAGGTCGGCCCGGCGCGTCGCGAAAGGGGGCTAGCCGCGATGAAGCCCGTTGCCCGTGTTGCCGTCACTGCCGCTGTTCTTGGCCTTGCCGCCGTTTGCGCGCAGGCGCAGCAAGCCACCCCGGCGCCCGACGCCGGCTGGGGCGAGCGCGACTACCTGCTGCACTACGCCACGGTGGTCTGCGTGCGGGGCGCCTACGGCATGCTCGCGCCGGCCGCATCACCGGTGCTGAAGGCGCTGGATCGCGAGGCCTGGGCCATGGTCGAGCGCACGCGGCAGAAGCCGGAGACCTACGACGCGATCCACCGCATGGCGTTGGCGCATGGGCGCGACGAGCCGCCGGCGCGCGCGCTCGCCGGCTGCGCCGCCTGGGTGAAGGGCAACAGGGCGACGATTCTCGAACACGCCGACATCCTGGGCTAGCCCGCCGCGGGAAGGGAGGCCGGTTGCGCGGCCGGCGCTTCGGCGCGACACTCGGGTTCCGCCACGCCGCCCGTATCGCTTCCGACCGCGAGACATCCCATGCCGCCGCTCGATCCTTCGACCACGCCCCAACCCCACGGTAACGAAGCGCGCCGCAATGAGCCCGACTGGGAGGCGCTTCGCCGCGAATTTCCGACCACCGAGACGCATGCCTATCTGGCGCTCGCCAACAAGGCGCTCTTGCCGCGCCGGGTCGAGGCGGCGATGCAGGAATGGATGGCCGACATCTACGAGAATGCCGGCGTCCGGGCCTTCTCCATGGAACCGGTCGAGGAGACCCGCCGGACGGTCGCCCGTGTCTTTGGCGCACCGGCGGACGGCGTCGCGCTGGTCAAGAACACGTCCGAAGGCATCAACATCGTCGCCCAGGGCCTCGACCTGCGGCCGGGCGACAACGTGGTGATCAGCGAGTTCGAGCACGAGAACAACACCTTCCCCTGGCGCTACCTCGCGGCGAAGGGCGTGGAGGTGCGGATGGCGCGGCCGGCGCCGGACGGAACCGTGCCCGTCGCCTTTTACGAGCCGCTGGTCGACGCGCGCACCCGCGTGATCGCGGCGGCCTGGGTCTCCTACGGCAACGGCTACCGGCAGGACATCCCGGCGCTCGCGGACTTCTGCCGGTCGAAGGATATCCGGCTGGTGGTGGACGGCATCCAGGCGGTGGGCATCCTGGCCACGCCGGTCGCGGACCTCGGCGCGGACGCGGTGGTCGCCGGCGGGCACAAGGCGCAGTTCAGCCTCGCCGGCGCCGGCTTCCTGTATGTGAAGAAGGAAATGATCCCCGAGATTACGCCGCCTTACGCGGCGAAGTTCACCTTCACCTCGAACGACCGTTTCCAGGAGTCGCCCGCGCTGGCGCATGACGCGCACCGCTTCGAATACGGCAACCCGAACTTCCTTGGCATCTGGGTGCAGCGCCGCTCGGCCGAGTTCGTCGAGCAGATCGGGCTCGAGAACATCGAGGCGCGCGTGCGGGCGCTGACCGACTACGTCATCGCGCAGGCGGATGCGCGCGACATCACCGTGCGCACGCCCAGGCCCTGGTATCAGCGCGCCGGCATCGTCAGCCTCGACCTGGGCGTCGACCACGAATCGCTGACCGAGGCGCTGCAGGCGAAGAAGGTCTTCGTCAGCTACAAGGACGGCTTCGTCCGCCTGGCGCTTCATTTCTACAATAACGAGGCGGACATCGACCGCTTCTTCGCGGCGGCGGGCCGTTAGCACCCGCGTCGCCGCCCGACCGCCATCATCGCATACATAGTGGGAGGACCGCCGTCATGGCTCAGACCGATTACGAATGGACCGAGGATTTCGAGAAGGGCGTCGCGCTGCGCAAGGACGTGCTGGGCGACGCGCATGTCGAGCGCTCGCTGGCGAAGGGCAAGGAAGATCCCTTCATGCTGCCGATCCAGCAGCTCACCACCGATGTCGGCTGGGGCAAGGTCTGGGCGCGGCCGGGCCTCGAGCGCCGCGTGCGCAGCATGCTGAGCGTGACTTTGCTGGCGGCGCTCGGCAAGAAGGATGAGCTCCGGACGCATCTCCTGGGCGCGCTCAACAACGGCGTCACCAAGGACGAGATCCAGGAAGTGCTGCTGCACACCACCGTCTACGCCGGCTTCCCGGTCGGCCTCGAGTCCTTCCGCGTCGCCAAGGAGCTGTTCGACTCGCTGGAAGACGCGGCAGCGCGGAAGGACGAGCCGGCGCCAGAGTAGGGGGCGTCCGTTTCCGTTATGGATGCCACGCATAAAGCGTGGCACGACGGTTTCTGTATTGGTCTTTCCTCTTTTGTCGTCATGCCACGCTTTATGCGTGGCATCCATTCACACAATCCCGCCGATTTCCCCCCACTTCGGGCTTGGGGGTATAGTCGGTACAAACACGGCATTCCTGCCGCCTGCCCGTAGGAGAATCACGACATGAGCGCGAAGAAGAAGCTGGGTTTCATCGGTCTAGGCATGATGGGCGGGCCGATGGCCGCGAACCTGCTGAAGGCGGGCTACGACCTCCTGGTGCTGGATACCGACAAGGCGGCGCTGGAGCGGGTGGTCGCGGCGGGCGCCAAGGCCGCCAAATCGGCGAAGGAGATCGCGGATACGGTCGAGACGGTCTATGTCAGCCTGCCGACCCCGCCGGTGGTGCGCGCGGTGGCGACCGGCAAGAACGGCCTGATCGAGGGCAAGAAGATCAACACCTTCGTCGATCTCTCGACCACCGGCGCGGTGATGGCGAAGGCCGTCGTCGGTGCGCTGACGAAGAAGGGCATCAACTGCCTGGACGCGCCGGTCTCGGGCGGGCGCGGCGGCGCGGAGAAGGGCACGCTGGCGATTATGGTCTCCGGCCCGAAGGAGACCTACGAAACGGAGATGCCGACCCTCGAGGTGATCGGCCGCAAGATTTTCTACATCGGCGCGACGCCGGGCTCGGCCCAGACGGTCAAGGTCGGCAACAACTATCTCTCCGCCGTCAGCTCGCTCTGCGCCGCCGAGGCGCTGGTCATGGGCGCCAAGGCCGGGCTCGACCCCGAGGTCATGGTCAACGTCTTCAACGTCAGCAGCGGGCGCAACAACTCGACCGAGACCAAGTTCCCGGAGTTCGTGCTGACGCGCAACTTCAAGAGCATGCGCACCGAGCTTCTGGTCAAGGACCTGACGCTGTGCACGGAAGAGGGCGAATCGCTCGGCGTGCCGATGTGGCTCGCCAACACGGTACGCCAGTTCCTGCTGTTCGCGGTCGCCAACGGCCACGCCAAGGAGCCGACCATCGGCCTGATCCGCCTGATGGAGCAGTGGGCCGGCGTCGAGGCGCGGCCGAAGGGCGTGGCGGACTCGGTCAAGATCGACACCACCGCCAATGCCGGGAAGACGTTCCCCGTCGGCTATATCGGTCTCGGCCAGATGGGTGGCCCGATGGCGATGAACGTGCTCAAGGCCGGCTTCCCGATGACCGTCTACGACATCAACCCGGCGGCGATGAAGCCCTTCGTCGATGCCGGCGCGACGCCGGCCAAAAGCCCGAAAGAGGTCGCCGACGCGGTCGAGCACGTCTTCGTCTGCCTGCCGATGCCGGACGCGGTGCGGGCGGTGGCGCTGGACGATGACGGGCTGATTCACGGCAAGAAGATCAAGTCCTATGTCGACCTCTCGACCACCGGCGCGGTCACCGCGCGCGAGGTGGCGGCGGCGCTGACGGAGAAGGGCGTCGACTGTCTCGACTCGCCGGTCTCGGGCGGCGTGCCGGGCGCGCGGGCGGGCACCGTCTCGCTGATGATGTCGGGCAACAAGGACGTGGCGCTCCGGCTCATGCCGGCGATGATGTCGATCGGCAAGCACCCCTTCTTCCTCGGCACGGCGCCGGGGCTCGGACAGACCATGAAGGTCGCCAACAACTACCTTTCGGCGGCGGCCAACATCTCCTGCGCCGAGGCGTTGGTGATGGGCGTGAAGGCCGGGGTCGACCCCAAGGTCATGCTCGACGTGGTCAACGCGAGCAGCGGGCGCAGCGACTCCAGCGAGCGGCGCTACCCCACCTTCGTGCTCAAGCGCGACTTCAAGACCGGCTTCCGCCAGCAGCTGTTGCACAAGGATATCAAGCTGTGTATGCAGGAGGCGACCGCGCAGGCCACGCCCATGTGGATCGGCAACACCGTGCTGTCCTTCCTGCACTACGCGATGAGCCAGGGCACGGGGAACGAGGTCTCGCATGCGCTGGTCAAGCATGTCGAGCGCTGGGCCGGGGTCGAGGTGCGGAGCCCGCTGGTGAACTAGCCGGGGCGCGGCGAGGACGGAACGGCAACGGGCGGAGAGGGACGTGACGCGACACGTGCGTATCTACAAGCCGGCCAAGACCGCGATGCAGTCCGGCCGGGGCCAGACCCACGAATGGGTCATGGAGTTCGAGCCGACCGACCGCGCCATGCCGGACCCGATCATCGGCTGGGTCGGCTCGCACGACACCGCCCGCCAGGTGCGGGTCCAGTTCGAGACCAAGGAAGAGGCGATCGCCTACGCCCGCAAGAACGGCTACACCTACAGCCTGCGCGACGCCAAGGAGCGCCGCATCAAGCCCAAGGCCTACGCCGACAACTTCGCCTTCACCCGCCGCGAGCCCTGGACGCATTAAGGGGCGGCTTTTCGGGCCCGGCGGACGGGTGGCCTCAGCCTCGGATGCGCGTCCGGTGAGGCCCATATCCATGATTTATAAAGAAAGTTACCCGCATGCTGCGCTGGTCGAAGCATGGCGGGCACCGTTGCCCGGGCAACCGCGGCCTTCGCCAAGCCCCCTATGCGGTGTATATAGACGGACCAAATCCGAAAATGGGCGCCCGTAGCTCAGATGGATAGAGCACGAGCCTTCTAAGCTTGGGGTCGCAGGTTCGAGTCCTGCCGGGCGCGCC
>CAZPFL010000054.1:0-23985 GCA_964585785.1 uncultured Rhodospirillaceae bacterium
GGCTCGCGCGCGTCCATGGCGATCATGGCGGCCGAGACGCTGGGCGTCGATTACAACAAGGTGCGCGCGCTGGTGAACGACACGACCGCGGTCCCCTACACGCATGTGACGGGCGGCTCGCGCGTCACCTACGCGACCGGGCTTGCGGTCGTCGGCGCCTGCGAGAAGGTCATCACCGAGCTGCGCAGCCGCGCGGCGATGATCTGGGACGTCGATGTCGAAGGCGTCGTCTGGGAAGACGGCTTCGCCAAGCCGGCGAGCAGCAACGTCGGCGACTTCGATCCGCTGTCGCTGGCCGAGATCGCCGCGAAGGCGTCGGCGACCGGCGGCCCGATCGGCGCGACCGGTTCGGTCAACGCCGGCGGCCAGGCGCCGGGCTTCTCGACCCAGTTCTGCGACGTCGAGGTCGACCCGGAGACCGGCAAGGTGACGATCCTCCGCTTCGTCGCCGCGCAGGACGCGGGCCGCGCCATCCACAAGGCCTATGTCGAAGGCCAGATCCAGGGCGGCGTGGTGCAGGGCATCGGCTGGGCGTTGAACGAGGAGTACATCTACGACTCCAAGGGCAAGCTGACGAATGCCGGCTTCCTCGACTACCGCATGCCGGTGGCGTCCGACATTCCCTTCATCGAGCCGATCATCGTCGAAGTGCCGAACCCGAACCATCCGTTCGGCGTCAAGGGCGTCGGCGAGGTCAACATCTGCCCGCCGATGGCGGCGGTCGCCAACGCCATCGCCGACGCGATCGGCCGGCGCATGACTTCGTTGCCGATGTCGCCGCCGCGGGTGCTCGAGGCGCTCGACCATCGGAAGGAGAAGGAGCTCTAAGTGTCGGCTATTCCGGTCCCCGTCCATGTCGTTTTCACGGACGGGTTCAGCCACCAATATACCGGCGGCTTGAAGGAATTCGACCTCGAGGCTCGGACGGTGCGCGACGTCATCAAGACGCTCGACCAGCGCTATCCGGGCCTCGGGGAGCACCTTCAGGAAGAGACGACCGTCGCCATCGACGGCGAGATCCACGAGAACCCGCAGTACCAGCCCGTGCGGGAAAACAGCGAAATCTTCTTCATTCCGAAGCTCGAAGGCGGGTGAGGACATCCGCACCCGCCATTATTTTTTCTTTCCACGTCACCGTCCGGCTTGACCGGGCGGTCCAGGGCAGGGCGGTAGGGCATCACTGTAGGACGGTTGTTTAGGATATTCATTCGGCGGCAGGTCCTTGCCGCCGGATCTTTTCTGCAGCCCGCTCGCATGGACCCCACGGATAAACCGTGGGGTGACGATTATTATTTGCTTTCAATAAAGAACGTCATGCCACGCTTTATGCGTGGCATCCACCGACGGGCCTTGCGCACCGCACCGCCAAGTCGGCTCGGCAATGAGGAATTTGCCCGAAAGCACGGCTAATCGCCGCCTTTCCCCCCTTGCTCACGGGTCGCCGAGGCGGTGCATGATCTGCTCGCCGATATCGCAGGGCGGCGGCACGCGCGCGTCCGGGCCCGCCTGCGCCGGCAGGATCATGGCCTCGGTCTTTCGCCGCGACCGCCCGGCGATCTCAAGGATCAGCTTGCGCCGAACCGCGCGCGCGAAGTCGGAAAAATTCGCGGCCACCTCCATGAAGGCGCCCGCGCCGCCGATCACGCAGTCACGGTAGTAGAGGTCGAGATTGGGAATGTTGAAGAGGGAGTAGAAGCCGCCGTCTTTCTTCAGGATCGGCAGCCCGTTGATCGTGATGCCGGCGGCGATCGCCCGTTGCCGCGCGGTCGTCACCAGCTCGCCGTCGTTGTTGGGCCCGTCGCCGGAAATGTCGACGACGCGCCGCGTGCCCTGGAAGCCGCTGCCGTCGAACCAATGGGTCGCGAAGTTGATGGCGCCGCTGATCGACGTCCGGCGCTCGGACAGCGGACTGTGATGGCTCAGCGCGTCGGCGAAGGCGTGCGCGCTCTTCTCGCCGTCGATCAGCGTCCAGGGCACGATGATCCGCGCATAGCCCGATCCCGCCCACTCGAAATACGCGACGGCGATCTTGCCGAGGAAGCCGGAGCCGATGGCGCGGATCAGCTTCGGGTCGCGGAACGCCTCGACATACCCCTCGCGCTGAAGCTGCGCTTCGTCCACGTCGATGCTGCGCGACACGTCGATCGCGAGGATCAGCGCGACATCGACCGGCGTGTCGGCCGCCGCCGCGGGAGCCGCCAGCCCTAATAAACCCGCGAGAAGGACGAGTACCGCCGCGAAGCGGGGCAAAACCGTGCGAAGAGATGTGAGGACGCTGACCATCCGGATGCCTCCGAAACGCCGCCCCTACAGCATGCCACCGGTGGGGCCTGGTCAGCAATCCGCCTTGCGTGTCAGCGCCGCTTCCTGGCGCCGCTTTCGCGCCAGCATGTTGAGCCCTTCGATGAAGGCGGCGAAGGCCATCGACGCGTAGATATAGCCTTTCGGGACATGCACGCCGAAGCCGTCGGCGATCAGCACGGTGCCGATCATCAGCAGAAAGCCGAGCGCCAGCATGACGATCGTCGGATTGGCCTGGATGAAGTTCGCCAGCGGGTCCGCCGCCAGCAACATGACGCCGACGGCCACGAGCACGGCGAGCATCATGACGGGAATATGCTCGGTCATGCCGACCGCGGTGACGATGCTGTCGATCGAGAAGACCAGGTCGAGCATCAGGATCTGCCCGACCGCCGCGGCGAAGCCCACCGCCGCGTGCTTGCTGTCGAACAGGTCCGGTCCCGGATCGGGATCGACACTGTGATGGATCTCCTTGGTCGCCTTCCACACCAGGAATAGGCCGCCCGCGATCAGGATCAGGTCGCGCCAGGAAAAGCCGTTGCCGAACAGCGTGATGATCGGATTGGTGAGCCGCACGATGACGGCGACCGTGCCGAGCAGCGCGAGGCGGAGGACCAGCGCGCCGGCGATGCCGACCCGCCGCGCCTTGGTACGGTGCGCCTCAGGAAGCTTGTTGGTCAGGATGGAGATGAAGATCAGGTTGTCGATGCCGAGCACGATCTCCATGGCGATCAGCGTCGCGAGCGCGGCCCAAGCGCCCGGGTCGGCGAGAAGAATCGTCAGGGATTGCATGGGAGACAGGTCCTTCCGGTCGGCTGGCGGGCGCTACATAAGCTCGACATATAGGGTCGGCGGGCTCGCTTGAGAACCGCTAGCGGCCAACGGGCGCGCTGCACCGCAATGTGACTGGCCGATACGGGTCGAAGCGGTCACAATACCGGGCAACAGGAAAATTCGGTTCCTCTGCACCGGGCATCCGCGGCGCGGGCCGATCGCGCCGAAGATGGGGTATCGCCATGCTCCGTTGGGTCTTCGCAGCGATCGCTGCGCTCCTCCTGCCGGCCGGCGCGTGGGCGCAGTCGCCCGCCGCCAGCCCCACGGTTAGTCACTGCATCGCCTATGTCGACCGGCCGGCGGGCATCGTGCCCGCGGCCTTCGTGCCGGCCGCGGGCGCGCCCGAGGTGAACATCACCTTCGTCGGGCATTCGACCTTCCGCATCCGCAGCCCGCAAGGCGTGATCATCGCGACCGACTTCGCCGGCAATCCCGGCGAAGGGCCGCTGCCGACCGTAGTCACGATGAACCATGCGCATGAATCGCACTACACCGACTATGTCGATCCGGCGATCCGCTACGTGTTGCGCGGCTGGAACCCGGTGGGCGGCCCAGCCAACATCAAGCTCACGGTCCAGGACGTCTACATCCGCAACGTGCCGACGGATATCAAGCGCTGGGACGGCTCGATCGAGCCCTTCGGCAACTCGATCTTCATCTTCGAGGTGGCGGATCTCTGCATCGGCCATCTCGGCCACCTGCACCACAAGCCGACGCCGGAGCAGCTCGCGCAGATCGGCCGGCTCGACGTGCTGTTCGTGCCGGTGGACGGCAGCTACACGCTCAACCTGCCGGAGATGATCGAGGTGGTGAAGCAGCTCAAGACCAGCCTCGTCATCCCGATGCACTATTTCGGCGGCGCGTCGCTGCAGCGCTTCATCGCCACGCTGCGCGGCCGGTTCCGGATCGAGATCCTGAAGGAGCCGACGACGGTCGTCTCCGCCGCCACCCTCCCCCGGCGGCCGACCGTGCGCGTCCTGCCCGGATATTGACAGCGGCCCGGCGTCCGTCGGGTAATTGAAAAAAGCACATCAATCGGAGGAATCCCCCATGCCGCAAGCGACCCAGCCGGCCGGCGTCACCGTTGCGCCGCTCGCCGCCGCCGTCGGCGCGGAAATCCGCGGAATCGACCTGTCCGGCGATATCGACAAGAACACCTATGACTGGATCCATCAGGCGGTGATACGCCACGGCGTGCTGGTCTTCCGCGGCCAGGACCTCGACGCGCCGCGCTTCCACGCCTTTGCCTCCCGGTTCGGGCCGCTGCAGGTCCACGTGCTGCGCAAATACCGGCACAAGGACTTCCCCGGCCTGTCCTGGCTGACCAATGTGGAGGCGGACGGCTCGGTCGACCGCTTCGGCGTCACCCGCGCGACCGCCTGGCACACCGACGGCAGCTTCACCGACGACCCGCCGACGCTCGGCATCCTGCACGCGAAGGAGGTGCCGTCGAAAGGCGGCGGCACGCTGTTCGCCAGCATGAAGGCGGCCTATAGCGCGCTGCCGGACGACCGCAAGGCGGCGCTGGCCGCGCTCACCGGCCTGCACCGCCACGGCGCGGGGCCCGGCGGCGGCATGTACGACGATTCACTGGACGACGACCAGGAAGAGAACCACAAGGACGTCCGGCACCCCGCGGTCCGCCCGCATCCGGCGACCGGCGAGCCCGTGCTCTACGTGAACCCGACGCATACCCGTGCCTTCGAGGGCATGAAGCCGGCGGAGAGCGCGCCGATCATCACCGACCTCACCGACGCCGCCACGCGCCCCGAGCTGGTCTATCACCACGACTGGCGGCCGGGCGACCTGCTGATCTGGGACGAGCACGGCACCCTGCATCGCGGCGAAGGCGCCTATGATCCGACGGAACGCCGGGTTATGCTGCGCGCGATCGTCCAGCACTGCCGGTAGGCGCGGCAAGCGAATATAAAGAAAGGAAAAAGCATGGATCTCGGGCTCAAGGGCAAGCGCGCCATCGTCACCGGCGGCACGCGCGGCATCGGCCGCAAGACCGTCGACCTGCTGGTCACGGAAGGCTGCGACGTCGGCTTCTGCGCGCGCGACAAGAAGCAGGTGGACGAGGCGGTCAGCACGCTCTCGAAATCGGGCCGCAAGGTCATCGGCGGCGTGGTCGACGTCACCGACAGCCCGGCGCTCCGCGCCTGGATCACCAAGACGGCCGAGGCGCTGGGCGGGCTCGACATCCTCGTGCCGAACGCCAGCGCCCTGGTCGGCTCCGCCAGCGAGGAAGACTGGCGGCTCGGCATGGAGGTCGACATCCTCGGCACCGTGCGCGCGGTCGAAGCGGCGATGCCCTTCCTGGAGAAGTCCGACGCGCCGTCGATCGTCGGCATCGCCAGCACGGGCGCGATCAACGTTTCCGGCGGCATGCGCGCCTATACCGGACACAAGGCGGCGATCATCGCCTACATGTCGTCGCTCAGCACCGTCTACGGGAAGAAAAAGATCCGCGCCAACACGGTCTCGCCGGGCGCGATCTTTTTCGAGGGCGGCGTCTGGGACAAGCGCAAGCGCGAGCAGCCCGAGATGTACGCCGCGGCGGTGAAGCGCGCGCCCTTCGGCCGGCTCGGCACGCCGGAGGAGGTCGCCAACGCCGTCGTCTTCCTCGCCAGCCCGGCGGCGAGCTACATCAGCGGCACCAACCTGATCATCGACGGCGCGGCGACCACGCGCATTCAGTATTGAGGCGCGCCGAACGCGAGGGTCGTAATGCTCTACATCATCTACCAGGTGGACAGGCCGGGCTGCGAGGCGATCCGGGCGACGACGCGGGACGCGCATTTCGCCTATCTCGACGCGCATGCGGACATCCTGGTCCTGGGTGGCGCGATGCTGGGCGAGGACGGCAGAACCCGCACCGGCAGCGTGCTGATCGTCAACGTGCCGGATCGCGCGGCGGCGGAAGCCTTCTCCGAGAACGAGCCCTTCCGCAAGGCCGGGCTATTCCAGCGGGTTGAGATCAATCGCATGCGCCGGGGCCAGTGGAACCCCGCCGCCGCCCCGGCCACCGCCGAGGGGAGCTGAGACGATGGCCGCCGCCCCTCGCATTGCCGTCGTCACAAAGAACCGCACCAACCCCGCCTATGGCGGCGCACTGGTCGGCGCGCGGCGCAGCGCCGCCCGCCACGGCGCCGTTCTCGACTATTTCGCGCCCAAGACGCCGGACGATATCGACGAGCAGGCGGCGCTGCTCGAGCAAGTCATCGCGGGCGGCTACGACGCGCTCATCGTTATGCCGGCGCACGAATCCGCGCTCGACCCGACCTTCGACAAGGTGGACGCGGCCGGCATCCCGATCCTCTTCGTCGTCACCCGACCGAAGCGCCGGCGCGGCGTGACCTTCGTCAGCTCGGACGACCGGGCGCTCGCCCGCGCGACGGCGGCGCACCTGTTCGACCATATCGGCGGCGCGGGCGACGTCGTGATCATCGACGGGCACCCGCACTCGACGACCTCGCCCGACCGGCACGCCGGCTTCATGGCCGCGATCGCCGATTATCCCGGCATCCGCCTGCTCGAGGCACAGGCCGGCGGCTATCAGCGCCAGCCCGCGCACGACGTGATGCGCGCCCTGCTCGACCGCCATCCGAAGATCGACGGCATCGTCGTCGCCAACGACCTGATGGCGCTCGGCGTGATCGACGCGCTGCACGAGACCGGGCGCCGCATCCCGCTGGTCAGCATCAACGGCACGCCCGACGCGATCGCCGCGATCAAGGCGGGCGACATGCTGTCCTCGACCGAGTTCAGCACGCTCGGCTTCGGCGTCATCGCGGGCGAGGCCGCGGCGCGCCACCTGCGCGACGAGCTGGTCCCCGCCGAGATCATGCTGCCGACCCGGATCATCGACATCGGCAACGTCGCCGCCTGGGACAAGCCCTACGAGGAACGCGAAGCCGTCTCGTGGGACGACGTCGTCACATCCTGACGATAATCCGCGCTGCGACGCAAAAAAATATTTACCAACAGTTCGTTTTGTGAGTACTGTTTTATTGGATCAACAGGACAAATAGACGGAAATAATTTTAGCAACTGGAAACGTCATAAAAGCGTTACGCCTCCGCGTTAGTTTGGGCAGCGGAAGTCAATATTGCGAATTAAGGCGAATATACCGGTTTCCATGCGAAATTATTTCGCCCTTCCTGTCTCACGCCTGCCGCAACCTTCATCACGACGACGACGAACACCGGCGCATGCCGGCGCGGCCTTGCGCGTGAGCACTCGCCTCACGACAACAAGGAGATCCGACTTGGGTAAGCGCGCCAGCCGAAAAGCAGCCCGTACAGCGAAAGTCCAATCCCTGTTCCCCGTCTTCGAAAACGACGACCCGCACGGCTCGCCCTGGAACGACAGTCCGCACTACACCCGCAACATCCGTCCCCGCAGCGCCCGCCAGGCGCAGTTCATCGACGCGCTGGAGAACGGCCAGATCGTCGTCGCGCTCGGGCCCGCCGGCACGGGCAAGACCTATCTCGCCGTCGCCAAGGCCGTGCAGGCGCTGGAGGCCGGCACCATCCGGCGCATCGTGCTATGCCGCCCCGCGGTGGAGGCAGGCGAAAATCTCGGCTACCTGCCGGGCGACATCTGCGCCAAGCTGGCGCCCTATCTCCGGCCGCTCTACGACGCGCTTTCCGACCGGCTCGGCGGGCGCAACCTCAAGCACCTCCTGGCCGACGACACGATCGAGATCGCGCCGGTCGCCTACATGCGCGGGCGCACGCTGAGCAACGCCTTCATCGTCGTGGACGAAGCGCAGAACTGCACCTACGGCCAGCTCAAGATGCTGCTGACGCGGCTCGGCCCCGGATCGACCCTGGTGATCACCGGCGACCCGGACCAGACCGACCTGCTGACCGGCCTGTCGGGCCTCGGCGAAGTCGCCGACCGGTTGGAGAAGATCGGCGGCGTCGCGGTCATCCGCATGAACGCCGAGGACGTCGTGCGCCACCCGCTCGTCGCCGAGATGCTGTCGGTGCTGTAACGCTGCGGAGCGCTAGACCGGCTTCGTGCCCTTGATCTGCACCCGGTGCATCAGGCGGCGCCGGCCCGGATAGTCGTTGAGCGCCAGGTGCTGGACGCTGCGGTTGTCCCAAAAGGCGACCGATCCCACGCGCCAGCGGAAGCGGCAGGTAAATTCGGGCCGGCTGCCGTGGTCGTAGAGATAACGCAGCAGGGGCTGGCTCTCCTCGACCGTCATGCCCTTGAAGCGCTCGGTATGCAGCTCGTTGACGAACAGCGCCTTGCGGCCCGTTTCCGGGTGCGTCCGCACCACCGGATGCTCGGCCCAGCCATTGGCGTAGCCGGCCGAGACCGCCTCTGTCCCCGGCGCCGGGATTTCGTCGGTTTCCAAAGTCCGAAGAATCCGGCCGTTGGAATGCACCGCGAACAAGCCGTTGATCATCGTCTTCATACCGTCCGACAAAGTCTCGTAGGCCATGTACTGGTTGGCGAACAGCGTGTCGCCGCCGACCGGCGGGATGATCTTGGCATAGAGCACGGAGCCCAGGCTGGGCACCGGGAGATGGGTCGTATCGGAATGCCATTCCCAGCCAAAGACGAGCTTGTCTTCCGGCTGCTTGTCGATCACCAGCAGCTCCGGAAACTTACCTGGAAACTGCCGGTGCGGCGGGAGCGGTGCGAGCTCGCCGAAACGCCGGCCGAAATCGGCGAGCTGTTCGTCGGTAATGTCCTGGTCGCGAAAGAAGACGACGAGGTATTCGAGATGCGCCCGGTGGATCTCCGCGAAGGTCGCGTCGTTGATCGGCTTGGCGAGGTCGACGCCGAAGATCTCCGCGCCGAGCGCACCGGCGACCGGCTTCACCTCGATGTGGGAATAATTCATCGATCAGTCCTTGGGGTCGGGGTCAGGAGGCGCGGCGCTCGAGCTGCTTCGCGATGCCGTTGTACTGCGCGCGGATGAAGTCGGCGGTCGGGCGCGGCGTGAAGAAACGCAGCCAGAGCCGCACGAGATGCCGGTTCTTCCCCGGCGCCGGGTCGTCGGTGAAGGCGGTCCGGCCGTGCAGGATCGTGTAGTTGTTGACGAATTGGATGTCGCCCGGCCCCAGCTCCATCTCCAGCACATATGCCGGGTCCTCGGCGACGGCGTCGAAACAGGCGAGCGCCGCCGTCTCGAGCGGCGTCATCGGCAGGCCGCCGCGCTCGATCGCCTTCTGCACCGTGTTGCGGCGGATCGAGCAGCTCAGCACGCCGTCGGCGACGCTGAAGACCGGCTCCTTCCAGCTCCGCATCGCACCCGCCTCTTCGATGTGAATGTAGGGCACGCCCTCGTAGAGCGGCGGCAGGTATTCGGGATGGCTCGCGAGGATCGCGTTGTGCACGGAGATCGAGCTGACGACGCGGCTCAAGCCCCCTTCCCGCCCCTTGCGCAGGCAGAGCAGCGAGGTCATGTCAGCGCGGTCGACATGGAAGCGCAGCTCGCCGCGCGTCTGGTAGCCGCGGGTGCGCGTCTCGCCGGGATCGCGCTTATGGTCGTAGACATGGCCGAGCAGATCGCCGTAGGAGTTCTGCGACACCTTCTCGCCGAGATGCGTGCCGATGCCCCATTTGATCAGAAAGACTTCCTCGTCGGTGTAACGCGCGACCGGAATGCCGCGCAGCAGTCCGAAGCCCCGGCCGGTGCGGACGTCGCGCTCGAGCGCGGCGAGATAGGGCTCGAGCACGGGCAGGCGGAAGTCGTCGCGCGTGACGTCGGCCATCGCGAGGCCGCGCTTCTGCACGGCGCGGAGCGCGCGGTCGAGATCCGCGATCTCCGCCTCTCTCAGGACATGCGTCCAGTCGTTCCGCGCCCGCATCTCGGCGCTTTTCCAGGCGCTCGGCCCGGTGATCTCCTGCCGGCAGATCTCGGCCATCGTCCTCTTATGCCGCCTGCTGTGCGACCGTGGGACCTTCGCCCTTGAGCGTGGTGCGGCGCACGTCGCGCGGCTCGTTCGCCGGGAACGGCCGGGCGCGATGCATGGTCCGCCGGTTGTCCCACATGACGAGGTCGCCGACGCGCCACTTGTGCGAATAGACGAACTTGCGCTGGGTCGCATGCTCGTTCAGGTCGCGCAGGAAGATGCGCGCCTCCGGGACCGGCCAGCCGACGATGCCGCCCGCATGCGAGGAGAGATAAAGCGACTTGCGCCCGGTCGACGGATGCGTCCGGATCAGCGTCTGCAGCACCGGCTTGAAGCGCTCGCGCTCCTCATCCGTGAAGTCGTAGAAGCCGGCCTGCTGGCGCGAAAAGATCTGCGAGTGCTCGCAGATCAGTCCCTCGCAGGCCTGCTTGGTCTCTTCGTCCAGCGCGTCATAGGCCGCCCGCATGTCGGCGAACTCGGTGTTGCCGCCCTTCGACGGAATGGTGATGGCGTAGAGCAGCGAGTATTTCGCCGGCGTCTTCTTGAAGGAGCTGTCCGAATGCCAAAGCCGGTTTCCGATGGCGAACAGCCGCCGCCGGTCGTCGCGCGCCAGGGGCTTGTTGTCCTTGTCGAGGTTCGACACGTCGGCGAAGACCGTCGGCAGCCGGAGCTCGCTGTCCTTGCGCAGGCTGGTGCCGATGGCATGCTCCAGCTCGCCCAGGCTCTCGGTGAAGGCGAGCTGCTGCTCGCCGGTGATGTGCTGGTCGTGGAACACCAGCACCGCGTACTCGTCCATGCCCGCATGGATGGCCGCGACTTCTTCCTTGGTGAGCGGCTTGCGCATGTCGATGCCTTCGACTTCGCCGGCGAAGCAGGGACCGATCTGACGGATCTTGACGGGCATGGCGGGACTCCTTCTCGGTATGGACAGCCGATATTAGCGCGGCCCGCGCTCCGGGCCCAAATCGCGCATTTGGCGACGGCGGTGCCCATGGACTCCCCGGACAAGCCGGGGAGTGACGGCTTGTTATTTTGAGCCAAACACACAATCGTCATGCCACGGCTTGTCCGTGGCATCCATGGCTGCGTTCGCGACTACAACGGCAAATTTGGCTGCGCCCGCCGCTCAGAACGGCGTCGCCAATTCGTCCGGCAGGTAGAAGCCCGTGCGCTTGTGGAAGCGGCGCTGCTCGGGCGGGAAATGGTTGCGGCGGTGCATGACCGACGTGTTGTCCCACATGATCACGTCGCCGGGCGTCCAGCGATGGATGTAAAGGCGCTCGGGCGCGGTCGCGTGCGCGGTGAGATCGGCCAGCAGCGCCTCCGACTCGTCGAACGGCAGGTCGCCGATCGCCTTGATGTGCATCGGGCTGAGATAGAGCGCCTTGCGCCCGAGATAGGGATGGGTGCGCACCAGCGGATGGACCACGTCGGGGATGCGCTGGCGCTCCGCCTCGGTCAGCGCCACGCGCCGCTTGTGCCCGGGCCGCTCGGCGGAATAGACGGCGGTCTCGCCCTCGACGCGGCCGCGCAGGCGGTCGGGCAGCGTGTCATAGGTGGCCGAGAGGTCGGCGAAGCAGGTCTCGCCGCCGTCCTCGGGGATCTCGATCCCGTAGAGGATGGTGCCGAAAACCGGCTTCGGCGTGTAGCTCTGGTCGGTGTGCCAGCCGAGCTCGCCTTGTACCAGCGCTTCCTGCTGGCGGTTCGACATGTACATCACGTCCTTGCGCTCGCCGGTATGCAGCGTCGACTGGACATGGGTGAAGATCGGGCCGAGGCGGCCGGCGAAGGCCAGAAGCGCGTCGTCGTCCAGCGTCTGGCCCGGGAAAACCGCGACCTTGTACTGCATCCAGAGGCGGCGCAGCGCATCGAAGGCCGCATCCTCGAGCGGCGCGGACAGGTCCACCCCGCCGATCTTCACGGCAAAATCCTCGGCCAGAACCGTGGTCTGCATCGCACCGCCCTCGTTGCTGTCGCCGGACGGGATTCTCGCCGGCCCGCCGAAGCGCTGTCAAATCCGCCGCCCGGCGGACGTCGACGCGGGCCGCCCAAAAGTCAGAGAGGCTGCGGTTGGGGGACGCAGCCTCTCTGGGCAGTGGTGATGGCACTTGGGGTGTGGAGTGTTAGTAACGCCGATTTTAGACAAATTGCGCCGGCCAGCAGTGATCCGGCTCACAACTCCGGGTATTACTACTAATTTTCCATGACTATTTTTTGAACCTATATAGACAGTTGTAACAACCACTTATGATTCGCCAAAGCCGATGTGCCCGGTCGCAAAATCAAAAAAGACGTCATTCGCCGACTTGATCGGCGAATCCAGGGCAAAGCCTATCCGGTTGCCGTGGCGCTCGGCCGGCCGCGCTATGCCATGGACCACCCGGTCAAGCCGGGTGGCGACGACTTGTGCTATATTTCAATAGCTTACCGGCATGGCCTGCGCCGGAAACAAGCCGGCGCGCCGGCCGCGTCCGGCCGCTAGTCCGCGCCCTGCTGCAGCAGCTCGCGCAGGTGGCGGTTCACGTCGGCGCTGCGGTGGCGCTGCGTCTTGCCCGTCGGCGGCAGCGGCTCCTCGAAGAAGAAGGCGGGAAGCTCGTCATCCTTCTCGGTGAAGCCGGCGTCCTTGTTGAACGCCCACTCGTAGCGCAGCGCGTCGAGCCCGAGCTTGTCGAAGAAGCCGACGTCGAGGCTGGTGCCGTGCGCGTCGTTCAGCGCGTTGACGATGAAGTCCTTGTTGACGTTCGTCACCGAACGTCCGAACAGGCAGAGGCCCAACGAGTCCGCGGTCGCGCAGGCCACCTGGATATCCAGGCTTGCCTCGACGAGCTGCTCGGTCGTCTTGCCGTCGCATTCATAGGTCGGGATGTTGCCGGCCGTGTGATCCGCGCCCTGGGCGGTCACCATCATGGAGATGCCGGTGACCTCGATGACCCGCGGGTCATACGCGCTGATGCCCTGCTTCTTGACCACGGGCACGCGCTTGACGTTGTAGTGCGCGCCGACGCGGGCGGTGCCCTGCGCCAGGATGCGGCCGCGCGGGGTGCCCTTGCGCATGTCGTCCAGCGCGGCGGCCATGAAGGCGTGATCGCCGAACGCACCCTCGCCCGCCTCCATCAGCACGCCCAGCGTCGCGCCGAGCTCGATCGTGTCGATGCCAAGGTCGTTGGCGATGTGGTTGAGATAGGCGACGTGATCCGGATCCTCGAGCCCGCAATTGGTGCCGACAAGGCCCAACGTCTCGTACTCCAGCGGCGAGACCACCTCCTTGCCGTCCTTGTCCGCATAGACGTTGCTGCACTGGATCATGCAGCCCGGCATGCAGGCATGCGTCGTCTCGCCGCCGCGCGACAGGTTGCGCTCGCGGATGTATTCGCCGCCGAGCTTGAACGGTCCCTTCGACGTCTCGACCATGCGGCCGGCGCTGAAGTTGCGCGTCGGAATGCCGCCAATCTTGTTGGTGAAGTCGCCGACCATGGCGGTGCCGAGCTTGGCGAAGGCCTCGATCGCCGGCTCCGCGGACAACTTCTTGCCGTATTCGCGGACCGAGCCCATCAGCGCCTTGCGGTCGTGGAAGGTCGGCATCTTGTCCTTGTCGACGACGATCGCCTTGACTTTCTTGCTGCCCATCACCGCGCCGACGCCGCCGCGCGCGGCAATGCGCGTCGGCCGGCCGTCGGGATCGGTGAAGGAGATGCCGGCGATCAGCCCGCCATACTCGCCGACCGGGCTGCAGATCCCGAGGCTCACCTTCTCGCCGTATGCCGCGAACAGCATCTTGGCGACTTCCATATTGCCCTTGCCGAGATAGGGCGCGGCGCTTTCGAAGGTGATGTCGCCTTCCTTGGGAATACGGATCACGACCCAATCGTCGCACGCGCCGTAAAGAGTGAGGCCGGCGATCTCGAGCTGGCCGAGCGCGAAGGCGAAGGTGCCGCCGGAATTCGATTCCTTGATGCCGCCGGTGAGCGGGCTTTTGCAGCCGACGCTGAGGCGGTTGGCGTTGGAGAAGTTGGAGCCGGCGAAAGGCCCGGCGGAAAAGATCAGCGGATTCTCCGGCGACAGCGGATCGACCTTGGCGACCCCGCGCTCGAGCAGCGTCTTGGCGATGTAGTAGCGGCCGGCGCGGATGATCGCCTCGCCCTCCAGCTCTTCGGTGGTGACGGAACGCTTGCCGAGGTCGATATGAAGATATCTGCGCATGTCGCCTCACAGGAAAAATGGGATCAAAAAATGCCGCTGCAATAATGCGATATTTCCCGCTTTTCCGCCAGTCTCAGCGGCGGCTGGCCGGGGCGTTTCGCATCGAGTTGCATATCGTGACGCCCTGCCCCACCATAAGGACGGAAAAAGAAAACGGCGCAGCATTCCGGATGGCAATCCCCGTATGACCGCGAGCGACACCGCATCCCCGGCCGCTCCCGAGGCCGGCTCCGATACCCTGGTGATCGGGCTGGTGGGGCTCGCCCACATGCTGTCGCATTTCTACCAGATCGCACTCGGGCCGCTGTTCCCGCTGCTGCGCGACGAGTTTTCCGTCAGCTACACCGCGCTCGGCCTGATCATCTCGGTGTTCTACGGCGTCTCGGGCGCCTGCCAGGCCTTCGTCGGCATCCTGGTCGACCGCTATGGCGGCGACCGCCTGATGCTGTTCGGCATCACGACCATGGCGACCTCCGTGCTGCTGATGGGCCTCGCGCCATCGTATTGGGTGCTGCTGCCGCTCGCGGTCACGGCGGCGCTCGGCAATTGCGTCTTCCACCCGGCCGACCTCGCGATCCTGACCGCGAAGATCCGCCCGCAGCGCCTCGGCCGCGCCTATGGCATCCACGGCTTCGGCGGCACCTGCGGCTATTTCCTGTCGCCGATCGTGATCTATTACGGCGTCGCGAGCTTCGCCGGATGGCGCGCCGGCCTGATCGTGGCCGGATCGCTCGGCCTGATCGCGGCAGCGGTGGTCTTCCGCCTGCGGGACGCGCTCCGCATGCCGACCGGCGGGACCGTGGGCGGCGACGCGCTGCCGAGCCTCGCCTTCTACGGCCGATTGATCACCAACCTGCCGCTGATGGCCGCCTTCGCCTATTTCGCGCTCGTCGCCGGTGCGGGCAACGGGGTGCAGAACTTCTCCGTCACCGCGCTGGTCGAGATCTATCACGCCCCGCTCTATCTCGCGGCGGCCGGCCTGACCGCCTATCTCGGCGGCAGCGCGGTGGGCATCCTGGCCGGCGGCGAGCTGGCCGACCGGGTGCCGCGCCACGCGCTGATCGCCTCCTCCGGCCTCGCCGTCGGGGCGGCGGCGATGAGCGCCGTCGCCTTCCTGCCGCTCCCGATGGAAGCGATCATCCCGCTGCTCGCCGTCGGCGGCTTCTGCTACGGCTGCACCGGACCGTCGCGCGATATCCTGGTGCGCGGCGCGACGCCGCCGGGCGCGGCCGGCAAGGTCTTCGGCTTCGTCTATTCCGGCCTCGACCTCGGCAGCTCGCTCGGCCCGCTGCTGTTCGGCTGGCTGATGGACGGCGGGCGTTTCCGCGGCGTTTTCATCGCGATCGCCGCGATGTACCTGCTCGGCATCCTGACCGTCCTGCAGCTCAAGCGCGGGCGGAAGGCCGCCCCGGCCGCGGCCGACTAGTGCCCGATGAGCGCCGGCCGGGCCCCGGCCGTTGCCCGGCAGCGCCCGTCTTCCTGCGCTACCGTGCCGCACCTTGCCCCGAAATCGCGCCCCCTTTCCTAATCGATTTCGCGTGTTATATTGATTTATCAAAATAATCGTGCGCACTTCTTTGCGCGGTCGGCGTAAAGGCCGGACCACTCTGGTACTCAGATAAGGTCCAGCTGTTGAGGGCCCCGGTGCTATACCGGGAGGAGAGGACGCCAAAGTTGCCGCTGTGCGCCCGACCGCGGATTGCGCGTGCGGTCATCCGGCGTCAGGCATCGTTTCCCGCCCGTCGCTCTTGGTCGACAGCTCGTACGCGTATCATTTGTTCCGCGGAACAAAACAGGTGAGGACGCGACGGTGCGGCAAGACTCTGGTTCGGCATCCCCGTTTATCCATCTGCAACTGCGTATGAAGCGCGGTGCAGCCTCTCGTCGCGTCCCGTTCGCTCGTCCGTTCGGGGCGCGCGCGGCGTAGGGCCTGCATGACTCAACGACAACAATTGAAAGGACAGGAAACAATGCGTGGGACTTTACGTAATCCGATGACTATGGGGGCCGTCGCCATCGCCCTCGGCGTTGCGGGCTTGGTTTCCCCGGCGTCGGCGGACGACAACACCCTCATCATCGGCTCGGCCGTCTCGCTGACCGGCAAATACGCCACCAACGGCGTCATCACACAGCGCGGCTACGATCTCGGCGTCAAGCGCATCAACGAGATGGGCGGCGTCAAGATCGGCGGTAAAACCTATAAGCTCAAGATGAAGTACTACGACGACGAATCGACGCCGCTGCGCACCGCGGAGCTGTTCGAGCGTCTGATCAAGCAGGACGGCGTCAAGCTGCTGCTTGGCCCCTACAGCTCGGCCACGACCAAAGCCGCCGCGCCCATCGTCGAGAAGTACGAAATCCCCATGGTCGAAGCGGAGGCGGCCTCCCGCTCGCTCTTCACCCAGGGCTACAAATACATGTTCGGCATCGTCTCGACCTCCGAGCAGTATATCGAGAGCACGATCGACCTCGCCGCCGAGATGGCGAAGAAGCACGGCAAGAAACCGTCTTCCGTCAAGATCGCGATGACCTTCGAAAACGATCCCTTCTCGCTCGACCTCCGCGCGGGCGCGATTGCGCGGGCGAAGAAATACGGCATGAAGATCATCGTCGACGACAAGCTGCCGCGCGATCTGAACGACATGTCCGCGACGCTGACCAAGGTGCGCGCGTTGAAGCCCGACGTGCTCATCGTCTCCGGCCACGAGAAGGGCGCCGCGACCGCGGTGCGCCAGCTCAAGGAGCAGCGGATCAACGTCCCGATGATCACGATCACGCAGTGTGAATCGGCGGACATCGTCAAGAAGTTCGGCAAGCAGGCGGCCGACGGCATCCTGTGTCCGACGCAGTGGGCCGAGAGCCTGAGCTACAAGGACAAGTATTTCGGCACCGCGGCGGACTACGCCAAGCTGTTCGAGAAGACCTATCCCGAGTATTCCGAGGTGCCGTACCAGGCGGCGCAGGCCACTGCGACCTTGATCGTCTGGAAGGACGCCCTGGAGCGGGCGAACAGCACCGACCCGAAGAAAGTCCGGGCGGCGCTGGCGAAGACGAACCTAATGACCTTCTACGGTCCGGTCAAGTTCGACAAGACCGGCAAGAATACGGAGAAGCCGATGGTCCTGCGGCAGATCCAGAACGGCGAGTACAAGGTCGTGGCCCCGACGAAATACGCGACGGCCAAGTTCGAGTACCCGCGTCACGTGAAGTACTGACCTTGGCGACGCAAGGTCGATAACAGCCCGGTAGGGCCGCCGCCGCCATCGCCGGATGGCGCGGCGGCCCGCCCCGGCTAAACGGAAAGGGCGGTCTGATAATGTTGGACAGTCTGCATTTATTGGTGCAAGCGCCGGTGCTTAATATCCAGCTCATCCTGGACGGCATATTCATCGGCGCCGTCTACGGGCTCGCCGCTTACGGATTGGCCCTCGTCTGGGGCGTCATGAATTTGAAGAACCTCGCCCAGGGCGACTTCGTCATCATGGGCGGCTATCTCGGATGGTGGATGGGCAAACACGGCATCCATCCGTTTTTCGCCCTGCCCATCGTCGCGGTGGTGATGTTCGGCTTCGGCTGGCTCATCTATCGCACGATCATCTGCCGGATCATCGATAAGGACCTGTTCACCTCGCTGCTCGGCACCTTCGGCCTGGCGCTGGTGATGCAGCAGATCATGAACCTGATCTTCGGTCCCGAAGTGCAGTCGATCGACGCGGGCTTCCAGAGCATGACCATCCTGAACGGCATGGTCACGATCGCCCAGGTCAAGCTGATCAGCCTCTGCATGGCGATCGTGCTCGGCGCCGCCCTCATCAGCTTCATGAAATGGAGCCGCATGGGGCAGGCGATCCGCGCCACCGCGCAGGACCCGCGCGCCGCGCGCGTCATGGGCATCAATACGGATCGGGTCTACGCCTTCACCTTCGCCCTGAATTCGGCGATCTGCGGCGCCGCCGGCGTGCTGATCGCGATGATCTGGGTGATCCAGCCCTTCTATGGGATCGCGCATTCGATCCGCGCCTTCGTCATCGTCACCACCGCCGGCCTCGGCAATCTCGCCGCCGTCATCGTCGCCGCGCTCGGGCTCGGCGTTGCGGAGCAATACGCAGGCTTCACGCTCGGCGCCCAGCTGCAGCAGTTCACGGTGGTCAGCCTTCTCGTCCTCGTGCTGGTGTTCAAGCAATTCCAGCGCGGCCGCCACAGGCAGGTGCTGCAATGAAACGTCCCCTACCGCAAGTCCTTCTCTACGGCGCCATCCTGATCGCGGGGATGGCCGCGCCGTTGCTCTTTCCCGCCTACACCTTCGCCATCTCGGGGCTTTGGGTCTTTATCCTGTTCGCCATGACCTGGGACATCACGGGCGGGCAGATGGGCTATAACTCGCTCGGCAACATCTTCTTCTTCGGGATCGGGATGTATGTCTGCGCGATCGTGCAGGTCGGCCTCTACTACAACGTCGCCGCCTACACGGCGCCATCCGGCGCGGTCAACGTGCACTTCACGCCGCACCAGTATTACGTGGGGCTCACGCTCGGCCTGATCGCCGCGTCGATCATCGCAACGCTCTTCGCCATCGCCTTCGGACAGATCATCCTCGGGCTGCGCGGGCCGTATTTCGCCATCGGCACGCTCGGCATCGCGCTGTCGGCGGGTGAGCTGTTCGGCGCCTGGAACTATGTGGGCGGCGGCGGCGGCATCGCGCTGCCGACCTTTCCGGGCGATCCGGGCGACCGCGCCTATTTCTTCTACCTGCTCTGCTTCGCCCTGGCGGTCGTCGTCTTCATCTTTCTCAAATGGCTGTATTCGACACGCTTCCGGCTGGTGTCGAACGCCATCCGCGACGACGAGGACAAGGCCGAGGCGATGGGCCTCCACACCAAGCTCTACAAGAATTTCGGCTTCGCCATCTCCGCCTTCTTTCTCGGCATCTCCGGCGGCCTCTACGGCAACATGATCGGCTTCATCGAGCCGGTGGAAGTCGCCTTCCCGGTCGTGACCTTCGGCATCTTCATGGTCGTGATGTGCCTGATCGGCGGCAAGGGCACGCTCTGGGGGCCGATCATCGGCGCCGTGCTTTTCGACATCGTGCGGCAGCTCACCTGGACCTACATGCTGGGCTGGCAATGGGTCGCGCTCGGCGGCCTGATCATCGTCAGCGTCGTGTACTTCCAAGGCGGGATCGTCGGCTGGTTCTACGACAAATGGCCCGAGAAATTCGGCATCCGCGTCGACGAGCAAGGCTCTCTGGACGAAACGCTGGACGCGGGACCCGCGAGCAAGGAGGCCGCCTGATGGACGCCATCATCAAATGCCACGACGTCTGCAAGGCGTTCGGCGGCGTCATCGCCAACGACAAGATCTCACTCGAAGTCGCGCCCGGCCGGATCACCGGGCTGATCGGTCCGAACGGCTCGGGCAAGACCACGTTGTTCAACTCGATCGTCGGCTATCATCCGATCGACTCCGGCTCGATTACCTTCGAAGGGCGTGAGATCTCGATGCTCAGGACGCAGGAGATCAGCCGCCTCGGTCTGCTGCGCACCTTCCAGCAGACGCGAGTGTACAAGCGGATGAACTGCGTCGAGAACATGCTGGTGTCGATCCCGAACCGGTCCGAAAATTTCTGGTCCATGTTCCAGAGCGACAGCGCCGAGTCGGCGCACCGGGCGGAACAGCTGCTGGATTTCGTCGGCCTCTACCAGAAGCGCTTCCTGACCGCGGGGAGCCTGTCCTTCGGCCAGCAGAAGCTGCTCGAATTCGCCATGGCGCTGATGCGGGAGCCGAAAGTCCTGCTGCTCGACGAGCCGACGGCCGGGATCAACCCGACGCTCATCAACGGCCTCATCGACCGGCTGAAGCGTGCGGTGAGCGAACTCGGCGTCACGCTGTTCATCATCGAGCACAACATGCCGGTCATCATGGACCTCGCCGACCAAATCTACTGCCTTGCGGGCGGCCGGATGCTCGCCCACGGCAAACCGGCGGAAATCCAAAGCGACAAACGGGTCTTGAACGCCTATCTTGGCGAAAACTATGGAAGTGAGGCAGCCTGATGTCGGCGATGAACGAAAAGACCGCGGCGGCCCAGTCGTCGGCCGCTGTCGCCCGGGAGCCGCGTGCCGCGCCGATGTCGGTCGAGAGCGTCAATCAGGAGGCGCAGCGCCTCGGCACCGGCGTCAGTCTCGACCAGATCGCTGCGCTCGCCAGTCCCGCGCCTTACGTGACCATCCGCAACCTGCGGGCCGGTTACGGCAAGATGCAGATCCTGCACGATTTCAATCTGCAGATCGGGCGCGGGCAATCGCTCTGCCTGATCGGGCCGAACGGTGCCGGCAAGTCGACGGTGCTGCATTCGATCTACGGCTTCACCAACATCTTCGCGGGCGAGATCCTGGTCGGCGAGGGCGCGCAGCAGCGCAACATCACCAAGCTCACGCCGAACCAGAAGCTCGGCCAAGCGGGTATCGCCTACATCCTGCAGGACAAATCCGTCTTCCCCGGCATGACGGTCGAGGAAAACCTGTGGATGGGCGGCTTCCTGCTGCCCAAGCCCGCGATGGCGAAGGAAGCGGCCGAGAAGATCTTCGACAAATACGCGAACCTCGCCAAGCGGCGCCACCAGCCTGCCGGCGTGCTTTCCGGCGGCGAGCGGCGCTTGCTGGAGATCTCCCGCGCACTGGTCATGAACCCGGACATCCTGCTGGTCGACGAGCCGTCGATTGGTCTCGAGCCGCGCTACATCGACATGGTGTTTGAGATCCTCAGCGACCTGCAGCGCAAGGACGGGAAGACGATCATCATGGTCGAGCAAAACGCCAAGAAAGGGCTGATGTTCGCGGACATCGCCTATGTTCTGGTGGCGGGCAGGCTCGTGTTCGCCGGTAGCGGCGACGAGATGCTGGAAAACCCGGACGTCGGCCGCCTCTTCCTCGGCGGCTGATCCGCCACATGGATTCGCCAGCGCGGCCGTTCCGGCGCCGCGCCGGCAAATTCGCCCTCTACGAATTCGCGGTATCATGCAGCCGTGAGCATTGTCGCTGCCGCCGAGGACCCGATAACGCCCGCTCGCCGCCGCCTCATCGCGCTCGCGATGACGACGGCCGCGGCGATGCAGGGCATGGATACCTTCTCGACGGCCGTCGCGTTGCCCGAGATACGCGGTGTCATGTCGGCGACCGCCGACGAAGCCGCCTGGGTGCTCACCTCCTTCCTCGTCGCCGCGGCGATCTTCACTCCGCTGTTCGCCTGGATGAGCCGGAAATACGGGCGCCGGCGCCTGCTGATCTGCATGATCTTCGGCTTTCTGGTTTGCACCATCCTGGTCGCCCAGTCTTCCTCGCTGTTCGAGCTGGTCGCCTATCGCTTCCTGCAGGGCATCGCCGCCGCCGGCATGGGGCCGCTCAGCAACCAGGTCCTGCTCGCCACCTACCCGAAGGAGATGCACGGCGCGGCCTTCAGCTGGCTGACGACGGGGCGCATGACGGGCGTCATGGTCGGGCCGCTGATCGGCGGCGTGCTGACCGAATATCTGAGCTGGCACTGGGTCTATCTCAGTAACATTCCCCTCGCGCTGTTCGGGCTCTGGCTGGTGATCCGCTATGTGCCCGAGGCGACCGAGCTGAAGGCGCCGCGCTTCGACTTCTTCGGCTTCCTCGCGCTCAGCGTCGCGATCGGCTCGCTGCAGCTCATGCTCGACCGCGGCGAGCGCCTGAGCTGGTTCGAATCGAACGAGATCATCGTCTGGGCGGCGCTCAGCGTCATGGCCCTCTATCTCTTTACCGTGCACATCCTGACGAAGCCCAACGCCTATCTCGACCCGCGGGTTTTCAGGGACCGTGACTTCGTCATCGGCATGCTGTTCATCTTCGTGCTGTCGATCATGATCGTCGGCTTCGCCAGCCTGCTGCCGCCGATCCTCCAGCGCCAGATGAACTATCCGATCTCGACCTCGGGCGTGCTGATGATGCCGCGCGGCATCGGCACCATGGTCGCCTCGGTGATCGCCGGGCCGCTGCTCATGCGCATCCGCCCGCGTCCGCTCGTCTTCGTCGGGATCTTCCTGATGGCGACCTCGACCTGGGGCATGTCGGAGTTCACCCGCGACGTCGACGCCACACGCATCGCCCTGATGGTCGGATTCCAGGGCGCCGGCTTCGGCTTCTTCTCCGTCTCCGTCACCTCGATGGCCTTCCAGACGCTGCGGCCCATGCTGCGCCCGGACGGCACCAGCCTGCTCAGCCTCGCCCGCCGGCTCGGCTCGAGCGTCGGCGTCTCCTTCCTGGTCAGCCAGTTCGTGCGCCACACGCAGGACAACCGCGCGGGCCTGATCGAGCACATCAACCCCTACAACGCGCTGCTGCATCACGGCGTGCTGCCGGAGCAGTGGAACACCGGGACGCTGACCGGCCTCTCACGCCTGGCGCGCGAGGTCGAGCGCCAGGCGGAGTTCCTCGCCTATCTGCAGGACTTCCAGATGATGGCCATTCTGATCGTGCTGCTGGTGCCGCTCGCCTTCCTGCTGCGCGGCCGTCCGAAAGACGACTAGCGCGACCATGCCGGCATCGTCTCGCCGGAATGTGAACGACGGCGCTTTTTTTATTATGGACCATTCGGTTTAAAACTATATCTTTCCGATTAGAGGAAAGAGGCCATGGCGCGACCCCGCGAATTCGACGAATCAGCCGTGATCAACCGGGCGCTGCAGCAGTTCTGGGCGAACGGCTACGAGGCGACGTCGGTCGACGATCTGTGCGCGGTAACCGGCCTGAACCGCTCCAGCCTGTACCGCGCTTTCGGCTCGAAGCGGGACCTGCTGGATGTCGCGCTGGCGGCCTATGAGGCGAACGCGCTCAACGGCATCGCGCGGCTGTTCGCGCAGCATCCGATCGACGACGCGGCGCGGCTGTTTCTCTCGGGGCTCTTTGGCGAACGCTCGGATGCGATCGGGCGGTGGGGTTGCCTGATCGGTAACTGCGCCGGGGAGTTGGCCGCCCGCGACGAGAAGGCGCGGAAGCAGATCCGCCGCAGCCTCCGTCGCATCGAAGACGTGTTGTATGACGCCCTGGTCCGCGCACAGCGGGACGGTGCGCTCTCGGACCGGGCCGATCCGCGCGCGCTTGCGCAATTCCTGCTGACCCAGGCGCAAGGCCTCCGTCTCGTCTCCAAGACGAATCCGCCGCCCGGCGTTCTCGAAAACATCGTGACGACGACCCTGTCCGTCCTGAGATAGCTAGACCGATGCACGGCAACCCCATCCACAGATTTTCGTGCACCCATTCGGGACTGATCGTTCCCGTTCTCACGTACCTTTCCCCAACCTTGCAACACAGGAGCTAAGCTCATGTCCTTGGAAGACCAATTGGCCAAGATCCGGGAGGCGAGCGCAAAACGCCGGCCGCCGGAAGACATCGCGGTCATGCACGCGGCGACCGACGCGCTGCGTGAATCCGGCATCCTCGACGGCGTTCCGAAGGTCGGCGGCTCACTGCCGGGTTTCTCGCTGAACAACGCGCGGGGCGTGGAAATTCATTCCGAAGACCTGCTGTCGCAGGGGCCGCTCGTCCTCACCGTCTTCCGCGGCGTCTGGTGACCCTACTGCAATGCGGAGCTGTATGCTTTGCAAGCGGTCTTGAATGAACTGGACGCGCTGGGCGCGACGCTGGTGGCGCTGACCCCGCAACTGCCCGAGCATAACCGGGCCATGCGCGACAAGAACGTGCTCAACTTTCATCTGCTGTCGGATCCCGGCAATGCCTATGCCGCGGAGCTCGGA
>CAZPFL010000055.1:0-23791 GCA_964585785.1 uncultured Rhodospirillaceae bacterium
TTGCCCTCGATCGCCGTCGAGGCGCGCCCATCGACGCCGACAGGAACGTCGCCCATGAGCGTCGTGCGGTAGAACTCCCGCTCGAAGTCCGAATCGAAGATGTCGCGCGGCGCGAGATGGGATGTCGACCGGTTGTCCCAGAACGCGACGCTGCCCGGTTCCCACTTGAAGCGCACGGTGAACTCCGGCCGCACGATATGCTCCCACAGCAGCTCGAGGATGCCCTGGCTCTCGCGCGGCGTCAGCCCGGCGATCGACTTGAGGAAGGACGGACTGACGTAGAGCGCGCGCTCGCCGGTTTCCGGATGAACGCGGACGATCGGGTGCTCGCTCACCAGGATGCGCTGGCGCATCAGCTCCTGGTATTCCTTCGTGGAGTCCACGCCCGGCGGCGGCGCGAAACGATGGATGCCGCGCAACCCGTCGCAGAAGGCGCGCATCGTCGGCGACATCGCGTTATAGGCGGCAACGAGGTTGGTGAACTGGGTGTCCCCGCCATAGGGCGGCACGACATCGCCGCGCAGGATGGAAGCCATCGGCGGGTTGATCGCCGCGGTGATGTCGGTGTGCCAGCCCGACCATGGGCGGAACAGCACCTGTCCCTGGAAACGGTTTGCCTTGCGATTTTTCGAGACGGCGTAGATCTGCGGATACTCGCCGCCGATGTCGCCATAGACCACGTGGCCGGGGGTCGTGTCGCCGAACTGGCGGGAGAAGTCGATCTGCTGTTGGTGGGTCATCTCCTGGCCGCGGAAAAACACGACCTTCCACTTCAGCAAGGCGGCCCGGATGTCGCGCACTTGTTCAGGCGACAGCGGCCGCCTCAGGTCGACGCCGTCGATCTCGGCCCCGATATGAATGGAAAGTGGGGAAACCGTGACCGACGACGGCGCGGTTTCGATCTTTTCCTGCAGCGCTTCCAACGGCATCAGCGGCCCTCCTTTGCCGGCTGTTGACGGGACTTCCGCCCGGCCGGGATCCTTCCCAAAACCGGACCCGGCCATAATCTCACAGATCGCCTTCGGGTGAAAATCGGCGCCACGGGCGTCGCGGCCCCGGGCATGACCGGCTAGTATCGCCCGATCGGATAGGAGAGCCGAGATGGCGGATGCCGCGCGCATGCAAGATCCCCTGCCGGGCCGGCTCGGCTCGCTCGACATGTTCCGCGGGCTGGCGATCGCGGGCATGGTGCTGGTCAACAATCCGGGAAGCTGGGCGCATGTCTATCCGCCCTTGCTGCATGCGGAATGGAACGGCTTCACGCCGACGGACCTCGTCTTCCCGGCCTTCCTCTTCATCGTCGGCGTGGCGATACCGTTCTCGCTCGCCCGGTACCAGGCGGACGGCGGCGGATGGGATTCCCGCCTCTATGGCCGTATTCTGCGCCGGACCGTGTTGCTCTTTGCGCTTGGCCTTGCCCTCAACGCCACGACGTCGGTGCTGCAATGGGCGCTGCACGGCAAGGCGATCGATTGGACGACGCTGCGGATCATGGGGGTGCTGCAGCGCATCGCCCTGGCGTATTTCCTGGCGATCGTCCTCATCCTCGCGCTCAGCCCGCGCGGCCGCATCGTCGCCATCCTGGCCATCCTGCTGGGTTACTGGGCGGTGCTCGCCTGGGTGCCCGTTCCGGGATTCGGCCCCGGCGACCTTCGTCCCGACTCTTCGCTGGTGACCTATATCGACCGCCTGATCCTGACGCGCCCGCATATGTACCGGGACGGCTTCGACCCGGAAGGCCTGCTCAGCACGATCCCCGCGGCGGCGACGGTGCTGATCGGGAGCCTTGCCGGCCAGTGGGTCAGGCGGGCGCCGCCGACCGGAGGGGTCGCCGCCAGCATGGCGCTCGCCGGCCTTGCGCTGGGGACGCTGGGCTGGCTCTGGGGCCTCGTCTTCCCGATCAACAAGTCGCTTTGGACCAGCGCCTACGTCGTCTATGCCGCGGGATGGTCGCTGCTGCTACTCGCCGCCTGCTACGCGATCGTCGAGCTCCGGCGCTGGCGCCGGCTGGGCTGGCCGCTGCAGGTCATGGGCGTCAACGCAATCGCCCTGTTCGTCGCGTCCGGCATCGTGGCCCGGATCCTCCTGGTGAACCGGGTCGGCGACGGGCGAAGCCTCTATCAATGGATCTATGACAGCCTTTTCGTGCCCTGGGCCGGCCCGCTGAACGGCTCGCTCGCCTTTGCGCTGGCGACGGTCTTGATTTGGTGGCTGGCGCTCTACGCGCTCTACCGGCGCGGCTGGTTCCTGCGCCTTTAGGGCATCACGCCGGTCGCGCTTTGCCAAGGAGGCCGCTTGGCATACGATATTCTGACTGTGGATGCGCGAAGGAAGAAAAACCTGCGATTTCAGGCTCGCGCCGCGTGGAACGGTGCGGGTGGATAGGGAGGAACCATGGCATTGCGGCTCTCGACGGCACCGGTTGATGTAAATCCCGCCGATGACTATCTGGCGCGTGTCCGGCGCTTGGCGCCGATCATCGATAGCGCGTCCGACCAGATCGAGCAGAACCGGCGGTTGACACCGGAACTGGTCGATGCCCTGCATGCGGAAGGCATGTACCGGCTCCTCCTGCCCAAGCGCTACGGCGGCGGCCAGGTCGATCCGGCCACCTTCCACATGGCGATGTCCGAGATCGCACGGCATGATGCCAGCACCGCCTGGTGCCTCGGCCAGGGCAACGGCTGCGCCATGGCGGCGGCCTATGTAAAGCCGGAGATCGCGGAAGAGGTGTGGGGCAACGACCCGCGCGGGGTGCTCGCCTGGGGACCGCCCGGCAGGGCGACCGCGACGGATGAGGGCGATTCCTTTCGGGTTACCGGAAGCTGGTCTTTCGCCAGCGGCATGCGGCACGCCACCTGGCTCGGCGGCCACTCGACGGTGGTGGGCCCGGACGGAACGCCGAAGAAGGGGCCCGATGGCGAGAAGCTCGTCCGCACCATGCTGATTCGGTCGTCGCAGGCCGAGATAACCGATATCTGGCATGTCATCGGTTTGCGCGGCACGGCAAGCGATGCCTTCGCGGTGAAGGACCTCGTCGTCCCGCGCGATTACTCGTTGTCGCGCGACGATCCGGAGGACCATTACATCAATGAGCCGCTCTATCTGTTTCCGCAAACGGCGCTCTACTCCATCGGCTTCTCGGGCGTGGCGATCGGTATCGCGCGGTCTTTGCTCGAATCCCTCAAGGAGTTGGCGAGCGACAAGACGCCGCGGCGCATGAAGAGCACGCTGCGCGAGAACGGCATGGTGCAGATGGAGGTCGGGATGGCGGAGGCCCGCCTCAACGCCGCGCGCGCCAACATTCTGAGCGAGGCGACGGATATCTGGAACACGGTGGTGGCGACGAACGAGCTGACGATCGAGCAGCGCATGCGCATCCGCCTCGCGACGACCTTCGGGATCCAGGAAGCCAAGCAGGTGGGTGATGCCGTCTACCACCTCGCCGGCGCCACCGCGATCTTCGAGAGCAACGTCTTCGAGCGCCGGTTCCGCGACCTCAATACGGTGACGCAGCAGACCCAGGGACGGAAGACCAATATCCAGGCGGTCGGCTCCTACCTGCTCGGCAACGAGCCGGACATGGGGGTGATCCAGGCCTGACGATTTGCAGCGGCGTCTCCTGGATGCGAAAATGCGCCGTCAATCTTTTCCTGGAGACTCTGCAATGCCTGATGCGGATCTGCCCCGCTTCGACGACCTGCCTGCCGCCTGGCTTGGGCCCGACTTGGCGGCGCGCCCGGAGCGCTGGACCTGGCGGCTGACGCCGGAACAGGTCGCCGACTTCGACGAGGCGGTCTTGCGGCTCGACGCCAGTGGCCGCGACGTCGTCACGCTGACGTCGGAAGACGCGCCGCTGCCGCGCATCGCCGGCCGTCTGGCCGAGCTCAAACAGGACCTGCTGTTCGGCATCGGTTTCGGGCTGATCCGGGGCGTGCCGGTCGAGCGCTACAGCCTGCGCCAGGCGGCGATCGCTTTCTGGTGCCTGGGCGCGCATCTCGGCGAGGCGGTGTCGCAAAACGCGAAGGGCCACGTGCTGGGCCATGTGCGCGACCTCGGCTTCGACTACACGAAGCCGTCCGCGCGCGGCTACCAGACATCGGAGCGGCTGCCCTATCACTGTGACATGGGCGATGTGGTCGGGCTGCTGTCGATCCGGACCTCACAGTCGGGCGGGCTGTCGAGCCTTGTGTCCTCGGTCGCGCTGTACAACGCCATGGCGGATCGGCGGCCCGATCTCGTGCGCGTGCTTATGCAGCCGACCTACCGCGACCGGCGGGACGAAATTCCCGAAGGGAAGGGGCCGTGGTATCCGATGCCCGTCTTCAACACGCACGAGGGGCGGCTGTTCACGCATTACGTTCGAAGCGTGATCCGCAAGGCGCAGCGCTTCCCGGACGTGCCGCGCATCACGCCGGAACAGGAGGAAGCCTTCGAGTACCTCGACGGGCTCGCCAACGATCCGGCGTTCCGCCTCGAAATGGAGTTCCTGCCCGGCGACGTGCAGTTTCTGTGCAATCACACGATCATGCACAGCCGGACGAAATACGTGGATTGGGAAGAGCCGGAAAAGAAGCGCCACCTGCTGCGCCTTTGGCTCGCCTGTCCCGGTGGGCCCGCGGTGCCGGCGCCCTATATCGAGTTCCAGGGGTTGACCGAGAGTGGCCGGCCGCGCGGCATTCTCTGCCCCGGCGTGCGGCTCAACGCGCCGCTGGAAGCGGAGGATGGCGGCGCGGGGGATACGGCCAAGCGCCTGCCGGATGCGGCGGCGTGAACGGGCCGCGCCAACGCGTTCATTAAGGCGGCCTTAAGGACGGGGACCTAAGGTCGGCGGCATTGCCGGCGTCGATGGAATATGGATGCGCGCATGGACATGAAGCTTGGGCACGCGACATGGGACGCGGTGAGGCGCCATCTCGAGGCGAAGCGCCGCCCGGTCGAGCAAGAGATTCGCCGCTACCCGGCGCCGATCGCTGGGTGCGATGCGCAGTTCAACTATCTGCTGGAGCAGCGCGCGGTCCTGTCGCGCGAGCTGGTGCGCCTCGACGCCGCCGTTAAGGCAGCCGGCGCGCACGTCGAGAGCGAGGGTGAGGCCGTCGAGGCGTTTCTCCGCTCCTCGGACTGCATCGACGCGGAAACGGCGGAAAAGCTTCGCATCGGATCGCCGTCGCTGGCCTGAGGGTTTATCCCCGCAGCCGCATCAATCCGTTGATCGCCTCGATGGTCTTCGCCAATTCGGCGAGCGATTCGTCGATGAAGGCGGGATCGTCGGCACGGTCGGGGCGAAGGCCCAGGCCGAGCCCGGCAATCACGTCGCCCTTCTTGTTCCGGACCGGCATGCCCATCGCGCACATGCCTTCGTCGAACTCTCTTTTCACGAGGGACCAGCCCTGTTCGCCATCGGCGCGGATGATGCGGTGAAGTGCCGCCCGGTCGAAGACCGTATAGGGCGTGAAGCGCTCGATCTGGGCATTGGCGAGATAGGCGTCCAACGCATCGTCGCTCAGCGCCGCGAGCTGGATCCGGCCCATCGACAGAACATAAGCGGGAATGCGGCAACCGACGGGGAAGGCCCGCCCGGTGACCCGGCGCACGGTGGTCCGCGCCACGTAGACGACGTCCTGGCCCTCCAGGATCGAAATCGCGCAGGACGAGTCAGTTCGGGCGGCAAGCGCGTGCATCGAGTCGATGACAAGATCGCCGAACTCCATCGACGACACATACGCGTATCCGAGGTCGAGGACTTTCGGCTTGAGGGAAAAATGCCGGCCGTCGAAGTCCGCATAGTTGAGCTGGACCAAGGTGTGGAGAAAGCGCCTGGCGGATGCCCGCGAAATGCCGGCATAGGTCGCAACCTCGCTCAGCGTCTGCTTTTCCCGGTCCCGGCTGAAAGTCCGAATGACGAGGAGGCCACGCGCAAAGGAATCGACGTATGTTTCATTGTCCCGCTCCAAGTCCGTCCCGGACTCAGGCGTTGGGGAAGAATTCGTCTTTGGGACGCGCAAAGGTGTAACTGGACCCCTTTTGTGAATGTTGACGCGCGTAAATGTGGGCGGTACGCTCGTTCGTACTCCGAATAATTGTTCGCACTGCGAACAATGTCAATGGCAGTCCGGGGACTTCAATTATGGGAGTTACACCGGATCGTTTCGCCCGCGCGATGGGTCATGGTCCCTTCCTGTTGCGTGGGCGATTTTTCGTGCGGCCAGCATCAAAGGCGTCCCGGCGTTAAACGAATCCCAGCGTTAAACATGCCGACGTCATCGCTCTATCAAGCCGGGCGTCCGCGCGAACCATAGCGCCAATACGATCATAGCCAAACCGCAAACCAGGAAAACCGGCACGTACCCCGCGCGGTCCACGATCATGCCAAGCAGGGCGATGCCGGACGCCTGGCCCATGAAGAGCCAGAAGGCGAAAAGCGACACCGCCGAGCCGCGCGCGTCGGGCGCCATCTGGGTCGCGTTCGCCTGCAGGGTGTTGTGCACCAGGAAGAAGCCGAACCCGATCAGCACGTTGGCAAGGGCGGACAAGTGCCAATCGCGGATTACGGCCATCAGCGCGAAACCGAGCAGGACGCAGGCGCCGCCGGTCCGCACCATGCCGCGTTCGCCGAGGCGGCGGATAACCGGCCGTGACATCAGGATATAGACCAGGCCGCCGCCGCCGAATCCCGCGAGCATCAGGCCGATCGTGCCGTAGTCGAGCGCGAAGCGGCTGCGCAGAAACGCGCCGAGATAGGCGATGCCGCCGTAGAGCAGGAAGCCTTCGAAGAACACCGCGATAAGCACGCGTCGCGGATGGCTCTCGCGCATGATCGCGAGATACTGGGCCAGGATGTGGCCGGGGCGGACCGGGTGCGCCGACCGGCGGCGGACGACGCGGTGCGAGCGCAGCTCGAGCACCAACAGCGCGGTCACGAGCGCATAGAGGCTCCCCAGCACGAGGAAGACCGCGCGCCACCCGGCAAGCTCCATGATCACACCGCCGGCAACCTGGCCGAACAGCAGCCCCAGGATCGTTCCCGTCATGTAGCGGGCAAGCACCGGCTGGCGCTGCTCGTAGCTCGTGATGTCGCCGATATAGGCGAGGGACAAGGGGATGGTTGCCGCGGTGGCCGCGCCGGCGAGGAACCGCAGCCCGGCGAGCGTGGCCAGGGATCCCGCCATGGCGGCGGCGGTGACGGTGGCGGTCGCCGCGGCGATCGCGAGCGTGATCACGTGGAATTTCCCGAAGCGGTCGCCGAGCGGCCCGTAGGCGACCTGGAAAATGCCGTAGGCAAGGGCGAAGGCCGTGCCGATGACCGAGGCCTGGCCCGCCGTCGTGGCGAAATCGACTGCGATCTCCGGCAGCAGAGGATCCGAGACGCGCATCGCGGCCATCGAGCAGAAGCCCGCCATGCTGAGCAGAACGACGGGCCGCATGCTTGCCGGTCCGGCGCTTTCGCCGGTGACGGTCATGCCTTCACCTTTCCTGGCAGCCGCGCGGACCGGCGGCGGGCTCGATGGCATCGCCGGGGAGGGGATGCGGCGGCGAGGGTAGCGGGAAAGCAAAGTCCGGGCTACGGCAAAGTGCCGTCCGCCGGTGGGGGGCGACGCTGATACAAATGAAACAATTTTCTCCTTCCGTGGAAATCGGCGGGAAACGGAAGGCCGGTACCGTGCGCATCAATCGAACGGGCACGAGCGGCATTCCGGGGCCCGCGATGGTCTGCAACGCAAACAGGAGTGGCGTATCATGCTCGCAGTATTTTCCGGCGTCGGCCGCCGCTTCGTGCGCCGGTGCCGCACGGAACGGGCCCTTCATCAGCTCAACACGATGGACGTGCGTATGTTGCGGGATCTCGGGCTGGACCGTCCGCAGATCATCGTGATGGCCGACGCCGCCGTCCCGCAGCACCCGCGGCTTGCCTGAGCCGCCCGACCCCCCACACGCTTCCCCAGACGATCTTCCCCAAGATCGTATCCGAGCCCCGGTCCCCCCAAGGCCGGGGCTCTTTCCTTGCCGTTCCCGCGCCCCGGTTTCCGCGACGCGGGCCGTCGCCTATCATGACGGTCGCTTGCGGACAGGTGCGGAAAGGGGCCGGCAATGGCAATGCTGACAGAGGCGATCCTCGCGGTCTGGAACGACGTGGAGCCCGCATTCGAAGCCGAGTTCAACGATTGGTACATTCGCGACCACTTGCCGGACCGGCTGGCTATTCCGGGCTTCCGCCGCGGCAGGCGGTGGCTGTCGACCGGCCGCAGCCCGCGTTATTTCACCTTCTATGAGATCGACGATGTGGGCGTGATGCATACGCCCGCCTATCTCGACCGGCACGGCCATCCGACCGACTGGACCCGCAAGATCATGCCCGTCTTCGTCGGCATGAACCGATCGATCTGCCGCGTCACCGCGCGCCAGGGCGATGGCGATGGCGGTGTCGCCGCGGTGGTCCGCCTTGCGCCATCCGCGGGCGCCGAGACGCGGCTCCGGGCATGGCTGGCCGCCGAAGCGTTGCCCGCGATCCTGCGCGCGCCTGGCGTCGTCGCCGCCTGTTTGTGGGAGCTCGACCGCGTGGCCAGCCGCATGCCGGATACCGCCGAGACGCGGCTTCGCGCCACAGCCGACGCGGTGATCGACTGGGCGCTTGTCGTCGAGGCGACGCGGCCGGAAGAGGCGCAAAACGGAACGGACATCGTCCGATCCGCGCCGTCCGCGGGCGCGGCGGCGGTTGGGCCGCCGGAAACCTATCGCCTGCTGTGCAGCCTTGGCGCAAGCTGATGGCGTGCCGGGTCCGCGGCTCTTTTGGCCGCGGCGGGGATGCAGTAAAAGAGCCCTCGCGGCCGTGTGCCGGCCGCCGTTGCAATCAATGGGACATCGTGTACGGCTATGCGTGTCTTGCTGCTCGAGGATGAGGCCGAGCTTGCCGATCTGACCAAGGGCGTTCTGGATCGCAACGGCTTCATCGTGGATATCTGTGGCACCCTCGATGAGGCGATGCTCGCCGTCCGGCTCGTGCGGTATGACGTGGCGATCATCGATCTCGGGCTGCCGGATGGCGATGGCCTCACCTTGCTGCAATCGATGCGGGCCGGCGGGAACGGCATGCGCACGCTCATCCTGACGGCGCGGGACGGGATCGACGACCGCATCAACGCGCTCAATGCGGGCGCGGACGACTATTTGATAAAGCCGTTTCACTTCGATGAGCTGGTGGCCCGGCTGCGCGCCTTGCTGCGCCGTCCGGGCGAGGTGCTCGGCGACGTTCTGGTCGTTGGCAACGTGGTGCTGGATACGATCGGGCGGGTTGTCCGCGTCGCGGATATGCCCTTCACGATGAGCCGCCGGGAACTCGAGCTTCTGGAGCGTTTGATGCGCAGCACCGGGCGCGTTGTGTCGAAAGAATGGCTCGTGGATTCCTTGTTCGAGCTCGACAAGTCGGTATCGCCCAACGCCATCGAGGTTTCCGTCTACCGGTTGCGCAAGGACCTCACCGCCGCCGGCGCGTCGATCGCCATCTCGACCATTCGCGGTCTCGGCTATCTGCTCGTGGAGAACGCGGCATGTTCGGAAAAAACGTAGGGCGCTCGATCGAACGGCAGCTGATTGTCCGCATCGCCATTATTTTCCTGGTCGCCCTTGCCGCCGTCCTCAGCGGCTTCGTCTACCGCGTCTTCGCCGCCTACGAGCAGTTGAACGAAATCGCCCTTCAGACCCAGGCGAACGCGATTGCCCGGCAATTGAGGATTGCCGATGACGGCTCCGTCCAGGTCACGCTGCCGGCGAGTCGGCAGCGGGAATACGCTGCGGGCGCGCATTTCTATGCCGTGCTGGCGTCGGACGGCCGGATCGTCCTGGCGTCCGACAACGCCAGGAGCAAAGCCATGCTCGGCGATCTGCGGACGCCGATCCGGCCGGGCCGTTTTCTCTTCACGGCCGGGCCCGATACGCCGGCCGATTATGTCGGCTACGTCGCGCCGGTCGGCCGGTTCTGGATCGCGGTCGGCCAGCGCCGCGACGCCGAGGATGAAGGCATCGTGTCTTCCGTCTTCGAGGAATACATCGAGGTCATGGGCTGGTGGACTGTCGCGGTTCTGCTGGGCGCGGGCGCGATGTGCGTCTGGACCGTGCGCTCCATGTTCCGGCCGCTTGCCCAGGACGCCGCCATGTTGCGCGCCGCCGACGTGGACTCGCCGTCGCTTGAATTGCAGGCGAGTCGCTTTCCAACCGAGATCCGGCCTTTCGTCGACGCGGTGAATGCCGCCTTTGCCCGCCTTCGCGGCGCCTATTGGCTGCAGCAAGGGTTCATCTCGGATGCGGCGCATCAGCTGCGGACGTCGCTTGCCGTGCTGACCGCGCGACTCGAAGCCTCGACCGGCCCGGTCGACACCAGGGCCTTGACCGCGGACGTCGTGCGGGTGAATCGCATCGTCGAGCAATTGCTCAAGCTGACGCGGCTCGATGCGGCCAAGCCGGACGTCTCCGGCCAGGTCGATCTGGTCGAGCTCGCCCGTGATGTCGTCGCCAGCATGGCGCCCTACATCGCGAAGCAGCGGCGCGAGATCGAGCTCGATGCCTGCCCCGGGCCGGTCTTTATCAAGGGGGGCTATCATTCATTGTTCGATGCGGTGCAGAACTTGGTGGAGAATGCCGCGCAGGCGTCGCCGGCTGGTGGCGTCATCCGTGTCGCCGTGAGCGCGCCGGGCGCGATCAGCGTCTCCGATCGCGGCTGCGGGGTGAACGAGGCGGATAAGCAGCGGCTTTTCGAGCGGTTCTGGCGCGGCCAGAAGAACACGGCGCCGGGTTCCGGGCTCGGGCTCTCAATCGTCGGCAAGATCGTTGACGCCCATGGCGGCCGTATTCTGGTCGAGGACCGAAAGGGCGGCGGCACCGTCTTTACCTTGCAGCTCGCCGCGGCGGCGTAGCGGTCCATGTTAACCATAGTCCGGTCGAATCCCGCCCCGGCCCGGCGCATCGTTGTTATGCCAGCCGGGGGATTCTAGCCCGTCCAGCGCGTTCTAAACGGTGAGATTCGTACCATCGGTGTACTCCCATTTCACCCGTCGACAAGGGGGCGAATCAGGGTCACCTTGACCCAGTAATTCAACCCCGTTCCCGCGTCGCGACAGTTGTCTACGGGCTGCTGGTGGGAATGGACAAACGGCCTAAAAGCCCGGCTCTGCCGGGCTTTTTCTTTGCCCGACGGAGGGGGCGGGCTACTTGCCCTTTGCCGCCCGCCAGGCCTCGTAGCCGCCTGCGAGCGAGGCGACGTCGGCGTATCCCATGTCCATCAGCGTCTTCGCCGCGAGCGCGGACCGCCCGCCGGTGCCGCAATAAAGGATGATGCGCCGCTCCGGCTGCATCTCGCTGACATGGACCGGGCTGTCCGGGTCGGCCTGAAACTCGAGCAGGCCGCGCGGCACGTGAATCGAGCCGGGAATCATCCCGTCGCGTTCGCGCTCCAATGTATCCCGGACATCCACGAGGACCACTTCGGGATCCTCGAGGTGGTAGGGGAGGTCCTGGATCGAGACGGTCTCGATCACCGCATTGGCTTCCGCCAGCAACGTCTTGAAACCACGTTTCAACATGATCGTCCTCGCTGTCATTCGTTGCCGGTGTCGCGCATGGCTTCGCGCGGCTGCCACTTTGGCGTAAATTCCAGCACGAATGGTTGCCCCCGGTGTTGATATACGTCAACGCCTTCGTGGCCCTGATCCATGAGGCTGGCCGCGAGGCAATCGATGGGAAAGCGGCGATGAACGAGGCGCGTGCCGGCGGTTATCCGGGAATCCCTTATACGCGTTTTCTCGATCCGGCGGGCACGGTCTGCGCGCCGCTCCCCGCCTTCGCCACGCAGGCCGAATCGCTGCTCACGCTCTACCGCGACATGGTCCTCACGCGCGTGTTCGACTCGAAGGCGATCGCGCTGCAGCGCACCGGCCGGCTCGGCACCTACGCGTCTTCCCTCGGGCAGGAAGCGGTCGGGGCCGGCATCGGTCGGGCGATGAAGCCGGAAGACGTCTTCCTGCCCTCGTTTCGCGAGCCCGCCGCGATGTTCATTCGCGGCGTCAAGATGTCCGAGCTCCTGCTCTATTGGGGCGGCGACGAGCGCGGCAGCGACTTCGTGGGCCCGCGCGAGGATTTTCCGATCTGCGTTCCGGTCGGCACGCACGCGCCGCACGCGGCCGGCGTCGCGCTGGCGATGCGGCTGCGGGGCGAGAAGCGGGCGGCGCTCTGCGCGCTCGGCGATGGCGCCACGTCGAAGGGCGATGTTTACGAGGCGATGAATCTCGCCGGCGTCTGGCGGCTCCCGGTGGTTTTCGTCGTCAACAACAACCAGTGGGCCATCTCGGTGCCGCGCGCCAAGCAGACGGCGGCCGAAACCCTGGCGCAGAAAGCGGTCGCCGCCGGCTTCGCCGGCGAGCAGGTGGATGGCAACGACGTCATCGCGGTGCGCCACGCGGTCGGCGAGGCTCTGGAAAAGGCGCGTGAGCACGGGGAGCCGACCTTCATCGAGGCCGTCACCTATCGGCTCAGCGACCACACGACCGTCGACGACGCGAGCCGCTACCGCGACGACGCGGAGGTCAGCGCGCGCTGGAAGGAAGAGCCGATCGCGCGCTTGCGCAGCCATCTCGTCGCCGCGCATGGCTGGGGCAAGGCGCAGGAAGACAAGCTGCTGTCCGAATGCACCGCGCAAGTCGAGGCGGCGGTCGAGGACTATCTCGCCACGCCGCCGCAGGACCCGGCGTCCATATTCGATTATCTCTACGCCACGCTGCCGGAGGCGTTGCGCCCCCAGCGCGATGCCTTCCTCGCGCGGCTTGGCGCGGCGGGCGCGCAGGAGGCGTCGGATGCCTGATTTGGCGATGGTCGACGCCGTGCGGCTCGCGCTGGCCCGCGCGATGGAAGAGGACGAGGCCGTGCTCGTGCTGGGCGAGGATGTCGGCATCAACGGCGGTGTCTTCCGGGCGACGGACGGGCTGCAGCAGCGCTTCGGCGAGAACCGCGTACTCGACACGCCGTTGTCGGAGGCGCTGCTCGCGGGAATGGCCGTCGGGCTGGGCGCGCAGGGCTTCCGGCCGGTCGTGGAGTTTCAGTTCATGGGGTTCATCTACCCGGCGCTGGACCAGGTCGTGAACCATGCGAGCCGGCTGCGCAACCGGACGCGCGGCCGCTTGAGCTGCCCCATCGTGTTGCGTGCGCCTTTCGGCGGCGGCATCCACGCGCCCGAGCATCACTCGGAAAGCACCGAAGCGATGTTCGCGCATATCCCCGGCATCCGCGTCGTCATCCCGTCCTCGCCGGCGCGGGCGTATGGGCTGCTGCTCGCCGCCATTCGCGATCCCGACCCCGTGGTCTTCCTCGAGCCCAAGCGGCGCTACCGCGGGCCGAAGGAGGAGGTCGCGGACGACGGCGCGTCGGTCCCGCTCGACCGCTGCGTCGTCCTGCGCGAGGGCGAGCATGTGACGCTGGTAACCTGGGGCGCGCTGGTGGGGGAAGTGCTCGCGGTCGCCGACCGGCTGGCGGCGGAGGGCGTCTCGGCGGAGGTCATCGACGTCGCCACCTTGAAGCCGCTCGACATGGCGACGATCCTCGCCTCGGTCAAGCGGACGGGACGCTGCGTCATCGTGCACGAGGCGACCTTCACCGGTGGCTTCGGCGGCGAGATCGCGGCCCGCCTCGCCGATGAAGGCCTGGTGCATCTGCTGGCGCCGGTGCGGCGCGTCACCGGCTTCGACACGGTGGTTCCGCTCTATCGTCTGGAAGCGGATTACTTCCCTGACGAAGAGCGGATCTACGTCGAAACGCGAAAGGTGCTGGATTACGCATGACTACGTTCAAGCTGCCGGACCTGGGAGAAGGATTGCAGGAAGCGGAGATCGTCGCCTGGCATGTCGGGGTCGGCGATCATGTCGTGGCCGATCAGCCGCTCGTCTCGGTTGAGACGGAGAAGGCGGTCGTCGAGGTTCCGTCGCCGCAGTCGGGGCGGATCGCCGAATTGCATGGCACCGTAGGCGACGTTCTCAAGATCGGCGCGCCGCTGGTCGAGTTCGAAGGCGGCGAGCGGGCGGACAGCGGCACCGTCGTCGGTACGATTCCGGCCGAGCGCAAAGAGCGGAAGGCGCCGCCGCAGGCATCCCGGCCGGCGGCCGGCGCGCCGTCGGGCGTGAAGGCGACGCCGGCGGTGCGGACGCTTGCCGAGCGGCTCGGCGTGAACCTCGCCGAGGTCGCGCCGACGGGACCGGACGGCAGCATCAGCCGGAGCGATGTGGAGCGCGCCGCCGCGGGACCGGCGGCCAAGGGCGCGATCGAGCCGCTGCGGGGCGTGCGTCGCGCGATGGCCAAGAATATGGAGCGCGCCCATGCGGAAGTCGTCCCGGCGACGGTGACCGAGATGGCCGATGTCGGCGACTGGGCCGCCGGTACCGACGTGACGATCCGCCTTGTGCGGGCGATCGCGGCCGCCTGCGCCGCCGAGCCGGCGCTCAACGCCTGGTATTTCGCGCATGAAACGGGCCGCCGGCTGCACGATCACGTCGACATCGGTATCGCCGTCGATACGCCCGACGGCCTCATCGTGCCGACCATGCGCGATGTCGGCCGTCGCGACGCGGCGGATCTGCGGCGCGGTCTCGACGCGCTGAAGCGCGATGTTATCGCGCGCAAGGTGCCGCTCGAGGAATTGCGCGGACAGACGATTACGCTCTCGAATTTCGGCATGTTCAGCGGCATTCACGCGGCGCTGGTCGTCATGCCGCCGCAGGTCGCGATTCTTGGCGCCGGCCGGCTCCGCGACCTCGTGGTCGCGCGAGGCGGCGTGCCGGCGGTGCGGTCGGTGCTGCCGATCTCGCTGACCTTTGACCATCGCGCGGTGATGGGCGGCGAAGCCTCGCGTTTTCTCGCGGTGGTCAAGGCCGACCTGGAAAAGCCCGAATAACGGGATGTCATGCGGTTACTTGCTGAGGAAGGAAAGGTGGCGACATGGAGGACGTTTTCCGTCTGACCGACGATCTGGGCCCTGCCAAGGTCATCCATATCTATGAGCCGAAGCTCAAGCTTCGCGCGATCCTGGTCGTCGATAATGTCGCCTGCGGCCCTTCCATCGGCGGCTCGCGCATGGCGCCCGATGTCAGCCTCGACGAATGCTTCCGCCTAGCCCGCGCCATGACGCGCAAGAATGCGGCGGCCGGACTGCCGCATGGCGGCGGCAAGTCGGTGATCTTCGCCGACCCTAAGATGCCGGACGCGCAAAAGGAGACCCTGATCCGCGCCTTCGGCCGCGCCATCGGGGACATCAAGGACTACATCGTCGGGCCCGACATGGGAACGAACGAAACCTGCATGGCATGGATCAAGGACGAGATCGGCCGGTCCGTGGGCCTGCCGCGCGAGATGGGCGGCATTCCGCTGGACGAGATCGGCGCGACGGGCTTCGGCCTCGCCGCCAGCATCGACGTGGCGCAGGAATTCTGTGACCTGAAAATTCGGGGCGCGCGCGTTGCCGTGCAAGGCTTCGGGGCGGTCGGCATGCACGCGGCGCGCTTCCTCGCGGCAAAGGGGGCGGTGCTGGTCGCGGCCTCGGATTCGAAGGGTACGGTTGCCGATCCGAACGGCCTCGACGTCGCTGCGCTCATCGCCGCCAAAAAGGATGGGCGCGGCGTCGCCGACTTCGGCAAGGGCAAGGCGCTGGACCGGGACGCGATCGTCGATATCGAATGCGACATCTGGATCCCGGCGGCGCGGCCGGACGTGCTGCGCGCGGACAATGTCGGCCGTCTGCGCACCAAGCTCGTGGCGCAAGGCGCGAACATTCCGGCGAGCGCCGAGGCGGAGCGGGCGCTGTACGAACGCGGCATCGTCAACATTCCTGATTTCATCGCGAATGCCGGCGGCGTGATCTGCGCCGCGGTCGAATATCGCGGCGGGACGGAGACCGGCGCGCTGCAAGAGATCGACGAGCGCATTCGCCGCAACACGCGCGAAGTCCTGCGCCTGTCGGCGGAGCGGAAGATAACGCCGCGCGCCGCGGCGGACAGCCTCGCCGGGGAGCGCATCCGCCGCGCCATGTCGTTCCGGCGCTGGACCTCGCCCGGCCTCCCGGTTGGCGCGTGATGGCCGGGGCGCAAGGCCAGCGCTGCCGGACGGTCATCCTCGGCGCGGCGGGGCGGGATTTCCATAATTTCAATGTGTTGTACCGCGACGACCCGCAGACCGAGGTGGTCGCCTTCACCGCGACGCAGATCCCCGACATCAGCGGGCGCCGCTATCCGCCGGTGCTCGCGGGCCCGCTTTACCCCTCGGGTATCCCGATCGCCGACGAAGCGGAGCTGGAGGCGCTGTGCCGGCTCAAGATCGTCGACCGTGTCCTGTTCGCCTACAGCGACGTGACGCATGAGACGGTGATGCATCTGGCGTCGCGCGCGCTCGCCGCGGGCGCCGACTTTGCGCTGGCCGGCCCCCGGCGGACCATGCTCCATTCGCAGCGTCCCGTCATCGCGGTTTCGGCCGTGCGCACCGGTTGCGGCAAGTCGCAGACGGCGCGCTGGCTATCGCGCTGGCTGCGCGGCAAGGGGCTACGAGTCGCGGCGATTCGCCATCCCATGCCTTACGGCGACCTCGCCAAGCAGGCGGTGCAGCGCTTCGAGACCCTGGCGGATATCGACCGCGCGGACTGCACGATCGAGGAGCGCGAGGAATACGAGCCTCATGTCCGTGCAGGCAATGTGATCTACGCCGGAGTCGATTACGCCGCCATCCTCGCAAAGGCGGAGACGGAAGCCGACATCATCCTGTGGGACGGCGGCAACAACGACTTTCCATTCATCCAGCCGGACCTGCATCTAGTCATCGTCGATGCGCTGCGGCCCGATCAACTGACCACGCATCATCCGGGCGAGACCGTGTTGCGCATGGCGGATGTCGTTATCGTCAACAAGGTCGATGCGGCGGCGTCGGCCGACGTCCAGGCGATCATCGAGCGGGTCGGCGCGATCGTGCCGTCGGCGCAAGTCATTCGCGCGGCCTCGCCGGTGACGATCGAGGATATCGCGGCGGTGCGCGGCCGGCGTGTGCTGGTCGTCGAGGACGGGCCGACAATCACCCATGGCGGCATGCCCTATGGCGCGGGCTATGTCGCCGTGTCGGCGCTGCCGGGCGTCTCGGTGGTCAATCCGCGTCCCTTCGCGGCGCCGATGATCGCCGAGGCCTACCGCAAATATCCCCACATCGGGCCGGTGCTGCCCGCGCTCGGTTACGGCGACGCAGAGGTCGCGGCGCTGGCGGAAACGCTCGAGGCGGCTGCGGCGGATGTGATCGTCTCGGCGACGCCGATCGACCTCGCCGCGCTGGTCAAAACGACCAAGCCGATCGTCCGGGCGCGCTACGACTATGCCGACGCCGGTGCGCCGACGCTGGCGGAGGTGGTCGAGGCTTTCCTCGCGAAGCTGGCGAACGGCGGCAAGAGGCCCGGCTGATGCTGGTCGTCGTCGCGCTCGGCGGCAACGCGCTGCTGCGGCGGGGCGAGCCGCTGGACGTCGAAACCCAACGGCGTAACGTTGCGGTCGCCGCCGCGGCGATCGCGCGGATCGCGGCCGGTCATTCGGTCGTCGTGACCCACGGCAACGGCCCGCAGGTCGGCCTGCTCGCGCTTCAGGCTCTGGCCTACCGCGACGTGCCGGCCTATCCGCTCGATGTGCTGGGCGCCGAGAGCGAAGGCATGATCGGCTACGTGATCGAGCGGGAGCTCCGCAACGCATTGCCCGGGCGCGCGGTCGCGACGTTGCTGACCATGGCGCAGGTCGAGGCGGCGGACCCGGCATTCGACAACCCGACCAAGCCGATCGGGCCCGTCTATCCGGCGGCGGAGGCGGTGCGCCTGGAGCGGGAACGCGGCTGGCAGCTCCGCCCGGACCGGGCCGGCGTCCGCCGCGTCGTCCCGTCGCCCGAGCCCGTCCGCATCCTCGAGATCGACGGTATTCGGGCGCTCGTGCGCCACGGCGTGGTGACGATCTGCGCGGGCGGCGGCGGCATCCCGGTCGTCGAGCGCGACGAGGGCGGGCTCGCCGGCGTGGAGGCGGTGATCGACAAGGACCTGAGCGCGGCGCTGCTGGCGCGCGCGCTGTCGGCCGATCGCCTGCTGATGCTGACGGATGTTGCGGCGGTCTATGCCGACTGGGGCGGGCCGGATGCGCGTCCGCTAGGCATGGCGTCGCCGGAAGAACTGCGGGCGATGGCGTTTGAGACGGGCACGATGGCCCCCAAGGTCGAGGCCGCCTGCCGCTTCGTCGAAGCAACGGGCGGTGAGGCGGGCATCGGCGCGCTCGCCGATGCTGCGGCCATCCTGGCCGGTGACGCGGGCACCGTCATTCGCCGGGCGTGAAGCGGGGACAGAATGCCGAAATCAGGCCGCGGATGCGTCGGCGGAAAGACCGTCGGCCGTCGCGCTCGCGGATTCCTCGGCCACCTTCGTGAGATAATCGCCGTAGCTGCTGGGGGCATATCGGCATGCGAGCGCGCGCAGCTGTTCGAGATCGATGAAGCCCATGCGATAGGCGATCTCCTCGATGCAGCCGACTTTCAGGCCTTGCCGCTGCTCGACGATGCGGACGAATTCGCCGGCCTGCACGAGGGACTCATGCGTGCCGGCATCGAGCCAGGCATAGCCGCGTCCCAATTGTGCGATCTCGAGCTCGCCGCGTTCCAGATACCATTGGTTGACCGCCGTGATTTCCAGCTCGCCGCGGTCGGACGGCCTGATCCGGCGGGCCACGTCGACGACGCGATTGTCGTAATAATAGAGCCCGATCACCGCCTGGTTCGATCGCGCCTTTTTCGGCTTCTCCTCGAGGCGGAGCGGCTTGCCGGCCCGGTCAAAGGTGGCGATGGCGAAGCGCTCGGGGTCCGCGACGGCACAGCTGAAACCGAGCGCCCCGCGCGTCAGCCCGGCGGTCTTTTCCTGGAGGACCCGCTGCAGGCCGCTGCCGTAGAGGATGTTGTCGCCCAGCACGAGCGCGCAGCTATCGCCGGCAAGGAAATCGCTGGCGATGAGAAAGGCCTGCGCGATGCCGGCGGGCTCCGGCTGCACGGCGTATTCGAGCGACACTCCGATATCGCTGCCGTCGCCGAGCAGGGCGCGGTAGGACGGCTGATCCTGCGGAGTCGTGATGACGAGGATCTCGCGGATGCCCGTGAGCAGCAGCAGCGACAGCGGGTAATAGATCATCGGCTTGTCGAACACGGGCAGGAGCTGCTTGCTGACGGCGCGCGTCACGGGATAGAGCCGCGTCCCGCTGCCGCCGGAGAGAACGATTCCCTTCATCGGCCAGCTCCACGGATACCGGCGCGCCGCGCGGCAAGGCCCAATATGGCCGCCGCGCTTTCACCGGCTTGGTCGACGGAAGGGACCCGCATTTGCTCGTCTGCCCACAGCAGGATTGGACGATTACGCCCGTTGATTGAGCATCTCTGATGGATAGCACAATAGATAAACAAATATTACTAACTTTTTACCAAGATCAGCCAAAGACGAGCGCAAGTTCTCGACGCGATAGCCTCCGTCAGATGGCCGCCGGCCAACTATTTTCTTCGCCAGGCACTCGCAGATTTCTTGGCCGGCGCGCGGCGCGCCTCCGCCCGCCCGGTTTGCCGGTTGTCCGTTATCCGGCATAATGCGCCGGCAAATCGAGATCGGTTCTCGGAAACGGGCGATGGCGCCCGCGGCAACCGCTCGGGAGGGCGCCCAGTCATGAAGCTTTACACCAGCAGCCTCGCCCCCAATCCGCGGCGTGTCACGATCTTCCTCGCGGAGAAAGGCATCACCGTGCCGACGGTCGAAATCGATCTGGCGAAAAGCGAGAATCTCGTCCCCGAATTCCTGCAGCGCAATCCGCTCGGCCGGGTACCCGTGCTGGAGCTGGACGACGGCACCTATCTGGCGGAATCGATCGCGATCTGCCGTTACTTCGAGGCGACCAATCCGGAGCCCGCCCTGTTCGGATCGGGCGCGCGGGCGCAGGCGGAAGTCGAGATGTGGAACCGCCGCATGGAATACGAGGTGCTCGGCAACGTCACCGGCTGCTTTCGGCACACCCACCCCTATTGGAAGGGCCGGATCGAGCAGGTCGGCGACTACGGCGAGCTGTGCCGCCGGACGCTGGAAGAGCGCATGAAATGGTTGGACGGAGAGCTCGCCGGCCGCCCCTTCATCGCGGGTGAGCGCTTCTCGGTGGCCGACATCACCGCGGTAACGGCCTTCGATCTGGGCCGGGTCGCGAAGATTCGGATCCCGGAATCGTTGACGAATCTGTCCCGGTGGTACGCGACGGTCTCCGCGCGCCCGAGCGTGGCCTCGACCAGCCCGGCGCGCAAGAGCGGCTGACCTGGTCGCGATCCAGCGTAGGAAGACGTGCCGGGCGCCTTAGTAGGCGCCCGACCCGCGTATGACGGTGACGAAGGTCCGCATCAGGATGTAGAGGTCGAGCCAGAGCGACCAGTTGCGGATGTAATAGCTGTCGAGCGATTTCTGGACGACGAGGTCGCCGTCGCTCCGCGCGGATACCTGCCAAAGCCCCGTCAGGCCGGGCGCGACGGTGCCGCGGAACTCGCAGAAGCTGCGGTCGAACTGCGCCAGGTGATATTCCGGGAACGGGCGCGGGCCGACGAGCGACATGTCGCCGCGCAGTACGTTGAAGATCTGCGGCAGCTCGTCGAGGCTCGTGCGGCGCAGGAAGGTGCCGACGCCGGGAAGGACCCGCGGGTCCTTCTTGAGCTTGAAGAAGCGCTGCCACTCCTCGCGCGCTTCCGGATTGTTCGCGAGATAGTTTTCCAGGCGCGCCTCGGCATCGCGGTACATGGTGCGCAGCTTGAGCACGCGAATCGTCCGGCCGCGGAAGCCGCGCCGCTCCTGGGTGAAGAAGATCGGCCAGCCGTCGACGATCAAAATCCAGAGCGCGGCGATCACGAGCACCGGCAGCGAAAGCAGCGCCGCGGGAACGGCGATCGCATAGTCGAGCACGCGCTTGACCACGATGTTGTGACGCAGGGACAGGTTGTTCTTGACCTGCAGCCCGACCATGCCGTCGAAGTCGATCGGCGATACCCAAAGGCTCTGGATGCCGAACAGCCGCGGCACGAGGATGATGTTCTCGAAACGGAGCTTGTCGAGGATCGACGCGGCGCTCTGCCCGTCCTCCATCGGAATGGCGAGGATCGCGGTCCGGATGCGCGTATGGTCGAGCGCGCTGGCATGGGCAAGCGGGCCGAGCACCTCGACGCCGTGGATGGTCTGTCCCCATTTGGCGGAGTCGTCATCGAACACGGCGACCGGAATGTGGCCGAACTCGGGCCGGCGCTGCATCAGGCTGACGATGCCGGCGGCCGTGTCGTTGGCGCCGAGAATGGCCGTCGGCTGCCCCCAGAGCTTCAGCCGGATCAGCACCTTGCGGGTGATCGCCTCGATGATGAAGGGGATGACGAAGGCGTAGAACATCGACGTGATGAGAATGCCGCGCGAGAGATGGTCGCTGCGCTCGAGGTAGTTCCACGCGATCAGCAGGCCGAACAGGACGAAGCTCGCCATGATGCGCTGGCGGAGCCGCAGGATCGGGTTGATGCCGTAGCCCGGATACATGCCCATGAAATGCAGGGCGACCGGAAGCGCCAGCACGCCGACGGCGATGCTGCCGAACTGTGCGGTATTGATGGTGATCGGCCAGATCGGACCGAGCGCCAGGCGGGTCAGGTAGCCGAGAAAAACGCACAACTCCACGGCGAAGACGTCGGCGAGCAGAACGACGAGCCACGCCGGACGCCACTCACGAATGTCACGGGCGAGATTGCGGGATTCGATTGATCTTTTTGCTAAGACAAGGTCGAAAGACACGACCCAACTCCCTCTTATATTTTCCACGTCCCGCCTGGAGTACAGCCGTACCCCGCAAATGCGGATGAATAGCTATCCTCCTGGTTATCCGCCCCAATTTGGCTCGATATGCGAGCCATCCCACCCAGCAGATCCCGCGAAGGCGAACCCAATATTTTCAGCAAATCCAGACCAAGGTCTTCGTCCGATTTCGCTTTTCTGTCTTCTTTTGGGGAGTATGTTTGAAATCAGGAAAGAACCGCAAATCTTAATAAGAGTTATAGTTCTAATGATTACGGGGTGAGATGGGGTGTATTGGTAATAATACTTTCGCGCCAAGTAATCGTTGCATTTTGGCAAAACTTCGCCGTGCGATCCGGCGGGCTAACGTGCCGACGACGGACCCAGGGGCGGCGGGTAGTCCGAGAAGTTGAAAATTATTGCCGCGGGGACGGCGTCGCGCGGTCAGGCCGCGGAGAAACGGGCGCCTTGCGCCCGCTTCGGCAGGCTCGACAGCTGCAGGCAATAAAACAGCCCGGGCAGCTCCTGGCGAATCCGGTGCCGCTCGTCGAGCTCGAGAAGATGGATCTTGAAATAGGATCGAAGCAGCCGAAGCTCGCGGCTCAGCTCGTCATTCAGCTGATCGACGCTGATTTCCTTGCGATTCAGCGCCGCGCCGACCTTCGCGAGGAACATCAGATTGAGAAAGATCGATTTGTAATGGGTGGGATTGGTCGCGAGCAGCTCCTTGAGGCTGCCGTTGACGCGAATCGCGGAATCCCGGTTTTCCGTCTCGGCGGGATCGTCCAGGTTGTCGTCGAGAATGTCGTGAAGGAACTCGTCCCGGATGCGGCGGGAGTCGCGAAGCTGCGGGCTCGCGAAATCATCTTCGAGCTTGGCGATGGTTTGCCTGTGGTCCGCCGGCCTTTCTTCCGCGCCGGAGATCGGGAAGCGGTTCGGCACGACCGCGGTCGAGACACTCGTCCGCCGGACGCGATGATAGCTCCGGTAAAGCAACGCGCTGAACATCAGGAGCGCGGCGACGACGGCAACCAGCCGCAGGTCCGGCAAGCCATCGGCGAGCCGGCGTCCCGTCCCGATGATGCTGTCGCCGACGCTGCTGTAGGAGGGCGTGTCGTCGCGCGCGGTTTCTGCGAGCCGGGGTTTCGGCGCGGCGGCGGATGACGCGCGGCGGCCTTCCGCAACGGCCGGCGGGGTGGGGGGCAAGGCTTGGGGGCCTTGGCCCGGCTTCGCCGGATTTGCCGGAGCCGGGCTCATGGCGGCCGCTGTGGGCTTTCCCGGGACCGCCGGTTTGGCCGGCGCGGGGCTTCCGGCAGCCGACATCGAAGATTCGACGGCCTTCGGAGCTGTGTTCGCATTGGCGGCAGCGGTCGGTTGCGGGGTTTCCGCGACCGGACGCGGCGCCGGGGTTACCGTCGATCGGGCCTGCGGCGAAGCGCCAGGAAGGGCAACGCCGCTCGCGGCGGATGAGGCGGGCGGCGGCGCTACTCCTTCGTCATGGGCGGCGCGGCTCGATGGCGGCGCCGGCACCGGCGTCGCCACGGCGGGCTTGATCGGTTCCGCAGGGCCGCTCTTTGGCATGGAGGTTGCGGACGGCGGTGAGCCGCCCATGGCCTCGCTGTCGGCCTTGACGGCGCCATCTTGGCTGCCGTCGCGCTGGTGTTCGGCGCTCCTTTGGATCTCGGCTGCGTTTCGCAGCGTGACCACGCAGGATTGCTTGTTCTGTTTCAGCGCGGTGCAGAGGGTATGCGCGTTGGCGCGGTCCTGTTCGGGGCCGATGAGGATCCGGTAAAACACGCCGCGGCCCTTCACGTCCGCCCGTTCGAAATAGACCGGCGCGCCGTGCAGCGCGGCGCTGTTGGCCGCCTTGATGCGCGACCATTCCCGTTTCGCCGCAGCCAGGCTGCGCAGCGAGGCCGCCTG
>CAZPFL010000056.1:0-3018 GCA_964585785.1 uncultured Rhodospirillaceae bacterium
AGGGCAGCGGCATGCCGGTCAATATCTCGACCATCGAGCTGATCGAGATCGGCGCCGGCGGCGGCAGCATCGCGCATGTCGATGCACTGGGCCTGCTGAAGGTGGGGCCGCAGAGCTCGGGCTCGCAGCCCGGTCCCGCCTGCTACGGCCAGGGCGGGATGGACGCCACGGTGACCGACGCGGACATGCTGTTGGGCTTCCTCAACGCGGCGTATTTCGCCGGCGGCAGCATGAAGATCGACCTGCCGGCGGCCAAGGCGGCGATGGGACGGCTCGCCGAGCAGCTCGGCCTGTCGGAAATGGACGTCGCCTGGGGCATCCACGACGTGGTCAACGAGAACATGGCGAGCGCGGCGCGCGTCCATATCGCCGAGCAGGGCAAGGACCCGCGCGGCTTCACCTTGCTGGCGACCGGCGGCGCGGGGCCGGTGCACGCGTTTTACGTCGCGCGCAAGCTCGGGCTGAAGCGCATCCTCTGCCCGGTGGCGGCGGGCGTCGCCTCGGCGCTCGGCCTCTTGATCGCGCCCGCGCGGGTCGATCGCGTGGCGACGGTCGCGGTGCAGTGGGCCGACATCGACTGGCCCGCGCTGGATGCGAGCTACCGCGCGCTGGAGCAGGAAGCCGCGGCAGTGATCGCCGAGACCGGGCTCGACGCCAAATCGGCCGAGGTCACGCGGCTCGCCGACATGCGCTATGTCGGCCAGGGCTTCGAGATCGTCGTGACCCTCCCGCCCGGGCCTTATGACGCGTCCTCGGCGGCCGCGGTCGAGGCGGCCTTCACCGAGACCTACCGTCGCACCTTCTCGCGCACGCCGCCGGAAGGAAAGATCGAGATCATCAACATCCGCGTCTCGCTGCGCGCGTCCGTGCCGGGGCACGGCATCGCCTTTTCCGTCGGCGCGGGCGGCGCCGCGGCGGTCAAGGGCACGCGCAAGGTCTACTTCCCCGAGGCGGGCGACTTCGTCGAGACCAAGGTCTACGACCGCGCATCCTTGCCCGCCGGCGTCCGGTTCGACGGCCCGGCGATCGTCGAGGAGGCGGAATCGACCCTGGTCGTCGGCCCGAATGCGACGATGCATGCCGACGAAAACGGCAACCTGATCGTGGATTTGGCGGAGGGGTAGGCGATGGCCGGTAACGAGCTTCGGCGCACTTCACCCCCACCTAAATCCTCCCCCGTCAAGGGGGAGGACTTGAGGGATCCGGCAGTCGCAAAAAAAGAGACCTCCCCCCTTGCGGGGAAGGGTCGGGTGGGGGGTAGCCTGAAGATGAGGACATCGTTATGAGCAACACGAATATCGGCCGGTTCGATCCGATCACCCTCGAAGTCCTGTGGACGCGGCTGATCTCGTCCGTCGATGAGGCGGCGGCCGCGCTGGTGCGGACGTCGTTCTCGACCGTGGTGCGGGAGTCGCACGACTTCTCCTGCGTCATTACGGACGCCTCGGGCCGCTCGCTGGTGCAGGCGACGGACAGCATCCCGTCCTTCATCGGCACGCTGCCGGCAACCATCCAGCATTTCCTGAAGGAGATCCCGGCCGACCAGCTCGAGCCCGGCGACGTGATCGCGACCAACGACATCTGGCAGGGCACCGGGCATCTGCCCGACATCAGCGTCGCCATGCCGATCTTCTTCGAGGGCGCGCTGGTCGGCTTCGCCGGCAGCACCGCGCATGCGCCCGACATCGGCGGCAAGATCCGCTCGCCCGAGCCGCGCGAGGTGTTCGAGGAAGGCTTCCAGATCCCGATCATGAAGATCGTCAATGCGGGCAAGCCGGACGAGACCTTCCTGCGCCTCCTGCGCAAGAACGTGCGCGTGCCGGACCAGGTGGTGGGCGATCTGTGGGCGCAGGTCACTGCGCTCGAGCTGATGGACGAGCGCGTCTCGACCCTGATGCGGGAGTACAAGCTGACGACGCTCGGCGACCTCGCCGCCGAGATCCGCGAGCGCTCGGAGCGCGCGATGCGCCAGGCGATCCAGGCGCTGCCCGACGGCACCTATCACAGCGCGCTCAAGACCGACGGGCTCGGCGTGCCGCTCGAGCTCAAGGTCGCGCTGACCATCGCGGGCGACGAGGTGCATGCCGACTTCACCGGCTCCTCGCCGCAGGTCGACCGGGCGATCAACTGCGCCATGTGCTACACCTACGCGATGACGGCCTATGCGGTGAAATGCGCCGCCGCGCCGCATCTCCCGAACAACGACGGGGCGACCGCGCCGATCAAGGTGAGCGCGCCCGACGGCACCATCGTCAACCCGGTGTTCCCCGCCTCGGGCGGCTCGCGCGCGCTGACCGGCCATTTCGTGCCGACGCTGATCTACGGCGCACTGGCGCAGGTGGTGCCCGAGCGCGTCGCCGCCGGCACCGGCAGCCCGCTCTGGTGCATCAACCAGTCGGGCGTGCGGCCGGACGGGCGGACCTATGTCAGCCTGTTCTTCTTCAACGGCGGCATGGGCGGCACCGTGGCGAAGGACGGCGAGAGCTGCATGAGCTGGCCGTCGAACATCTCCTCCACGCCGACCGAGGTGATGGAGCAGCTCGCCCCGATGCGCGTGCACTACCGCCGCATGCGTCCGGGCTCGGCGGGAGAGGGCAAGTTCCGCGGCGGCCTGGGGCAGGACATCCTGATCGAGAACCTGGCCCAGGGCACGAGCGCGGTCAGCTTCCTCGCCGAGCGCACCAAGTCCCCCGCGCCCGGCGTCGCCGGCGGCGCGGACGGCGAATGCGGCGCGCTCGAGATCAACGGTAAGCCCGTCGACCCGAAGGCCCAGCACACGATCCGAACCGGCGACAGGATCCTGCTGCGCACGCCGGGCGGCGGCGGATACGGCAAGGCGGAAGAGCGCGACCCGGCGCTGGTGGAGAAGGACCGGCTGCGGGGGTATGTGGGGTAGGGGGCTCGGCTCCCTTTTCCCATGCCACGCGGATCGATGGCGCGGTGAGCATGGACTCGCGGATCAAGTCCGCGAGTGACGGTAAAAAGTTTGACCTAAATCTCAAACGTCATTGCCGGACT
>CAZPFL010000056.1:3118-23783 GCA_964585785.1 uncultured Rhodospirillaceae bacterium
TCCAGCCGCGCGCGCTGCTTGTCGCCGTTGACGACGTAGCGGATGTTCTTGCCGCGGCCGACGAGGTCGAGCGCGTCGCGGACCTCGAAGCCGAAATCGACGCGGCGGCCTTCGATCGCCAGGACCGTGGCGGTCACGTCGACATGCATGCCGAGCAGCGTCGGGCCCAGATGGTCGATCTCGACCCGCGCGCCGACGGAGTATTCGCCCTCGTCGAGGTGTTCGGCGAGCCAGTCGCGGCAGGTGACCTCCACGTCGCGCGTCATGAACGGCGTCGCGTAGGTGCGCATGTCCTCGCCCATGAAATCGATGGTGCGTTCCCTGTCGACCTCGTAGCGGCGGGTCTTGCTCATGCCGGGCTTCAGGTCGGGTTTCATCGCGTGTCTCCTGCGTGGCGTGAACGGTCGGCAAATCCGAAGGCTTCAGCGTAGGGCGATCGGGCGGGTGCGGGCAAGCGGCGGGACGCCCGCGCGCGCCGTCACCCGCTGAAGCAGAAGGTCCGCAGCAGGTCCGGCGCGCCGGTGAAGACGAGCTCGGTTCTGGCGAAGCCGGCGTCGCGGCCGAGCGCCTGCCACTGGTCCATGCTCTCGGGATAATCGGCCGTGCGCACATGGGTGATCAGCGCGTCGAGCTCGTCCGGCGTGAAGGCGGTCCAGCCTTGCCGCGCGATCGCCTCGTAGCGGTCGAGGAAGCCGGCGCGGTCCTCGCCGCCAACGCAGGTCGGCTCATGCGTCAGGAACAGGCCGCGCGGGCCGATCATCTCGCGGATCGCGCGCATCAGTTTCAGCTTTCCGGCATGTTCCAGGTGGTGCAGCGACAGGCCGATCCACACCACGTCCGCCGGCTCCGGCCGTTTCATGATCGCCGTGATGAAGTCGCCATGCTCCAGCTCGATCACGCAGTCGAGCGCTTCCAGGTTCTTCGCGGCCATCTCGAGCGCGGGCGGCGCCAGATCGACGCCGTGATAATGCGCGACCGCCGTGCCCTTGAGCGCGATGACGGCGCCGGTGGCGTCGCCGCAGGCGAGGTCGAGGAAGGCAAAGGGGCGGGGGAAGGCCTCGGTCACGATGCGGCGCAGCGTCCGGTAGGCGCCCGCGTTGGAGCCGTAGTCGTGGTCGATGAACTTGCGGTAGACCGCCCACTGCTGCTGGAACAGCGCGAGCGCGTCGGCGTCCGGCACCGCCGCCATCGGCTCGACATGGTGGATGTTGACCACGGGCCCTCCCTGCGGCGCGCGTCGCGCCACACGAAAAGCGTGACGGATCGGGCGGGGAAGGGCAACCCGGAATTCGCTGTGCGGTGGCGGGGAGGGCTCACAGCGAGAATGGGCGTTCTGAAAGTCCTCCCCCTTGATGGGGGAGGATTTAGGTGGGGGTGAATGGGCGCGACGCTGGGGGGAACGGTCTTTTTCTTAAGGTCCCCCCACCCTAACCCTCCCCCGCAAGGGGGGAGGGAAGAATTGGGAACGGTCGCTGATGGGAAAAGCGGCCCGCTTTTGACGGCGGGCGCGGAGTCCGCTGTTGTAGATGGAGCGGGCCGGCGCGGACGCGGGCCGAAAGAAACGTCAAACGGGGAGCGGTGCGGGTGCGGGACGGGGTGACGACGGCGGTGCTCAGCCTCGGGCTGATCGGCAGCCTGCTGCCGAGCATGAGCTTCCCGGCGACCATGCCGGCGGTCGTCGCCGACCTGCATCTCGATGCGTCCGAGGCCGGCTGGATCGGCGGCATTTATTTCGCGGGCTATGCGGGCGCAGTGCCGCTCCTGTCCTCGATCACCGACCGGGTCGGCGCGAAGCCGATCTATCTCCTGTTCTCCGTCGTGGGCGCGGCGGCCGGGCTCGCCTTCGCGATCTGGGCGCAGTCCTTTTGGGCCGCGCTCGCGCTGCGCTTCCTCGGTGGCGTGGCGCTGGCGGGCGTGCACATGCCGGGGCTCAAGCTGCTGACCGACCTTGTCGGCGAGCGCGCGAAGATCCGCGGCGCCGGGATCTACACCTCGAGCTACGCGCTCGGTACCGCGGCGTCTTACCTCCAGGCCGGGTATGTGGAGGCGTCCTTCGGCTGGGCCGCGGTCTACGCCGTCTCGGCGGCGGGGCCGATCGTCGCCGGGCTGCTCGTCGCCTTCCTGCCGCGGCCGCCGGCGCGGCTGCGGGCCGAGGCGCCGCGCGTCGCGCTCAAGCCGCTGCTGAAGAACCGCGCGCTGATGGCTTATGTGCTGGCCTTTGCGGGCAACACCTGGGAGGTGTTCTCGGTTCGCGTCTGGTTCGTCGCCTGCCTCGCCTGGACGGTGAGCCTGCCGGGCAACGACCTCGGCCTGCCGCCGCCCGCGGTGGTCTCGGGACTCTCGGCGGTGGTCGGCGTGCCGGTCAGCATCTTCGTCGCCGAACTGGCGCTGCATGCGGGGCGAACGCGCGTGGTCGCGGTGACCTGCTGGCTCTCGGTCGCGGTGTGCCTCGGGCTTGCGGCGACGGCGGGCGGGTCGAGCCTCGTCGTGCTGGCGCTGCTCGCGCTGGTGCAGGTGACGAGCTTCGGCGACGTGGGCGCGCTCGCGGGCGGTGCGATCGCCGCGGCGGAGCCCGACCGGCGCGGCGCCTCGCTCGCGCTCTACGCCTTCGCGGGCTCGGTGTCGGGCTTCATCGGCCCGGTCGTCGTCGGCCTGGCGCTCGAGCATTTCGGCGGGCTTACCAGCAAGGCCGGCTGGACCGCCGCCTTCCTGGTGATGGCGCTCGGCTCGACCGTCACCGCGCTGACGGTGCGGCGCGGGAAGGGGACGTGAAAAACGGGACGCGGGCCCAGTCACGCCGTAGCAGAACACGCACCGCCGAGCATCCGCCCGAATGGCACCGCGCCGCGCGCGATGGGGCGGCGCTCTCCGGACCGCATCGCCGGTCGTGCGGCAAGCATAGCGTCGCAAGTATTCTTTGAAACAGACCATCGATTCAAAAATAATTCTTTGCGTAATTCAAAAATAATGGAAGATAATTTTGGCAAAAATTTCTATAGTTCATTCGAATATCGATAAATAAAAATATGAATTCGCTTGTAAAAATCCGCAAGAGGGCCATGTCTAATAAAGGCAGCATAGTGATGCCGCCAATAAACACAGGCACTCCCATGTCCTTCAAGTCATTCTCGACCACGCACAACGCGCCGGCGAAAGGCACGCCCGCCGCCGATGCCAAGCAGGGCCCGCTCGTCGATCATCCGCCCGCGCCGCCCGTCAAGGCGCCAGCCGGGGCCAAGCCGGCCAATAAGCCCTAAGCCCGAACGCGCGGCGGGGGCACGCTCCCGACGCCGCATCGCCGGGAGCGTCCGTGGCGCTCCCCGCCGGATCACGCGATGACGATCCGCACGCGCACCAAGACGGTTACCTTCCGGCGGCCCTTCGTCCTCGGCGACGGGGATGAGGTGCTGCCGCCCGGCGTCTATACGGTCGAGACGCATGAGGAGCTCGTGCCCGGCGTCAGCTTCGTCGTCTACCGGCGGGTGTCGGTCGTCGTCCATCTGCCGCCGCCCAACGGCAATCCGGTGCTGACGCGGACCGTCACCCTGCGTCCGCGCGATCTGGATGCGGCGTTGCTGGGCGATACGGCAGCGCCCGAAGAATAACGACACAGGCGACCGCGCAGGCCCGACGCATCCGTCGGCTGCGCGTCCAGCTATTCAGTCCCGCTGCGGAAAGGAGCGTCCATGAACCGTCCCCAATCGAAAGAAGCGCCGGCCGACCAACCCGCGAACGCCGAGCCTCGGTTACGCCAATGCCTGAAATGCCGCGCCGACTTCCACAGCGAATGGGCGGGCGAGCGGGTCTGCCCGCGCTGTAAGAAGAAGACGGGCTGGCGCAGCGGCGTGCGTTCAGGCGCATTTTGACGCGGTCACGGCCGGTTAGAACGCGGTGTTGAGCGATCGGGCGAGGTGCGTCTTGCGCGAGGACGGCAGTTCCGTCTGTACGGCATCGTTCGGCAAGTATGCGGGCGCGAAACGGAAAGAATACCGGACGTGTGCGCTGGGTCCGCGTCATCGAGGCAGGCGGTTGCGAAGCAACCCGGGTAATTATTATTGATGCTATTGTTTCCAGTGTATTCTTGAATGTTTAAATAATACATAGAATAATATTTTAGCCTTCGCTTTAAATATTATTTACATCAAGAAAACGGGATTTATTCACGTTTAGTTTTATCTTGTAAATATTTACGGCGTCTCCATATTCAATGGACAAGGGAAGTCACTCCGACGGCCCATGAGTCGAAGGGGCCAGAATGCGCACCTCCACTTTGCTGTTGGTCGGTCGCAACAAGCTCTCGCGTGTCGGTCTCAACAGTCTGTTCACGAGCTCGCCGTTCACGGTGGTCGGCGAGATCTCGGATTTGTCCCAACTTGACCCCGACGCCCTGCCCGAGCCCGATATCGCGCTGGTGGATTGCGCGCACGGATCCGGTCCCGTGCTCGACCTGCTCGAGCGCCTGCGCGCGGTTTATCCCGACATGCCCACCGTCATCCTGAGCGATTATGTGAGCATGGCGACCCTGGCCGCGTGCCTGAGTGCCGGCGCCGCCGGCTATCTCACCACCGACATTTCGCGCGACGCGCTGCTGCGATCGCTGCAGCTCGCGGCGCTGGGCGAGAAGGTCTTCCCGACCGACCTCGCCGGCTTGCTGGTGGACGGCTCGCGGGGACGGCGGCGGCCGCTCGTCCGGTCCGAGAGGGTGTGCGGGCTGTCCGGCCGCGAGATCGAAACCCTGCAATGTCTCATCCAGGGCGATTCGAACAAGGTGATCGCCAAGCGCCTCAACATCACCGAGGCGACAATCAAGGTGCACGTCAAAAGCGTCATGCGGAAGATCAAGGCCAGCAACCGGACGCAGGCGGCGATCTGGGCGGTCGGCCAGGGTTACCTGCCGGCGCACGATGCCGGGCCGCTTGGTGAAGGCGATGGACGTTTCGTGCTAAGCTGAATGTGGTGGGTGGCGGGTTGCTAAGAGGAAAAAAACAGTGGCAATAGGAAGCAAGACGGCATTTATCGGCGGGTTAGTGATCGGCGCGGTCGTCGTACCGATCGTTATGTTTTCGGCGGGCTGGATCGTGACCAGCGGCGCCGAGCACGCGAATGCGCAAAAGGCGGCGGACGCGGCCCTCGTGGCGCACCTGACGCCGACCTGCGTGCTGCAGTTCTCGAAAGATGAAAAACGCACCGCCGATCTCGCCAAGCTCAAATCGCTCGACGAGTACACCCGGCCGAATTTCGTGATGCAGAACGGCTGGGCGACGATGCCGGGCAGCAAGGACCCCATCGAAGTCGTGGCGAACGCATGCGCCCGACGGTTGGTTGCGCTCGATAAATAAGACGGCCCGGCCGCCCCGGGGCGTGAGGCGTCGGGGCGGCCGCAACGTCAGATTGTGTGGGATGCGGCGGCAATGCCCGGCGCGGGGGGTGCTTTTGCTTGCTATTTCGGCTCGAAACCCTATCTATATGGCATCATTCTCCCTTGGACCGCCGACCTGCTACGCCTTCGGGTAAATTGGATCGCTGTCATTTCCTGGGCTTATGATGCGTTGCATCGTCGATGCGGCGCCACTCGTATCATTGGAGGACAGCAATGCCCACCGGCACTGTCAAATGGTTTAACAGCACTAAAGGTTTCGGTTTCATTCAGCCGGAGGACGGCGGCCCGGACGTTTTCGTCCATATTTCCGCCGTTGAGCGCGCGGGTCTTGCGCACCTGTCCGAAGGGCAAAAGATCTCTTACGAGGTCCAGCGCGACCCGAAGCGCAACAAGTCGTCGGCCGAAAATCTCAAGGCGGTCTAAGCCGCGAGCCGAGTTCGTTGGTGGGGCGCCGGTTCGCCGGCGCTCCATTTTTTTCTGGCGCACCCGCCTGTCTTAGCGATCCAATCGGACAAGGAGGATTCCATGGCCTTCAAGCCCAACTACAACCAGCAGCGCCGCGACCGCGAGCGCGCCAAGGAACAGAAGAAACAGGAGAAGCTGCAGCGCCGCAAAGAAGCCGCCGACCAGCGCAAGGCCGAGCGCGGCGACGCGCCGGATGAGGACGGCGCGCCCGAGAATTCGTGAATCCAGAATCAATTCCAGATTAGTTTGAAGAGGTTGCCATGGCGCGCAAGAAACGGCCCGGCGAAAGCAAATCTTTCGTGTTGTTCGATATCATCTACGAGGATGGCACGCTGAGCTCGAACCGTAAGGTGCCGGCCACGACGCTGGGCGGACTCGACGGCGACGCGCCGGCGCGCGCCTTCATCGAGGCGCAGGACCGTGATATCGCGGAGAGATCCGGCCGCTCCCGCGGCCGCGTGAAAACCATCGTCCGCTCCGCGCGCCAGTGACGCGCCGCGGGCGCGGTCTTTCGCTGAGGATCTAACGATCCGTCCGATTGGTGGGGATGGATGCCCGGATCAAGTCCCAGGCATGACAGCAATCCATTGATTTCAAAAAATTCGTCACGCGCGGACTTGGTCCGCGAGGTCTCGACTCGTCATTCTACGCATGAATGAAAGGCGCGTCGGGGGCCAGTGCGGCCGACCGGCTTGCGCGTTAGTCCCTTGCCGTGGCGGCCTTCTTGCGCCGGCGCGCCGCGCGGAAGCTGACGAGGCGGCGCTGCTCTTCGTCCCACAAGGTGAGCGGCAGGCAACGCAGGCTCTGCCACAGCGTGACGCGGTTCATCTGGCGCAGCTCGGGATAGCGCTTGAGGCACTCGCCGAGGCGGTAGTTCGGAATCCGGCTGCACAGGTGATGCACGTGGTGGGCGCCGATATTCGCCGTGAACCAGCGCATCACCGGCGGCAGATGGAAATAGGAGCTGCCCTCGAGCGCGGCCCTGTGGAAGTCCCACGTGCCTTCCGTAGCCCAGTGCGTCGTCTCGAACTGGTGCTGCACGTAGAACAGCCAGACGCCGATGGTCCCGGCCAGCAGCGTGATCGGCACCTGCACCATGGCGAACCTGTTGAAGCCGACCAGGAGACCCACCGCGACGACGATCAGCGCCGTCAGGAGGTTGCTCAGCAGGATGTCGGGCAGGAGCCGCCAGCGCCGGCGCAGCATGTCGAGCGGCAGCCTGAACTTGACGACGAAAACCCAGGTCGGCGCGATGCCGACCATAACGATCGGGTGGCGATAGCAGCGGTAGCCCAGCTTCCGCCACCAGGGCAGCGCCGCGTATTCGCGGACCGTCAGCGTCGTTACATCGCCGATCCCGCGCGCGTCGAGATTGCCCGAGGTCGCGTGATGGATCGCGTGCGAATCGCGCCAGTATTTGTGCGGCGTGAGCGTGATCAGTCCGATCAGCCGCCCGACCACGTCGTTGGCCCGGCGTGAGCGGAAGAAGGAATAGTGGCCGCAGTCGTGCTGGATCATGAACAGCCGCACCACGAGGCCGGCCGCCGGCACCGCCAGCAGAAGTGCGATCCAGTAGCCGTATTCGATGGTGAGCGCCATCGCCGCCCAGAGCGCGGCAAGCGGCACGGCGGTGATGACGAGCTGCATGACGCCCCGCTTCGTGCTCGGCCGCGCGAATGCCTTGAGGCGCTCCGCCCAATTATGGGGAAGATCGCGACGGCTGGTCGGCCCAGGATTTGGAGCGATGGCTTTTTTCCACTTCAAGCAAGGGGGCCGCGTCGGGCGACCGCCTGATGACAAGCAACGTAGAGCGCGCAAACATCTACGTCCAGCGGAACCTATTCGGAAAGTTATTCAACTTTCAGTTTATAGGCTATCTTCGGTGGCGCTGGTCCTATATGGTGACGAATGGATCGATTTAAATATTGGAACGACCGCCTTTCGATTTGCGCAGGCCCCGGCTGGAACGACCGGTTCTTCCTGCTGAACGAAGATGGCATTGGCCGGCCCGCCACGTCGAGCGAGGTGCGCGAAGCCGCTCAGTATCTGGATTGGGTGCGGCGCCGCCTCAGCGAAGAAAGCGGCGGCTGAGCCGCTTCGCCATTTAAATAAGCCATTACAGGTAGTTATCTTGCGATCCCATGCGTCTGCGCCGCCCGCTCGCCGCGGGAAGGCTTGACTTCCGGCCCGAAAACGCCCATGTGATAGTCGGTAATTCTCGCGATTGCGCGATTCGCCCGATTTTAAGCGGGCGTTATCATTTCGAGACGACCTAAATAACGATCCGCTAGCTCCAGGTGCGCGTGGGGTCCGGCGACAAGCCGAATGCCCATTGGTTCGACCGCGAACAGTCCGGATTCGGCGCACAAGGAGACTAATTTGACACTTCCGACTTTCGCGGCCCTCGGACTCTCCGAGAGCCTGTTGCGCGCCCTTGCCAGCGCGAACTACGAGACCCCGACCCCCATTCAGGCGCAAGCCATTCCGCCCCTGCTGCAAGGCAGGGATCTTCTCGGCATCGCCCAGACGGGGACGGGTAAGACCGCCGCCTTCGTTCTGCCGCTGCTCCAGATGCTCGGTCAGAACCGGCGCCACTTGCTGCCGCGTGCCGCGCGCGCCCTCATCCTGGCGCCGACGCGCGAGCTGGCGGCCCAGATATCCGACAGCGTCACCACCTATGGCCGCCACTGCGGCCTGCGCCACGCCGTGATCATGGGCGGCGTCAGCCAGCGCGCGCAGGTCAAGGCGATGGCGCGCGGCGTCGACATCCTGATCGCGACGCCGGGCCGCCTCCTCGACCTCATCCAACAGCGGCAGGTTGACCTTGGCCGCGCGACGCATCTCGTCCTCGACGAGGCGGACCGCATGCTCGACATGGGCTTTATCCGCGACGTGCGGAAGGTGGTCGCCCTCATGCCGAAGACCTGCCAGTCGTTGCTCTTCTCCGCCACCATGCCCAAGGAAGTCGCGCGTCTCGCCAACGATCTTCTGAAAGACCCGGTCCGCGTCGAGATCGCCGCGAAGACCGTGGCCGTCGAGCGCATCGATCAGCGCGTCCATCACGCCGACAGCGGTTCCAAGCGCAAGCTGCTTACCGACTTGCTGGCCGATTCTCAGCTTTCGCGTGTCATCGTCTTCACGCGCACCAAGCGTGGCGCGGACCGTGTTGCCAAGCAGCTCGCGGCGGACGGCGTACGCGTCGCCGCGATCCATGGCGACAAGTCCCAGGGCGCGCGCGAGAAGGCGCTCGACAGCTTCCGTGCGGGCCGGTCCCGCGTGCTGGTCGCGACCGATATCGTCGCGCGTGGCATCGACGTTGACGACGTCTCGCATGTCATCAACTACGAGCTGCCGCCCGACCCGGAAAGCTACGTCCATCGCATCGGCCGTACGGCGCGCGCGGGTGCGAGCGGCATCGCCATCTCCTTCTGCGATTCGAGCGAGCGCGACCGGCTCCGCGACATCGAGCGGCTGCTCAAGCGGCGGCTCACCGTCGTCGGGCATGAGCCGGCCGGCGGCAATGCGGAGCGTGCGCCCGCCGGACACGGCGCGGCCCACCGTCCGGTGCAGCTACGGCCCGCGGCCGGGCAGCAAAGCCGGCGGCCCCGGCGCCGGAACCGGCGCCGCGCAGCCTGAGCTGTAAACGAAGGCGGAGGGGAAACCCTCCGCTCAACCCAGAGGAAGGAGCGCCACAGGATGGATACCCATCGCTATCGCGTCGGACAGACCGTGCGGTTCGTCAAGGCATCGCGGAACACCAGTGTCGCCGGAGCACCTGCGGGCAATTTTCGGGTCGTCAGCCTCTTGCCGGAATACCTCGGGAACTACCAGTACCGGCTGAAGTCGACCAGCGACGGCCATGAGCGTGTCGTGATCGAGGGGGAGATCGCCCTGCAGTAAAGGGAAAGGCCGCACGGCCCTTGCTACATCGGCCTCGCCGCGTCCATTTCGGCCGAATCGGTCTTGTGGCGACACGATCGTTCGAGAGTTGGATCATCAAATCCGAGGGAAGAGATCGATGCCGAACGATGCCGAGAAAAAAAACAGCGCGTTTTGCGGCGACATTTACAAGCGGGTACGGACCGATACGGAGCGCGTCGTCAACGAGCTTCTGGCGGTCATGCGCAATCGCTGCGAGGACGCCGTCGAACGGCACCAGCGTGACGATCCATCCGATAGGACGATTGGCGTCGAAGAGCCGAATTCGGAAGCGGACCTGACTCGGCTGATCGAGATCAGGATGTCCCATTCCACGGGCTTCGCCCACGCCCTTCTTCAGGGCGCCGTCGAGGCCTTCGAGGATCATCGGGCGGGACTGGAGCTTCTGAAAAGCATCATCGAGGTCGAGCTTGTCGAGATGGAGCAGGACGCCCGTTTCGCTGGCCAGGCGACCTCGGCAGGGTCGACCGCCATCAATTGACCGCGCAAACCCGCTGCGTCAGCACGGGCGGGTCACGTCCGGCACGCATGCCGCATAGGGAGGAACGACCCATGATATCTATTGAAGGACGCCGGCCCCGATTTCGACCCAAGCCGCTTCGCTTGTTGGTCCTCGTGGCAATCCTGGCATCGCTGTCGGGCGTGGCGTCGGCGCAGGGGCGCGCCAGCGCCTTGCCGCCGAACGCGCACGCAAAGAGCTATGGAAATGGCTGGGAGTGTGACCGCGGCTATCGTGAAGTCGACCGGGCTTGTGTTGCCATCAAGGTGCCGGCGAATGCGCACCCGGTCTCTTATTCCTTCGGAACGGGCTGGGAATGCGATAGAGGGTATGTCGCCCGGAAAGACTCCTGTAAAGAGCTCAAGGTTCCGGCGCATGCCTTCTTGGGTCCGTCCGGCACTCGGTGGCGGTGCGAGCGGGGCTACCGGCAGATCGGCGATGTTTGCGTTGCGGTCAAAGTGCCGGCGAACGCCTATCTGGTAGCGGTCGGCTACGGCTCGGGCTGGGAATGCGAGCGCGGCTATCGCGCGGAAGGCAACGACTGCGAGCGCGTAAAAGTGCCCAAGCATGGGTTCTTGTCGGACTCCGCTTACGGTCTCGGCTGGGAATGCGATCGTGGCTACAGCGCGACCGACCGCGATTGCGTCCCCATAAAAGTGCCGGCAAACGGCTACCTCTCGGATGGCGGCAATACGCGGGGCTGGAAATGCGAGCGCGGATACCGGGAGGACGGCGATGTCTGCGCGCCTGTCAAAGCGCCCGCAAACGGCTATCTGCTCCGTTCCGGGGACGAATGGGAATGCTCGCGCGGCTTCAAGCGTCAGGACGACAGATGCGTCGCGATCAATGTTCCGAAAAACGCCTATCTCGAAGGACGGACCGCCGGTTGGCGATGCGAACGAGGCTTTTCCGAGACCGAAGATTCCTGTGTCGCCATCAACGTTCCCGCAAACGCGCATCTCGATTATTCCGGCAATCATTGGGAATGCGATCGCGCGTACAGCAAGCGGGAGAATAAGTGTGTGCTGCGATGAGGGTGGCGGCCCGCCCTCGCGGCTGATTTGCGTGTTCGCGGCCACCGGTCTTGGTGAGCCCGTCCCATAGGGCGCGCAAATCGGGAAGGACAATCAGGACGTCATTCGGCAATGATCGGCCGAGGATCAGGAGACCGTTCTCGATTGTTCCAGACCACTGTTCAAAAAGTCGTGCCGAGACCGTGTTGCGCAGCGCCGATCTGTTGGTCTACGCCCGGCGCAGGTGCCGCACCAGGGCTGGCAAATACACCGAAGCGGTCCACGGAAGCTGGATTGATGAAACCAAATCGGTCAAGCTTATCTTCGGTCGGTGAACACCTGTAAGATAAGGATATATATATATCATGGAAATGGTACCGTTCATCGACGCGTCATCCTCGAGCACAATTTATATTAACCCGCTACAAGTTCTTTATTGCACCGCCCATAGCCGTCAAACGGCAGAAGGACAGGCACAAACAATTATCTCCTTCTTAAAAGGTCGTGACTTCACGGTTCTCGGAGCCGTCGACGAGGTAGCCGTTAAATTGATGGCACAGTAATAAGATCGCCGTTCGACCGTGGTTTCGAGGTGATGCCGGCGCAAGCGCCGGTGCACCGGTGTTGCCACGAAAATTTCGGGAACTCGAGCCGTGCGGGCCTACATGCAAGAGTGTGTCTATGAAAAAGATGCGTAAGTTGGACGTCATTGTGCATGAATGGCTCTCGCTTCCCTATAATGAGCGACTGACTGAAATTCAGGCCGTTTCCTTCGCCAAAAAAGCCAAGAAGCGGCATAATTTCCCAGACGATCAACTCATTCTGCGTCAAATCAGCAAGCATGTCGGCAAGTCTTACTGAGCCAAACCTGCAACAGGCTCCCGTTTCGTACCCCTGGTCGACCCACGTTGGGATCGAGAATGGCGTGCCTCGTACTTTGTTGGCTCTTTGGCCAACGCCGGCCGCGCTACCGCCCATGCGATCCGCTTCCACACCGCGGCGCCCGTAAGGTTGCCCGGCTGTCGCGTGACGGCGCTTTATTCATACTCGAGGTGCGGAAGCTCTCCGAGACGCGCAGCGGGCACAATTCAGACATTTGACAGGATGCGCGCCGCGCCCAACCGCCCTATAGTCGGGCGATGTCTCTGCATGACGTGCTCGGCTTCATGACCTTCATCGTCGCCTGCGCCGCCGCGGCGGCGCCGGGGATGAAGTTCCGGCCGGGCGTGTGGTACGCGGCGCTGCGGAAGCCGGCCTGGACGCCGCCGGACTGGGTATTCCCGGTGGTGTGGACGGTTCTCTACTTCATGATCGCGATCGCGGGCTGGCTCGTCTGGACCGGGGCGGGCGGCCAGGATGCGGCGCTGCCGCTCGTCGTCTTCGGGCTGCAGCTCGTGTTCAACGCGCTCTGGTCGGCGCTGTTCTTCGGGCTCCGGCTGCCGGGCTATGCCTTCGCCGACCTCCTGCTGCTATGGCTCACGATCCTGGCGACGATCCTGCTCTTCCTGCCGCTGCACCCGGTCGCGGCCTGGATGCTGCTGCCCTATCTGCTCTGGGTCGCCTTCGCCGGCGCGCTCAACTTCGCGATCTGGCGGCTCAATCGCGCCGGGGGCGTCGCGTAAGCCTCCGTTGGGCGAGGGCGGGCTCAGCGGATGCGCATGCCCGCCTTGGCGTCGTAGTGCAGTAGTTTGTCCGATTTGGGCAGCGGCGCGTCCGCGGCCCCGATGGTCGCGCCATAGGGCCAGTCGTGCGGGCAGACTGCGATGTAGCGTGCGTAGCCGCCGAGACCGCCGCCGAATTTCGGGTAGCCGATGATCACCAGCGCGCCGGTCTCGGGCACTTTGTCGAGGTTGGTGACGCCCTCCGCCTGCGCGTAGCCGTGATGCATCAGCCAGTGCTCGCCCTCGAGGGTCGGCGTCGAATCGGTGTCGAGCGGCTCATGGCCGTGGAACAGGATCTTGCGCTTGAGGTGCAGGAACTTGAGCGCCGCGAGGCTGACGCCGGGGAATTTCTTGAGCGTGGCGAGCGTCGGGTCCGGCCAGGCTTTGGACCAGTCGGACCGCACGAAAACAACCGACCCTTCCGGGATGCGGCCATGTTTCTTTTCCCAGGCCTCGATGTCGGAGACCTGCAGCGCGTAGTTGGGGTCCTTCTTGACCTGCGCGACGATCGAGATGACGACCAGCGGCCGGATGGCGTAGGTCGGCGGCAGCTCGTCGATGGACGGATATTCCGGCGCCCAATGGGCCGGCGGGTCGAGCTGCGTGCCAAGCTGATCGGTCCGCAGGTGGTACTCGGTCGCTTCGAAGCCGTGCTTCTTGTAGGTATAGATTTCGCCCTTCTTAACGAAGCCCTTGATATCCGTGCCAGCGCGCGCGGGCGCGAAGGTGGACGGAGCGAAACCCGCCCAGACGGGGATATGCGGCGTGATCGTGTGCGTGAGGTCGACGTATTTCGCGCCCTTCAAGGCTGACTCGTAAACGGCCCACAGGCCCTTGTCCGCGGCGCGGGCGGACGGCATCGCCGCGAGGACGAGCGCCAGGGCGCCCGCGATCGCCGTGGCTCGCGCGTGCCATGCTTGCCGCCGCGCCGTATCCCGCTTCCAGCCGTGTGTCATCGCCCGTCCTCCCTTTGAAACGGCTTGCCGGCGACAGCGGCAAGGCCGCGTTTTAATCTGCCTGCGCGTGGCGCATGGTGAGCGCCAACGCCGCGCCGGTGAGCGCCAGCGCCGACAGCACGCCGATCGCGAGCTCCAGCCCGAGCGCCATCAGCGCGCTGACAAGCCCGCCGACGACCAGCAGCAGCACGCCGATGATCGAGTTGCTGAGCGCGACGTATTCCGCCTTGTGGCCGCCGCCGATGTCGACGACATGCGTCTTGCGGCCGATGCGCACGCCGGCATGCGAGATGTTGAGGATGAACAGCACCGCGGCATAGAAGCCGATGCTCTGCGTCAGCGCCGGCGTGAGCGCGAGCGCCGCCAGCACGGCGATGCCGAGCACGCCCGCCATCGCCGCGGCGAGCGCCATGGCGAGCCGGCTCGACCGGTCCGCGAGCGCGCCCCAGAAAGAGGCGCTCACCGCGCCGGCGAGCCCGGTCGCCACGACCAGCCAGCCGAGGCCGCTGAGTGCGTGCCCGGTCGCGCGCTGCGCCAGGCCGACATAGAGCGGCCCGACGAGCGCGGTCGAGATCATCAGCGCGCGGGCAGCGAGGAATTTCTGCAGCTCACGGTCCTTGACCAGCAGCAGGAGCTGGTCGCGCGCCAGGTCGGCGATGCGCCGTCCCCCTTCGGTCGCGCCGGGAAACTCGATGATGCGCAGAAACGCGCCGGCCGCGAGGAACCATGATACGCCGCCCGCCGCGATCATGGCGTAGAGCAGCCAGGGCGGCCGCGTCGCCGGCGGGCTGAAGGCGAGGTAGAGACCGACGGCGGCGGCGGCGAGGCCCGCGATGGTCGCCGAATGGCCGTTCACCCGGCCGCGCTTGCCCTTGGACACGGTCTTGCCCAGCGTGTCCTTGGCGGCGATCGAAGCCACGCCGCGCGCCAGGCTGAAGACCGTGAGCAGCGCGATGATGAGCCAGCCCGCGCGTTCGCCGCGCATCCCGGCGAGCCCGACACTCGCCATCAGCAGCACGCAGAGCCCTTCCACCACGCTGCTCCACGCCCACCAGCCCTTGCGCACGGGATAGCGGCGGATGTAGCCGCCGACCAGGATCTGCGGCAGCAGCGCCAGCGACTCCCGGATCGGCACGATCAGCCCGACCAGCGCGGTCGGCGCGCCCAGGGCGCCGAGCAGCCAGGGCAGCACCACCTTGCCGTCGACCAGCGCGTCGCCGATCTTGCTCAGCGCCTGCGCCGTGACCTGGTGGACGAAGTTGTGCGGCTGCTCGTGGCACTGGGCCTCGGGGATGTCGCGGCACAGCCGCGCGTCCTCCTCGCCCGTGGCCAGCTCGTAAAGCCGAAGCGCGGCCGGGCCCGGCGCCGTGATCGCGCCGCCTGCTTCCTGCGCCATGACGATGCGCGTCCCATTTGCTGATACGTCCCGCCGTGACTGTCGCCCAGCCCGCGGCCGCTTGCAAGAGAAGGCCGGAAAAGCCGCCGGAAATCGGGCTTTTCGGCCGTTAACGTCTCGTAAAGGCGCTGCCCCTATGGTGCCGCGCAAAACGGGGAGAGCCTTACATGCCTACCGCAACCAAGAGCGCCGCCGCCGAGCGACGGCGGCTCCCGCGCGAGAAGATCCTGAAGAGCGGCGTCGTCGTCTACGGCCAGGGCCAGAAGACGATGGATTGCATGCTGATCAATTATTCGCCGGAAGGGGCGAAGATCCGGCCCCTCGACGCGCTCGCCCTGCCGGACCATTTCGAGCTCCGCATCGGGCGCAACGCCGTCTACTTCTGCGAATACCTGCGCCGCACCGGCTGCGATGTGGCCGTCCGCTTCGTCGCCAAGGGGCTCGACCGCATCGAGGACTGAGGCGCGGCGGGGCCGTCTCGAACGCCGCTAATCTCTGCATACCCGAATGCGGCAATCCGCCGCGAGTGAGTCGCAACACGGCGGGCATCGCCGCGTGGACAGCCGTGCCGCGGTAGCGCAGGATGTCGGCATGGCCTTCGGATGGGGAGCAAGGTTCAAGAGCCGGCCGGCGTGCCGTTTCATGGCGCGCCTGACGCTTTTCCTGTTCGCGCTCCGGGCGATCGTGCCGGTCGGCTTCATGCCCGACCTGGGCGCGCTCGGCCACGGCGAGGTGAAGATCGTCATCTGTACCGGCGACGGCACGCGCTCGCTGCTGGTTGACGAGTCCGGCCAGCCGCTCGCCGATCAAAACCCCCACAAGGCGCATCACGCGGCCGACTGTCCGTTCAGCATGGCGTCGGCCAAGACTTTCTTGTTGCCGACCCTGGTCGCGGCCATCGGCCGTCGGGCCGTCGAACAAAGCTTTCTCCCGCCCGGCGGCGCAGAGAGCGTGCCGCCGCCCGCACACGGGCCGCCGCTCGGCCAGCGGGGCCCGCCCGTTCTCCTCGGTTGATCACGTCCTAGCCGCCGCCCGCGCCGTTGCGCCCGGAGGCGGCGGCGGTTTCCGTTATCCCGAGGAGTCCTGAAATGTCCGCGCGCCCTTTGACTGCATGCATGGTCGTACTGGCCGCTGCCGTTCGGCGCGCGGACCGTTGCGAATAGGAGAAAAAAAGATGACCCGCATGCGAATTCTGCTCGCCGCCCTGTTCACCGTCGCGCTCGGCGCCGTCGCGCAGGCCGATGGCCACGGCGGCATTCATGCCACGGCGCCCTGGTCGCGCGCGACCGGCAAGCTGGCCCATTCCGCCGTGGTTTATGTGACGCTGGAGAATACTGGCAACGCCAGCGACCGGCTGGTCGCCGCCGCCACGCCGGTGGCGGGACGGGCCGAGCTGCACACCCATATCCATGACGGCAATGTCATGCGGATGCGTCAGGTCAAGTCGATCGAGGTTGGGCCGCACGCCAAGGTCCGGCTGCAGCCGGGCGGTCTGCACGTCATGCTCCTGGACCTCAAGGGCCCGCTCAAGAAGGGCTCACACTTTCCGCTCACCCTGCGCTTCGAGAAGGCCGGGGCGATCAAGCTCGACGTCGCGGTCATGGGGCCGGGCGCGTCGGCGCCGATGGGCGGGATGGGCGCGATGGGAGACATGCACAAGCATTGAGGCCGGCGGAGCGAGGATCGGGCCGGGGCGAGGGTGACTAGCCTTTTGCCCCGGCGCGGCCCATTTGTTAGGGTCACGGGCGCCTCGCGCGCTGCCGAACCATTGCACCCACGTTCCCAGGAACATGGCCGACACGCTCCGCATTGCCCATTGCTCGGACATCCATCTGGATGGCGACAGCTATCATCAGGCCGCCGGCGGCGACGCGCGCGAGGGCTTCCGGCGCGCGTTCGACCACGCGCTGGCGGCGATGCGGGCGCATGACCCGGATCTGATGCTGCTGGCGGGCGACCTGTTCGACGCCAACGACGCGACCGCCGAGACGATCCGCTGGGCGATGCAGGCGCTGGGCCGCCAGCCCTTTCCGATCGTGATGATTCCGGGCAATCACGACTGCATGGAGCCGGACGCGATCTACCGCCGCTACGATTTCAACAGCATTCCGAACGTGCGGATGCTGTCGGCGGAGGCGGGGGAGGTGGCGCGGATCGAGGCGCTGAGCCTCGCGGTCTGGGGCAAGGGTATGATCGACCATTCGATGGCCTACCGGCCGCTCGGCGGCTGTCCCGAGCGGCCCGGCGACTGCCGCTGGTTCCTCGGCCTCGGCCACGGGATCTTCGTGCCGCATGGCGAGGACAGCTATCGCTCCTCGCCGATCCATATGCGTGAGATCGAGGAGAGCCCGTGCGACTATCTCGCGCTCGGCCATCATCACGCGGCGATGGAGCTGGTTACCGACCGGGCCGCCGCGGCCTATTCGGGCTCGCCGACCGACACCATCGGCCGGGGCGCGACCTATGTGATCGCCGAGCTGGGCGACAGCCGCCCGGCGACCGTGCGGGTTCATACCATCGCCTAGCCGGCCGCAGCGGCGCCGCGACCCGTCTCAGATCCCCGTTACAAATCCCAGTAGTTGCGGACCCGGCGGTCGTTCGGCAGTCGGACGTCGGGCAGGCGCCGGCGGTCGGGACCGACGTAATTCTCGATCCGGACGATGGGGCGCGGGTTGTGGAGAATGGCGTCGATGCGGCTCTTGATGCGCGCGGCGTTGATCGGCTTCAGCAGAATCTCGTTCGCGCCGGCCTGGCGGACCTCGTCGAGCAGCTGCATGTCCAGCACGGCGGAGCAGAAGATGATCGGGATCTCCGGCGCCGGCGTGGTCTTTGGGTTGCGCAGCGTGCGGATGAGCGTGAGCCCGTCCATCGGGGCCATGCGCTGGGCGGTGATCAGCAGGTCGGAGCGGGCGATCCGCAGCAGCTCGAGCGCCTCGTTCCCGTTATCGCACAGCCGGATATGGTCGAGATTGAAGCCGAGATCGTAGAGAACATCGCGGATGATCTTCCGCATGTTTCCCTCCCGATCCGCAACCAAAGCGCGAATATTTCGGTAACCATCGGGCATGGTGCCGCCTAATATCGCGTCGTCCCCTCATACTCGATACGAAAGCGGAATTAATAATCTCCTAATGCGGGAAAAATTCATGTCATCCTCTCGGAAACGGGTCGAGGCGAAGGACATAGCCGCCGCCAAACACGGCAAGGTGACTGTCTCGCGAGCGGGGCGTTGGATAAAATTAACCGTCTTTCCGGCAGGCAGATCAAAAAAGGACATGGCGAACAATGAGCCAGGCAGCTGAGATTGCACGCGATTTGGATTTCGTCGAAGCCGAGCTGAGCTATGTCGTCGATGACGGGCAGCCGTCGGTCCGCTACGTCGACTGGCCCGAGGAGGCGCATAAGGCGCATCTTCCGACCTACGAGGCGCACCGGATGCGCATTCGGAACGGCCGGACGGCGGGCGAGCGTTTCTCGCTGCCGACGCACGGCTTCGAGTTCGTCACGCATGAGACGGCGGTTCAGGACTTCTACGACGAGGACCAAGTCCTGCGCGTCTACTACCCCGAGGTCGAAGCGCTGATCAAAAGGGAGAGCGGCGCGCAGCGGGTCGTGGTGTTCGACCATACGATCCGGACGCCGGACGACAGCCGCCATGCCGAGCGCTGGATTCGCCAGACGGTAAAATCGGTGCATAACGACTACACCGAGCGCTCGGCGCCGAAGCGCGTACGCGACATCCTGCCGGACGAGGCGAACCGGCTCTTGAAGCGGCGCTTCGGGATCATCCAGGTGTGGCGCTCGATCGCGCCCCGGGTCGAGTCCGAGCCGCTGGCGATGTGCGACGGCCGCAGCATTCCCGAGGTCGGCTTCATCCGCAACGAGCGGCGCTACCGCAACCGCACGGCCGAGACCTATCACATCGCCTACAAGCCGGCGCACCGCTGGTTCTATTTCCCTTACATGACGCGCAACGAGGCGCTGGTCTTCAAAGTCTTCGACAGCGATCCGTCGGCCGGCGTGCGCTTCACCGCGCACAGCGCCTTCGACGATCCGACGACGGCGCCCGACGCGAAACCGCGCGAAAGCATCGAGATGCGTGCTTTCGTCTTCTACTGACGTAGGCCGATTTCCAGCAGGAGGGACGATCTCATGGACCGCAAGAAAGCGGGGGATTTCGACCAAGGGCTTCTGGATCTTTACGACAGCTACGCGCACAACCGGATCGACCGGCGCGAATTCTTCGAGCGCGCGTCGAAATACGCGGTGGGCGGGCTGACGGTCGCCGCGCTGATCGACAGCCTGATGCCGAACTATGCGCTGGCCAACCAGGTGGCGCCGGACGATTCGCGCATCCGCGCCGAGACGATCGAATACGACTCGCCGAAAGGGCAGGGCCGGATCAAGGGATACCTCGTCCGTCCCGCCACGGCGGGCACGGTCGCGGCGGTCGTCGTCGTGCACGAGAACCGCGGTCTCAATCCCTATATCGCCGACGTGGCGCGGCGCGTCGCGGTCGCGGGTTACATGGCGCTGGCGCCGGACGGGCTGACGCCGCTCGGCGGCTATCCCGGCAACGACGACGACGGCCGCGCAATGCAGGCCAAGCTCGATCCCGCCAAGCTGACCGAGGACTTCATCGCCGCCTTCGGCTACCTCAAAGGGCATGCCGGCTCGACCGGCAAGGTTGGCGTCGTCGGCTTCTGCTTCGGCGGCGGCGTCGCCAACCAGATGGCGGTGCGCATCCCGGACCTCGCGGCGGCCGTGCCCTTCTATGGGCGCCAGCCGGCCGCGGCCGACGTGGCGAAGATCCAGGCGCCGCTGCTGCTGCACTATGCCGGGCTGGACACGCGGATCACCTCGGGCTGGCCGGCCTACGAGGCGGCGCTCAAGGCAGACGGCAAGCGGTACCGCGCCTACATCTATCCGAACGTCAACCACGGCTTCCATAACGACACGACGCCGCGCTATGACAAAGCCGCCGCGACGCTCGCCTGGTCGCGCACCCTCGACTTCTTCAAGGCCAAGCTGGCTTAAGGACGAAGCCGGGCCGGCCGTTGGGCAGCCGGCCCGCTTTGCGCCGCGCTACACGATCGCCTTCAAGTCCTCGATCGTCTTCGTCGGCTCGGGCCGGTGCGTGTAGTCCACGTCGACATCCGCCGCCCGGACGATACCGTGCTGATCGACCACGAGCCGGGCCGGGACCGGCAGGGTCCAGCTTTGATCGCCGTTGTATTTCGGAAGATCGACCCCGAAGCTCATGTAGAGCTTCTTGAGTTCGGGCGGGAGCTCGAACCGCAATCCGAGCTCCGCGGCATAGGCATTGCCGGGATCCGACAGCAGATGAAAGTTGAGC
>CAZPFL010000057.1:0-23765 GCA_964585785.1 uncultured Rhodospirillaceae bacterium
TCCCTGACCGCGTCCTCGTTGACCTCGGCGCCCCAGCCGGGGCCGGACATCAGCCGCATGTGACCGTTCTCGATCACCGGCTTCTCGGTCAAGAGGTCATAGGCCCAGGGCACCTGCACCGGGTCGATCTCCATTACCCGGAAATTGGGCAGCACGGCGCAGAAGGACGCCGTGATCAGCGAGCCGATGGGGCCGCAGTAGTTGTGGCTCGCGACGTTGATCTCGAACCCGTCGCAGAGCGCGGCCATGCGGAGCGATTCGAGGATGCCGTTATACATCGCGTCGACGATGACGACGTCGACCGCCTCGTGCGAAAGGAAAGGGCGGAGCTGGCGCGCGCCGGTCAGCGTCTCGCAGGACGCGATGGGCGTGCGGCTGCCGCGGCGGACCTGCGCCAGCGCGGCGGCGTCGAAGTTGTCCGCCTCGAGCCATTCCATATCGAGAGGCTCCAGCGCGCGGGCCATGCGCAGGAAGCCTTCCATACGGAAGTTGAAGTTGGTGTCGAGGTGCAGCCCGACCCCCGGCCCGGCGCCGTCGCGGAACGCCTCGAACTGATCGACCGCGGCATGGATCGCGCTGCGCATCGGGTTGCGGTCGCGGTCGCCCTTCCCGCCGACCCAGCCGGGCCCGTACATATAAGGCGTGTCCCGGTCGAACATGATGATGTTGGATTTGAGCGCGTGATAGCCTTCGTTGCGCACCCGCCGGCCGAGCGCCTTGATGTCGTCGAGCGAGCGAATCGGGTCGACGCCGAGCAGCTTCCAGTTCGAGACGTGATACGTCCCGCAATGCGACCAGTAAAGCCGCAGCGGGTCGCGCAGCGCGCCGCCGAGCATCTCGTGCACGGGGATGCCGAGCGATTTCGCCTTGATGTCGACCAGCGCATTCTCGATCGGCCCGATGGCGCGCGCCGCCGCGCCAATGGACGCGCCCCAGCTTCGCCGCCGCAGCTCCTCCACGACGGCCTGCACGTTGCGTGGGTCCTTGCCCGTTACGAACTGGCCCATGTGGCGGATCAGCGGCGTGATGATGCCGCCGACATTGCCTTCGGAATAATCGGCCCAGCCGGTCAGGCCTTCGTCGGTGCTGACCTTCAGGAACTGGAAATTGCGCCAGCCCGCGCCGGCGACCAGGATGTCGATGCCTGTGATTTTCATTGTCGCGATCCCTCCCGCCGCGACGGGCGCGATAGCCCGCCCGGCCGGAAAGCATACCGCGAAGTTCCGCACGACGTGGAATCGAGGGCATGGCGTCTTTCCGTTGATAGCCGGGCGGACGCGTCTTATCGTGCGCCAATGAAAACGCTCGAAATGACGATCGGCTCTCTTCGCTTCGTTCTTCGCCTGGAGACGGAGAAAGCGCCGACTACCTGTGCCGCGGTCTGTGCGTTGCTGCCCATCGAGGCAAAGGCGATCCAGGCGCGCTGGAGTGGCGAGGCCGCCTGGGCGCCGATCGATTACATCCCGCTTCAGGTCGAGTTCGAAAACGCGACCAGCCATCCCGCGCCCGGCGAGATCCTTCTCTATCCGGGCGGCTTTAGCGAGCGCGAGATCCTGCTGCCCTATGGCGGCACCTGCTTCGCCAGCAAGCTGGGCCAGCTCGCCGGCAACCACTTCGCCACCGTGATCGAGGGCAACGAGCAGCTCGCCGAAATGGGCCGGCTCGTGTTGTGGGAAGGCGCGCAGCCGCTGGTAATTCGCGACGCCTGATCGGCGCTCGCTGCCTGTTGATGCGGCACACGGCTCTTCTGCGCTAAATTTAAGCAGCCGCTGTTGAATTCTCTGCCACTTTATCGCGCACCCGTCGTTCGCCGCGCGCGGGCCCGTTGCAAAGAACGCGATTCGATCGGGCTCCGCATTCCTGCCCGGCTAAGAAATATCTTTAAATCAACGGATTAATGCGTCCCATCCCCCTTGCCGCCGGCACGGGGCATGGATTGGCATGGATGCTGCAGTGCACAAGAGGCCGAGGAAGTGGGCGCCGGAACGGACGTCTGCCCTTTAGCGGCATTGCACAGAGAGCAACGGCAAGCGTCAACAAGACGAGTCGAGCCCGGGAGGAGACAACGCATGAACGATAACCACCTGGAGCAGATTAATGACGGTTTCGATGAAAACTTCCGAACCGACGGGCGTGGGGAGACATTGGGTTAAACGAGCGATCCTTGGCACGGCGATCGCCGCCGGGACGCTGGCCGCCGCGACCGGCGGGCTGCGCGCGGAGGAGAAGGTCCTGCGCGTCGCCATGACGGCCGCCGACATTCCGATCAACATCGGTCAGCCCGACCAGGGCTTCGAGGGCTTCCGCTTCATGGGCTATATGCTCTATGACACGCTGGTGCTCTGGGACCTGTCGAAAGCCGACGCCCCCGCATCCCTGACCCCCGGCCTGGCCACGAGCTGGGAGGTCGATCCCAAGGACAACACGCGCTGGATCTTCCACCTCCGCAAGGGCGTGAAGTTCCATGACGGCAGCGCCTTCACCGCGGACGACGTGGTCTGGAACTTCGAGAAGGTCCGCAACAACAAGGCGCCGCAGTACGAGCCGAAGCAGGCCGCGCTCGTCGCAGCACGCATTCCGTCGATCGACACGGTCAAGAAGATCGACGACTACACGATCGAGATCAAGACCAAGGGCCCGTCCGCTTACGTGCCCTACCAGGTCAGCTTCTGGTTCATGTCGAGCAAGGAAGAGTGGGAAAAGACCAAGAGCTGGGCGGAGTTCGCCAAGCATCCGTCGGGCACCGGTCCCTGGAAGTTCGTCAGCCAGACGCAGCGGGCCAAGGTCGAGATGGTTCCCAACAAGGAATACTGGAACCCGAAGCGTGTCCCGAAGGTCGACCGCGTGATCCTGCGCCCGATCCCGGAAGCGTCGGCCCGCGTCGCCGCGCTGCTGTCCGGCCAGGTCGACTTCGTCGAGGCGCCGCCGCCGGACGCGGTCCCGCGCCTGAAGTCCGCGGGCATGAAGATCGTCACCAACGCCTACCCGCATAACTGGGCGATCAAGCCGAGCCGCATCAAGGGCTCGCCCTGGAACGATATCCGGGTCCGCAAGGCGGCGAACCTGTGCATCGACCGCAAGGGCATGACCAAGATGCTGGGTGGGCTCGCGATCCCATCCGAAGGCCATATGCCGCCGGGCGACACCTGGTTCGGCCATCCCAAGTTCAAGCTCGGCTACAAGCCGGACGAGGCGCGCAAGCTGATGGCGGAGGCCGGGCACAGCGCCAAGAAGCCGCTCAAGGTCAAGATCGCGATCTCGACCAGCGGGTCGGGCCAGATGCAGCCGCTGCCGATGTTCGAGTTCCTGCAGGCGAACCTGAACGAGTGCTACTTCAAGGTCGAGGCCGAGGTGATGGAGTGGAACGCGCTCACCGCCTTCGCGCGCAAGCCGGCCAACGACAAGGAAGCGATCGCCAAGGGCGTGAACGCGGTCATCATCAGCCACGCGCTGCAGGACCCGTACAGCGCTTTCGAGCGTTTCTTCCTAAGCTCGCGCATCTCGCCGGCCGGGTCGAACTGGGGCATGCTCAAGGATCCCTGGTACGACAAGACACTCGCCGAGGCCGCGCGCACCTTCGACGTGGAGAAGCAGAACGCGATCCTCCGCAAGGTGCACGAGCATGTCGTCGACAACGCGGAGTGGGTCTGGGTCGTGCATGACGTGAACCCGCGGGCGCTGTCGCCGAAGGTGAAGGGCTTCGTCCAGGCCCAGAGCTGGTTCCAGGACCTGACGCCGGTTCACCTGGCGGACTAGTCCGACGCGAAAGCCGGGGGATGGGCGGGCAAAACGAGGCCACGGCCCGCTCATCCTTCCGGCCCGCTCTGGATGCGGCCGATGCTGATAAGTCTCCACCGTTATTCGATCCTCATGCTGAGCCTGTCGAAGCATGAATGCTCTCGGTCATTGCTGTCTGCTCATCCTTCGACAGGCTCAGGATGAGGAGAGGACGGCGCGAAGGCCCGCACAATGTGGAACGAAGGAACCGATAGACCGTGCTGTCTTATATCTTTCGCCGGCTGATCTACGTCATACCGATCGCGCTCGGCGTCACCATCGTGTGTTTCTCGCTCGTCTATATCGGCCCGGGCGATCCGCTGAGCTCGATCCTGCCCGAGGACGCGCCGCAGTCCGTCGTCGACAAGATGAAGCATGACTACGGGCTCGATAAGCCGATCCCGCTGCAATACGTGATCTGGCTCGGCAAGGCGATGGTCGGGAATTTCGGCACCTCGATCGTGACCGGCCGACCGGTTCTGGTCGAGCTCATCCCGGCGCTCAAGAACAGCCTGATCCTCGCGATCGGTGCGGCCTGCCTCGGATTTATCGCCGGCGTCAGCCTCGGCGGGCTCGCCGGCTACTTCCACGGACGACCAGCGGACCGAATGTTCACCGCGCTGGCGATCACCGGCGTCAGCGTGCCGCATTACTGGCTGGCTATCGTGCTGGTGATCGTCTTCTCGGTCGAGCTGATGCTGCTGCCGGCGCTCGGCATGACGGGCAGCGGGTCGACCGCCTTCACCTTCTCGCTGGAAAATTTCAAGCACATGGTCCTGCCGGTGATCGCGCTGTCGGTGATCCCGGCCGGCATTATCACCCGCACCGTGCGGGGCGCGGTCGCCGAGCTGCTCAACATGGAGTTCGTCGAGGCGCTGCGCGCCAAGGGCTTGAGCGAGTTCCGCGTGATCCGCCACGTGGCCAAGAACGCCGCGCCGCAGGTCATGGCGGTGATGGGACTGCAGCTCGGCTACCTGCTCGGCGGCTCGATCCTGATCGAGACGGTGTTCGCCTGGCCCGGTACCGGGCTGTTGCTGAACAACGCGATCTTCTCCCGCGACATTCCGATGCTGCAGGGGACCATCCTGGCGCTCGCGCTGATCTTCGTCGCGCTCAACCTGATGGTCGACATCATGCAGGCGGCGCTCGACCCGCGCATCAAACGCTGATCGAAAGGAAGGATCTGCTCATGAGCCTGGCCGCAACCGCCGCGAAATCGCCCGCCTTCGGCGAACCCGACGACGGACCGCCGCCGGAGGGCGACGCCGCTCTCGAGACCCCGGCCTTCGTCGCCGTGCAGCGCGGCTACTGGTCCAACGTCTGGATCCGGGTGCGCCGCGACCCGATCACCATCGTCTGCGGCGCCATCGTGCTGGCGATCATCCTCGCGGCGATCTTCGCGCCCTGGGTGGCGCCGCACGATCCCTACAAGACGAGCATGCTGAAGCGGCTCGCGCCGGTCGCCACGCCGGGCTTCCTGCTCGGCACCGACGAGCTCGGCCGCGACATGCTGAGCCGGCTGATCTATGGCGGGCGCGTCTCGATGTTCACCGCCATCGCGCCGGTCTTCCTGGCGCTAGTGATCGGCGGCTCGCTCGGCGTCGTCGCCGGCTTCGTCGGCGGCCGGACGAACATGGTCATCATGCGGACGACCGACGTGTTCTACGCCTTCCCGTCGATCCTGCTCGCGATCGCGATCTCCGGCGCGCTCGGCGGCGGCATCCTGAACGCGGTGCTGTCGCTGACGCTGATCTTCGTGCCGCCGATCTGCCGCGTGGCCGAGACCGTGACGACGCAGGTGCGCAACCTCGACTTCGTCGCGGCCGCGCGGGCGACGCCGGCCAGCACCTTCCGCATCGTCCGGGTGCATGTGCTGGGCAATGTGCTGGGGCCGATCCTGATCTACGCCTCGAGCCTGGTCAGCGTCAGCATCATCATCGCCTCGGGGCTGAGCTTCCTCGGCCTCGGCGTCAGCCCGCCGGAAGCGGACTGGGGCCTGATGCTCAACACGCTCAGGCAGTCGATCTATGTGGCGCCGGTCAACGCGGCGCTGCCGGGCGTGATGATCTTCATCACCGGTATGTGCTTCAATCTCATGAGCGACGGCCTGCGCGCGGCGATGGACGTCAAGCTGTAGGCGGACTGGGGAATACGACATGGCACAGGACAAGGGCGACATTTCGATCGAGGAATTCGCGGCGATCGCGGCCGGGGCGGGGCTCACGCTCGACCCGGCGGAGCAGGCGCGGCTCTACGAAGGCTACAAGGGCCTGCGGACGCTGCTGGCGCGCCTGCCGCAGAGCCCGGGGATGGAGGAGGAGCCGGCGGTGATCGCGCTCGTACCAGGTGCGAGGGTCGTGCGATGACCGCGCTGCACTATCTCAGCATCGCGGAGGCATCCGAGCGGCTGCGCACGGGCGACGTGACCAGCAGCGAGCTGGTCGAGGCGAGCCTGGCGCGCATCGCCGAGACCGACGGCACGCTGCACGCCGTGATCACGCTGCTCGCCGACGAGGCGCGGGCGGGGGCCGCCGAGGCCGACGGCGAGATCGCCGACCGGCGCTGGCGCGGCCCGCTGCACGGCATCCCGATCGGCCTCAAGGACATCTATTCGACCGCCGGCATCCGCACCACCTGCCATTCCCGGTTGCTGCGCGACAACGTGCCGGCGGAGGACGCGGAGACGGTGGCGCGGCTCAAGGCGGCCGGCGCGATCGTCGTCGCCAAGCTCGCGACCCACGAGTTCGCTTTCGGCGGGCCGTCCTTCGACCTCGCCTGGCCGCCGGCGCGCAACCCGTGGAATCCGGATCACGTGCCGGGCGGCTCGTCGAGCGGCTCCGGCGCGGCGGTCGCGGCCGGGCTCTGCACCGCGGCGATGGGGTCGGACACGGGCGGCTCGATCCGCAGCCCCGCCGGGCTCTGCGGCATCGTCGGGCTCAAGCCGTCCTACGGCCGGCTCAGCCGACGCGGTATCTATCCCCTGAGCTGGACCCAGGATCACGCCGGGCCGATGACCCGCACAGTCGCGGATTGCGCGCTGATGATGCAGGCGCTGACCGGCTACGACCCACGGGACCCGGCTTCGGTCGACGCCGCGGTGCCGGATTTCACCGCGTCGCTGAAGCAGCCGGTCGCCGGACTCCGCCTCGGTATCGCGCGGTCGTGGTATGCGGGCGAGAACGGCGCGGACGGCGAGACGGCCGCCGCGATCGACGGCGTCGCCGACGCGCTGCGCGGCTGCGGCATGGACGTGCGCGACGTCGAGCTGCCCGACATCCGCGACTTCCATGCCTGCGGACGCATCATCATCCTGTCCGAGGCCTACAGCATCCATCGCCCGACCTTGGAGGCGACGCCGGAGAATTACGGCGAGTTTTTTCGCGACCGCGTGCGGCTCGGCGCCTTCGTCAGCGCGTCGGACTATCTCAACGCGCTCCGCATGCGCCGCCAGCTTACGGACGCGACGCTTGCGGCGATGCGGGATGCCGGCGTGGACGCCGTCCTGACCGCGAACCAGTACGGCGCGGCGGAGCCCTTCACCAACTCCCAGCACAGCTTCCCCTTCTTCCGGAAGCCCTACCTCACCATGCCGTTCAACGTGACCGGCATGCCCGCGCTCACCGTCTGCGCCGGCCTCGCCGCGAACGGCCTTCCCATCGGCGCTCAACTCGCCGCCCGCCCCTTCGAAGACGACCTCCTGCTCCGCGTCGGCCACGCCTACGAGACCGCGCGCGGCGACTTGGGGAAACGACCGCCGGTGTGAGGGGCGATACGGCGCGGCGCGAAGCCGGACGCCCGTCCATGGATGCCACGAATAAATCGTGGCATGACGTGTAAGTATCGGTATTGAAATTTAGATCGTCACTCCCCGGCTTGACCGGGGAGTCCATGGCGCGGTCCCATGATGGCGCGGATACTGGATAGAAGAGCCGCGAAACCGTCCCCCTACGCCGCCACGAGCGCGCTCTTGATGCAGCGCACGGCGCGGCCGGCGGCGACGGGGTCGAGCGACGGGACGGCGGCGCGGCAGGCGGGCTCGGCGTAGCGGCAGCGGGGCGCGAAGCTGCACATGGCGGGCGCGCTCGACATGTTGGGCGGCGAGCCGGGGATCGCTTCCAGCCGGCGGCCGCGCGACGCGCTGTGGATGGTCGAGGCGAGCAGCCCCTGGGTGTAGGGGTGGCGCGGATGCTCGACCACCTCGGCGAGTGGCCCGGTCTCGACGATCTGCCCGCCATACATCACGGCGAGCCGCGAGGACACCTCGATCGCGACGCCGATGTCGTGCGTCACGAAGATGATGCTGAGGCCGAGCTCCTCCTGAAGCTGCGCCAGCAGTAGTAGCACCTGGATCTGCACGGTGGCGTCCAGCGCGGTCGTCGGCTCGTCCGCGAGCAGCAGCTTCGGCCGGCAGGACAGCGCGAGCGCGATCATCGCCCGCTGGCGCATGCCGCCCGACATCTCGTGCGGATAGTTGTCGAGTCGCTGGCGCGCCGACGGGATGCGCACCAGCTCCAAGAGCTCCAGCGCGCGCGTCCGTGCGGCGGACCAGCTCGTGCCCTCGTGATGGACGATGGTCTCGCAGATCTGGTCGCCGACCGAGTAGACCGGGTCGAAGGCGGTCGCCGGCTCCTGGAAGATCATCGAGACCTTGGCGCCGCGCATGCGGGCGAGCTGCTTCTCCGGCATCGACAGCACGTTCTCGCCGTCGAGCAGGATCTCGCCGCCCAGCACCGTGCGGCGCGGCGGCAGCAGCTTCTGGATCGAGCGCAGCGTCACGCTCTTGCCCGAGCCGGATTCGCCGAGAATGCCCAACACCTCGCCTTTGGCGAGGTCGAAGGAGACGCCGTTCACCGCGTGCACGGTGCGCTCGCGGGTGACGAAGCGGACATGCAGGTCGCGGACCTGGAGGAGGGGCGTTTCGGTGGTCGTCGCGGGTGTCGTCGCGCGCCGGTCTTCGGAAGTCGGCGGCCGGGCGGCACCGGCCGCAGGGGTGAGGCTGTCGGTCATTGCACGGCTACTCTTTCTGTGACGGACGGGGCGCGCGAATGGCCCGGCGCGGGCGCCGTCATGTGGCAGGCGGCGCGGCGGTTGCCGTCGCTGGTGGCCACCAGCGGCGGCTCGATCCGGGCGCAGATCGCTTCCGCATAGGGGCAGCGCGTGTGAAAGCGGCAGCCGGACGGCGGGTTGATCGGGTTCGGCGGGTCGCCGGTGATCGGCGCTTCCGTCGTCCGGTTATGCGGGTCCATCGCCGGCTGCGCCCTCAGCAGCGCCCGCGTGTAGGGATGCTTCGGGTCGTCATAGACCGCGGCGACCGGCCCGATCTCGACGACCTGGCCGAGATACATGACCATCACGTCGTCGCTGATGTAACGCACGACGTTCAGGTCGTGGCTGATGAAGAGATAGGTCAGGCCGAGCTGCGCTTTGAGGTCGCCGAGCAGGTTGAGCACCTGCGCCTCGACCGACTTGTCGAGCGCGGAGACGGCTTCGTCCAGGATCAGGAGCCGGGGATTGAGCGCGAGCGCGCGGGCGATGTTGACGCGCTGGCGCTGGCCGCCGGACAGCTCGTGCGGGTAACGGTGGACGAACAGCCGCGGGTCGAGCCCGACCTTCTCCAGGATGGCGATCGCCCGCTCGTTCGCTTCCGCGCGCGGCATGCCGTCGCTGATCGCGCCGAACGCCACCGATTCCTCGATCGGCAGGCGCGGGTTGAGCGAGGCGTAGCTGTCCTGGAACACCATCTGGACCCGGCTCCGCATCTCGCGCACGGAGATGCCGTCGCGCGCGCCGATGAGCTGGCCGTCGAGGATGATCTCGCCGTCGTCCGGCTCGATCAGGCGGATGAGCAGGCGGGCCATGGTCGATTTGCCGCAGCCCGATTCGCCGACGACGCCGAGCGTCTTGCCCTTGCTGACGGCAAAGGAGATGCCGTCCACCGCGCGGACCGGCGCGGTGGCGTTCCGGCCCAGCAAGGCCTGCTTGGAGGCGAAATATTTGCGGAGGTTTCTGACCGCGATGAGCGGCTGCATCGGCCCGCCGCGGTCCGGCTTTGCTGTCGCCATGGTGCTCCTTCGTGCTTCCGCGGGCGTGGTGCCCGGCATACCGGAACAAGGCAAGAGCCATGCCATCGGCGGGCCGGCCGGAATCCATCGAAAAGCCCGATTTTCCGGGCGTTGGTGCGGGGCTGAACCCGGGCGCCGGGCACGGTCCCGGCAGCCGGCTGCCTCGCTGCGGACAGTCGCCTAATTTTTGATCAGAAGCGCCGCGCCGCGGCTTCGGGGCTCTGCTGCGGCGCCATGAAACGACCGTTGGGGATCATCCGTCGGGCGGTTAACCCTTCTCTAAATTTCCTTTGCATCAATAGGGCACTCTCGGGGTAAATGGCGGCCGACAAGTGGCGATTAACCTTTGAATCTCGGAAGCAATCGTCGTCCCATGAAAGACCTGCGCGGCAAGCTGGCAACTCTCCCGAAAACCCTCATGAATGCGCTCCGGCAGGCGTGGATTCGGCGTTCCGCGATGCAGCGCGCGACGGCGCTTCTCGGCGCGGCGGCGTTCGGCGGCCTGTTCCTGGTCAGCGCGGCGGGTGTCGCGTCCCCCTGGTTTCCGCGGCTCGAGACCTTCAGCGACCTGCAAGGACATTTCGCCGCAGGTGCGGCCGCCCTGGCGCTGGCCGGGCTGGTGCTGCGCTCACGGCGCTGGGTGACGACGGCCGTCCTGCTGGTCGTGCTGAATCTCGGCGCGATGGGCGGCCGGATGGCCACGGTGGACAGCTGCCCGGTTCAGACCGCCGCGACCGGCCGGCATATCGTCCGGGTGATGACCCTCAACATTCGCGACACCAACCGCGACTATCCGGCGGTCGAGCGCGTGATCGGCGAACGCCGGCCCGACATCGTGGTGATCGAGGAATTCCGCCAGCACCACCGGGCGATGCTCGCGCGGCTCCGGGGCGCGTATCCGCACCAGCTCCTCTGCCTCGGGCGGCCGGACTGCGGCATTGCGATCATTTCCCGCTATCCGCTGGAAGGGAAGCGCGTGATCGGCGGCCAGACGCTGGCGGCGCTGGCGACGCGCGCGGTGATCGGGGACAGCACGCTCACCGTGGTCGGCGCGCATATGTCGCGGCCTTTCTCCGGCCGGCACCAGCAGAAGCAGTTCCGCCTTCTCACCCAGGCCGTCGACGCCCTGCCGCAGAACGCCGTCGTCGTCGGCGACTTCAACAGCACGCTCTGGTCCGCGAATTTGGCGCGTTACGCCCGGACCAGCGGCGTCTGCGCCTCGAACGTGACGCACGCGACCTGGCCGCAATGGCTCGGTCCCTTCGGCGTGCCGATCGACCACGTCTTCCTCAAGCGCGGCGTCAAGCTGCTCAGCCTTCACACGGTCTCGAAGACGGGCTCCGACCACCGGGGCATCGTCGCGTCGCTCAGCATGCGCTGAGCCTGGGCCGCGCTTCCGCGGTCCGCATGTCACGACCTTGCGATGGATCAGGGCGGGGGCGGCCCGACTCCATCTAATTATGGACCCGTCACGGCGGCCGTGGAGGCGTTGCGCGCCGCCGGTTGTGCTATAAGACGGGTAATCTGGATGGCGGCCGACCGGCCGGAAATTTCGATGTCAAAGGAGAAGGGACTATGGGCGCATCGAGCGGCTCCCTGCATGCGCCGCGGGAGCGATTGAGCAAGGACACGATCCATCTTCATCACGCGATCGTCTCGTTGATGGAGGAATTGGAGGCCGTCGACTGGTACCGGCAGCGCGCCGACGATTGCGAGGACAAGGTGCTCAAGGAGATCCTCCTGCACAACATGCGGGAAGAGATGGAGCACGCCGCGATGGTCCTGGAATGGATCCGGCGCAACAACAAGGATTTCGCCAAGGAGCTGAAAGACTACCTCTTCACCGAGGGCGACATCGGCGATCACGGCTGACCGGACGGCCGCCCGAATTGCCGCGCCCGCCGCGCCCTCAGGCCGGCGGGCGTGTTCGTTCGTCCGCCTTGCGCTTGCTCCGGCGCGCGGTCAGCTCGAGCAGCGCCGGCAGGACCAGCAGCGTACACAGCATCGTAAGCGTGATCGAGATCAGCAGCAGGAAGCCCATGCTGGCCGTGCCCGGATGGCTGGACAGCGCGAGCGAGCCGAAGGAGCCGATCGTCGTCAGCGCGCTGAACACGACGGCGCGCGGCGTCGAGGTCTCCATGAAGGCGCCGTCGTTGTCCTCGCGATTGCGCATGACGATCTGGATGCCGAACGCGACCCCGAGACCGAGGACCAGCGGCAGCACGATGATATTGGCGAGGTTGAACGGCGTCTTGAACAGCACGGTCAGCGCCACCGTGATCACGATGGCCAGCGCGAGCGGGGCCAGCACGAACAGCACGTCGACAAGGCGCCGCAGCACGGCGAAGAGCAGCAGGATGATCAGCACGCCGGCGATGATCGCCGCTTCCCGGAACGCGCCGACGACGGTCTCCCCGACCGCGGTGAAGCGGATCGGCGGGCCACTGACGTCGGGCGCGATGGTGCGGATTTCCTTGACGAATTCCAATCGCGCGGCGGGATTGCGCAGGTCCTTCTTCGGGTTGATGCTGACGAGCGCCTGACCGTCCGGCGCGAGCTTGCGCTCCCGCAGCACCTTCGGGAGGCTGGCCACGGTAACGGTCTGCGGGTCGAGCAATTCCACTAGCCGTTCGCGGAAGGGCTCGAAGCCGGCGAGCAGCGCGTGCTCCAGCGCGCGCAGCGAGTCGGGCGTGCGCGGCATACGGTCCAGCACGGTCGACAGGTTATGCGCGCTGCTGGCGAGGCCGCCCGTGGCGTGCGTCAGGACGGTGCGCAGCTTCTCGAAGGCGGTATGGCGCTCGGCGTCGGTCAGCGGCGGCACATTTTTCGGGGCAGCGATCAGCGGCGCGAGCACGACCGACATGTCGTCGATGATCTCGCGCTTGCGCTCCTGGTTCTTCGGGACGAGGTCCTGGATCGTCTCCGCGCTTTTCACCTCGGGCAGCGCCTCGAAGCGCTTTGCCAGCTGTTCGGCGGCTTTCAGGTTGGGCGCCAGCAGCTCCGCCGAATAGGGCTCGGTCCTCGGGTCCTTGAGCAGGTCGAGCAGCGTCTGGACCGCGGGCGAGTTCGGATCGCGCAGGTTCAGGGGATCGCTGTCGAACCAGGCATAGGGCGTGATGCTGGCCGCGGCCACGCCGACGACGCCGGCGAAGATGACGATGGCGAGCGCGTGCCGGCGCATCAGCGTCTGGTACCAGTTGTCGCGCGGCGCGGCGGCGGCGGCCCGGCTGGTCGGCCGGATGACGCGCAACGGCATGACGCTGAGCAGGGCCGGCAGGAAGGTGAGGTTCAGGAACAGTGCGATGAACATGCCGACGCCGGAGATAACGCCGAGCTCGGCGACGCCGCGGTAATCGGTCGGCAGGAAGGAGAGGAAGCTGATCGCCGCGGTCACCGCCGAGAGCAGCAGCGCCGGACCGACGCTCTTCCCCGCTTCCTTGAGCGCCGCTAGCGTGTCGCCCTCGGGCAGCGCCTCGCGGTAGCGCAGCGCGAAGTGGATGCCGAAATCGACGCTGAGCCCGATGAAGAGCACGGCGAAGGCGACCGAGATGATGTTGAGCGCGCTGAAGGCCGCCACCGCGAAGGCGGCGGTCCAGGCCAGGCCCGCGATCAGCGTCGCCACCGTCGCCACGACGAGGCGGAGCGACTGCAGACCGATGATCAGAAGGACGATGACGAGGCCGAAGGACAGGAGCCCGACGACGCCCATATTCTTCTGCACCGTCTGCAGCTCTTCCTGCAGCATCAGCGAGTTGCCGGTCACGCGGACGCGGATGCCGTGGCTCGCGTCGAGCTTCAGCGCCTTCGCCGCGGCGTTGATGGCGTCGATCGCGGGGCTGACCGGCTCGAGCGAAGCCTCGTCGAGCACCGGCTGCACGACGATGTATTTCCGCGTCGCGACGCCGTCCTCGTCCTTGTCGTCCGGGCTGAGCAGCGACTGCCAGGAAAGCGTCGTGTCACGCCCTTCCTCCAGGCGGCGCACGGTCGCCGCCATCTTGTTGAGCGCGGGACCGAGGGCGGCCGCCGCCTTGGCGTCGCCCTGGTCGATTGCCAGGCTGAGGATGTCCGCCAGGCCGCGCAGTGTCGGATCGGCGGCGAGCGACGACAGCAGCGGCTGCGCCTCGGCGAGCTGGTCGCTCATCTGCTCGAGGTCGTTGACGCTGAGATAGAGCAGGCCGTTACGGCGGAAGAACGGAAGCCCGTCCGGGTAGAAGACGCTGTGGAACTTGTTCGGCATCGTCGCCAGGCGCTGGGCGAGCGCGTTCGCGGCGTCGTCCGCGGCCTCGCTCGTCGGCGCGTCGACGATGATCGAAAGCACGTCGTCGGTCAGCGGAAAGGCCTTGCTGATCGCGATCTCGGTCTTCCGGAAGGGTAGGTTCTGCGACAGCATGTTGTCGACGCTGGCGTCGACCTTCAGGTGCGTTACCGTGAAGTAGGCCGCGCCGGCGGTGAGTAGGACCGCGATAAGGATGACCGCCCAGGCGAACCGGCATGTCCACTCGATCCAGCCGGCGAGAAAGCGCCGGCCGCGTGCTTCGTAAGGGCTGACCAAGAGCCTATAATTCCCCGATTCACAAAGACGCGCTTATACCGTGCCCGCCCTTGCAAGACAAATCTTCCTGTCGGCGCAGGGGCTTTGGGCGGGGCTTTCGTTGGGCCTCCGGCGCTCTTGAATATCGGCCGGCGATAACCAAGTTACAGTTAACGAACAAAAACAGAACCACACCTGTCGAGGAGTCGTATCATGGCCCACAGAATTGACAATGGCGTCCAGCCGACCGCCCACACGGCGGTGCAGGCGATGATCGTTCGGGCGCAGCAGGTCGCCGACAACACCGGCAAGGCCGTCGGCGTGCGCTACGATCTGACGTCGGACGAGATTTCGCTGATCGAGATTGGTCCCGAAACGCCGAAGGAAATCAGCTTCGTGCGGATCGCGTCCCCGGCGGTGCCGGCGATCGCGGAGCGTCCGGTGGCAAGCGGGACGGACAGCGCCGGCAACGGCGCGCCCGAGATCAAGGCGGCTGCCTGATGCCGTCGGTTGCGGTTGCCGCGGCGTGCCGGCGCGCCGCGGGCCGCATGTGACCGGATGTCGCGCCGATGTCGCGGTTCCTGATCATCGTCGGCGCGTTGTTATTGGCCCTCGGTCTGCTATGGCCGTGGATCGCCAAGCTCGGCCTTGGCCGGTTGCCTGGCGATATCGTGATTCATCGTGATGGATTTTCCCTCTACCTCCCGCTGACCACGTCGCTGCTGCTGAGCGGCGTGATTTCCCTCCTCTTGTGGTTCTTCGGCCGCCACTGACGCGCGGCGCGTACGAACCCAGTCGGAGTCCTATTCCCGAAAAGTCATGTGTTTAACGAAAAACCAGCCCCGCCGGTTGGGAGCAGAGGGGGTTTCGCCTTCGCGGGGCTGGCAAAGTTTCATGGGGAGATTTTAGTTATGCGTAAAACATAATGCGGCGCCGCGACTTTGCAAGGGGCGGGTACGCAGGCCTAGCGCAACAATTCGTTACCCTTTGAAACAATTGAAACGATCCGGGCGCGCCTCCGGACATACGCGAGAAACAGAGGAAGATTACAAACGGAGCATCGTCGTCGCGCAGTGTCGTCATACACCAGCGTCACGCGTCAGCGTAACACCGGGGCGGCGATATTCGGCGGCTGATTGAACGGAGTATGGGCCATGACGGTATTGCAGAAGCTCTGGCGCTTGATGGGGTTCGGCGGCGTGTCGGCCTTCACCTGGCCTGCCGATTTCGACGCGGCGCGCGTCTCCGTCCCGGCGGTTCGGCTCGCGCCCGCCAATCAGGCGGCGCTCCGGCTGGCCAGCCTTCCGCGCGGCTTTCGGCAACGCTCGCGCTGCTTTCTGCACGACGCCTGACGGTGGTCCCGCCGGCCCGGAGCGGCGCCTGATTCGCGGCGATCAGGCGTCCGGCGGGAGTTTCGGCGGCGATCCGGCCTGAAAAAATTCGCGTATCGGCCTTTCGCGCCGATTTCGCGTTGCGCCCAACTGTGTTTCAATTGCCTCCTCGGATCGAGCCTGAATCCGGGAGGCAGGTCCTCGACGCGCGGCCTTAAGTCGCACGCAGTCGGGACGACAGGCCATGGCCGGCTGGGGAGCGGCGGAAAATGGGCGATCGGGAACATATCATCATCGTCGACGACGAGGCCGATGTCCGCGAGACCTTCGGCGAATACCTGGCCATGCGGGGCTATGAGGTCTCGCTGGCCGATTCGGGGAAGGCGCTGCGCGACTGCCTGGCGGGCAGGACGGCCGATCTCGTCCTGCTCGACCTGAACCTGCCGGGCGAGGATGGGCTGACGCTCGCGCGCTATCTGCGCGAGGAGACGGACGCCGCGATCATCATGGTCACGGCGGCGGACGAGGCGGTCGACCGGGTGATCGGGCTCGAGCTCGGCGCGGACGACTATGTCGGCAAGCCGTGCGACCTGCGCGAGCTTGCCGCCCGGGTCAAGAGCGTGCTGCGGCGCAGCGGCCGGCCCGAGCCGGTCCGCGCCAAGGGTGGCGAGAACCGGCGGATCGCCTTCGGCACCTTCGTGCTCGACCTCGACGGCCACGAGCTCTATGACGGCGACGGCGCGGTGGTCGAGCTGACGACCATGGAATTCGACCTGCTCTCGGCCTTCGTCGAGCACCCGAACCGGGTCCTGACCCGCGACCAGCTGCTCGACATGGCGCATCACCGGCGCTGGGACCCGTTCGACCGCAGCATCGACATCCGCATCGCCCGCCTCCGGCGCAAGATCGAGCGCGATCCGCAGAAGCCGGAGATCATCAAGACGGTCCGCGGGGCCGGCTACATCTTCCTGCCGGACGGCCAGGGCTAGGCCCGGCCGGCCGGACGCGCCGCAAGCGGGCAGGGGACAGGACGGGCAGGGTTAAGGCGACATGACGACGCGATCCGCGCGAACCCTCTCGCGTCACTATGCGAAGCTGGCGGTGATCAGCTCGATCCCGCTCGCCGTGCTGATCGTCGCGCTCGCCTATCTGCATTACGCGGAGCAGCGCCAGCGGCGGCTCGAGAGCCTGATGGTGTCGCTGAACGAGCGTCACCAGCGCGTGGAAAACACGCTGGCGACGATGGCCGAGCATGTCCTCCAGATGCGCCAATGGGCGGAAACCTACCTGGCGAGCCCGGACCGCCGGCTGTCGCCCCTGCTGCCGTTGCTGACGATCGAGGCAAACGCCAAGACTCGCGACCTGACGGGCTATTTTCTCGACGACAATGTCTACGGCGCGGTGCCGGAGGCGACGGGGAACTTCCTCGGCAACAGCGTCGCGCTCGCCGGCGGCAGCGACACGCTCACGGTCGCGAGCCTGGCGCTCGAGATCTTCCAGATCCAGCAGCTCGGCCATGTCGCCAACAAGGCGCTGCTGTTCAGCTATTTCTACGACGGGCACGGCAACTTCCTGTCGATCTACCCGGCCTCCGACCGCTACGACTTCCAGGTCCTGGGCGACGACAACGACATCGAGGCGAGCGTCCGGCATTTTTTCGCCCGGCCCGTCTTTAGCCGCGGCACGCCGGCGCGGAATACCGAGCACAAGGCCTATTGGGTCAGCGGTGCGCGCGATGGCCTGCGCGGCCGCGCCGTGGTGTCCCGCGCGGCGCCGGTCTATGACGGCCAGCGTTTCGTCGGCGTGGTCGGAGCGGACGTGCTGCAATCCTACTTCGCCGCGCTGCTCGCCGTGCCGGGGCTGAAGGGCATCGCGGCCCGCGTCGTCGACGAGAACGACAGCCTCATCGCGTATCTCGGCGATAAGCGCGATCCCGGCTATCCGGTGCTGGAAGCGCATCTTCGCGCTTTGGACCAGGGGCCCAAGCGCTTTTCCGACGCCGGCGGCTGGTATCTGCTGCGGATGCCGCTGCGCCAGACCGGCTGGCATCTCGACTATGCGATCCCGGTGTCGGAGATCCATGCCGGTCTCGCCTGGCGCTACCTGCCCTACGGCCTGATCCTGTTCGGGCTGATCGCGACGCTGGTGTTGGGCCAGCTTCTCGTCCGCGCGCAGTTCGTCCGTCCGGTGCTCGCCTTCGCGCAGTATCTCCGCGAGGGCGCGCGCGGCGTCGCGGTGCCGCCGCCCGACCTGCCGCGCGTCTGGAAGCCGTGGCTGTCGATCCTGCGCGCCACCTTCAAGCGCAGCAACGAATCGCTGGAGCGGCTGCGCGCCAGCGAGGAGCGCTATCGCCGCCTGGTCGAGCTGTCGCCGGACGCGGTGATGCTGCACGACGACAAGCAGATCACCTTCCTCAATCCCGCGGGTTGCCGCATCCTCGGCTTCGCCGGCCCCGAGCAGGCGATCGGCCGCAGCTACATGGACTTCATCGTCGAGCGCGAGCGGGTGGCGGCGCAGGAGCGGGTCGATGCGGTGATCAAGCATGGCCGCGAGATCCTGCCGACCGAGCGCGTCATCCGCACGGCGGAAGGCCGCGAGCGCGACATCGAGGTCATGGCGACGCCCTTCATCAGCCCGGGCGGCACGGTCGTGGCGCTGGTGATCTTCCGCGACATCACCGCGCGCAAGGCGATGGAGCGGGCGGTGCGGGAGAGCGAGGGCCGGTTCCGCGCGATCTCGGGCGCGATCCCGCTGCCGGTGGCGATCTCGGACGCCGCCACCGCCTCGCTGCTCTATATCAACCCGGAAGCCTGCGCGCAGCTTGCCATCGACGCGGATTTCCTCGACCGGGTCTCGCTCTACGATCTGTGTCCCGACCCCCGCTTCCGCTATGGCGTCGGCGAGATCGCGCGCGGCCGGGCGCGGGTCGAAAGCAGCGAGATGGAGGTATGCCGGCCGAACGGCACGCGCTTCTGGGCGCGGGTGACCACGGTGCCGATGAAATACCAGGGCGTGGACGCGCTGATCCACGCGATCGTCGACCTGAGCGAGCGCGTCCAGGCCGAGGTGGAGCTGGCGCGCCAGCGCGAGGCCTTCCACCAGAAGGAAAAGATCGCGGCGCTCGGATCGCTGCTGGCCGGTTTGGCGCATGAGCTCAACAACCCGCTTTCGGTCGTGAGCGGCCAGTCGCTCATGCTCGAGGACGCGGTGGACGACGAGGCCGTGATCCGCCGCGCGCGCCGTATCCGCGAGGCGGCGGAGCGCTGCAGCCGCACCGTGCGCACCTTCCTCGCCATGGCGCGCAGCCGGGCGCCGGCGCGCATCGCGGCCGATCTCAACGAGGCGGTGCGCGCGTCGGTCGATCTCGTGTCCTACAGCCTCAACAGCTCGGGCGTCACGGTTAAGCTCGACCTCGATCCCGATCTCCCGGAGGTGACGGCGGACGCCGACCAGCTTCACCACGTGGTCTCGAACCTCGTCGTCAACGCCGAGCATGCGATGCGCGAACGGCCGGCGCCGCGCCTGCTCACGATCGCGACCCGCGTCGACACGGCGCGGGACCAGGTCGTCCTGACCGTCGCCGACAACGGGCCCGGCGTGCCGGAGGCCATCGCGGAGCGCATCTTCGAGCCCTTCTTCACCACCAAGGCGGGCGCGGCGGGCACCGGCATCGGGCTGTCGCTCTGCCGCGACATCGTGATGAGCCATGGCGGCACGATCGCGCTTTCCGCGAACGCGCCCTCCGGCGCCGTCTTCACGGTGCGTCTGCCCATCCGCGGGGCCCATGAGGCGACGACCGCCGAAGTCACCGGAAACGGCGCGGATGAGGAAACCGGCATGGTGCTGGTCGTGGACGACGACGAGGAGGTCGCGCTGACGCTCGCCGACGTGCTTCGGTGGCGCGGGCACGAGGTCGACACCGTGTTCGGCGGCGGTGACGGCATCGAGCAGGCGCGCCGCAAGCCCTACGACATGATCATCAGCGACGTGCGCATGCCGGGGGTCGACGGGCCGAGCCTCTACCGCACGCTGCGCGCGGAGATCGGCGACCTCGACCGCCGCATGATGTTCATGACCGGCGATACGCTCGGCATCGATCTGGAACAGATGCTCGAAGGCACCGGCATTCCCGTCATCGAGAAGCCGCTCGACCCGATCGCCGTCGCGGCCCTGGTCGGCCAGCGCCTGCACGCGATGCGGAACGGCGGGTAGGGGAGGGCGGCCGAGGCCGGCTCGCCAATTTTGCGCTGTCCGGCGGCGATGGTATTTTCCGGAGAGGCGGGACGGAAGGGAGCGGCGGATGCTGCTGGGACGATCGGCGGAGGAAGCGCGGCGCAGCCAACGGCGCATTCAGGTCAACGGCCGCGAATACGTGCTGAGCGCCTATATCGGCGCGGCGCCCGTCCGCGGCATGTATGTCGAGGGCAACGAGGTCAACGACAACGGCCTGCCGCAGGGCTTCCTGGTCGAGCAGCCGCCGGGCAGCGTGACGCGGCCGCATTTCCACGAGGTCAATCAGTTTCAGGTCTTCGTCGGCGGCGACGGGCGGCTCGGCAAGCGCGCGGCGGGGCCGCTGACCGTGCAGTTCGCCGGCGCGCATTCGCCCTATGGCCCGATCGTGGCGGGCGACCAGGGCGTGACCTATTTCACGCTGCGCGCCGCCTGGGACCCGGGCGCGAAATACATGCCGGAATCGCGCGCCAAGCTGACGCGCGGCCGCCAGCGCCAGACGCTGGGCAAGCCTGTCACGCCGAGCGATCCGGCGGCGCTGCGCGCGCTCGCGGAACCCGAGATCGTGCCGCTGATCGAGCGTGCGCCGGACGGCATGGCGGCCTGGCTGATGCGCCTCGGCGCCGATGCGGCGGCAGAGATTCCGGACCCGGCCGAGGGCGGCGGGCAATATCACGTGGTGGTCGGCGGCGGGCTCCGCCGCGGCGGCGAGACGCTGGGCCGGCTGGCCTGCCTGTTCGCGACGACCGACGAGCCGCGTTATGCGGTCGAGGCGGGCGCGGACGGCCTGGAAATGCTGGTGCTGCAGTTCCCGAAGGTTTAGGCGCGTCTCAGCGCATCCGCGATTTCAGCGTGATCATCTCGCCGTCGACCGCGAAGCGGCCGTAGCCGTGGTGATGGATCGTCTTGGGCTGCTTCTGCTTGGGGTCGGTCCAGGCCTTGACCACTTCGAGGATGAACAGGTTGTAGGTATTGACCAGCCGCGTGTCGCGCACGCGGCATTCGAGGTTGGCGAAGCATTCCGCGACCAGCGGCGCGGCGACCTGCTCCGCCGGCACGGGCGTCAGGCCGAAGGCGGCGAACTTGTCGAGGTCGTCGCCCGACGCGTTGCCGACCTGGACGACCTTTTCGGCGAGCGGCCGCGCCGGGATGGCGATCACGCATTCCCGCGTTGCCCTGAGCGCGGCGAAGCTGTGGTTGGCGCCGCTGACGACGCAGGCCACCAGCGGCGGCTCGAACTCCACCATCATGTGCCAGGATAGGGTCATGACATTGGCGCGGCCCTTCCGCGCGGTGGTCAGCAGGACCACCGGCCCGGGCTCGAGCAGCTGGTAGACCTTGGCAAGCGGAAGCGTTCTCATGGCGGCGAGCGATTGCCCGGTGGCGTGGCGGGCCGCTTACGACACCCGCGTCTCGTAGACCTTCTTTTCGGTCTCGCGGTCGATGCCGACGAGGCTGACGTCGTAGCCCCAGAGCTGGCGGAGATGCTTCAGCACCTCGTCGCGCGTGCGCTCGGAGAGCGGGATGCGGTTGCGCACGGTGTGCTGCAGGCGCAGCGTCCGGTCGCCCCGCATGTCCGCGCCGACGACCTGGATGTCGGGCTCGACCGTGCCGATCTCGTAGGACCGGGCGAGCCGCTCGCGCAGGCTGCGGTAGCCGCGCTCGTCGTGGATCGAGGTCACGGTGTAATGCCGCTCGTTGGCGTCGTCGGCGAGCGAGAACAGGCGCAAGCCGCGGATCATGTGCGGGCTGAGATACTGCTTGATGAAGGATTCGTCGCGGTAGTTCGCCCAGGCGTCCTTGAGCACGCCGCGCCAGTCGCCGCAGCCGGCGATGTCCTTGAACCACTCGCGGTCTTCCGGCTTGGGGTCGGTGCAGATGCGCTGGATGTCCTGCATCATGCCGAAGCCGAGCGCGTAGGGGTTCAGCCCGATGTAGCGCGGGTCGTCGAAATCCGCCTGGTAGACCACGCTCGAATGGCTGTGCAGGATCTCCAGCATCGCGCCTTCGGTCAGCAGCCCTTTGTCGAACAGCGCGTTGACGATGTAGTGGTGCACGAAGGTGGCGCAGCCCTCGTTCATCACCTTGGTCTGGCGCTGCGGATAGAAATACTGCGCGACGTAGCGCACGATGCTGAGCAGCTCGCGCTGCCAGCCTTCCAGCACCGGGCTGTAGGTCTCGATGAAGTAGATCAGGTTCTCTTCCGGCAGGTTCAAGGCCTCGGCGCCCGCGTCCTTGCCGTCTTCGTCCTTCTTGTCGTCCCTGTCCTTGCGGACCGGCACCGTGCGCCAGAGGTCGTTGAAGGTGCTTTCCTTGTACTGGCGCAGCTCCTCGTCGCGCGCGCGCTGCTCGCGGGCGGTCGGCTTCTGCGGCCGCGGATAGCGCGAGACGCCGTGGTCCATCAGCGCGTGCGCCGCGTCCATGATCGCCTCGACCGCGGGCGAGCCGTGCTCTTCCTCGCATTTGGCGACGAACTTCTTGGCGTATTCCAGGTAGCTGAGGACGCTGGCCGCATCGGTCCACTGCTTGAACAGGTAGTTGTTCTTGAAGAAGTGGTTGTGGCCGAACGCCGCGTGCGCCATCACCAGCGTCTGTATCGGCATGGAGTTCTGCTCCATGTTGTAGCTGATACAGGGGTTGGAGTTGATGACGATCTCATAGGCCAGGCCGGAATAGCCCTTGCGGTAGGCCTTCTCTTCCTGGACGAAATGCTTGCCGAAGGACCAGTGCGGGTACATCAGCGGCATGCCGGCCGAGGAATGGGCGTCCAGCATCTGCTCGGCGGAGATGATCTCGAGCTGGTTGGGGTAGGTGTCGAGGCCGAGGTCGTTGACCGCGATCTCCTCGATCGCGTCATAAGTCCGCGACAGCGTGTCGAAAGTCCACTCGCGGCCGTCGAACAAGGGCTTGGTCGTGACCATTGTGGTCATGCTGCGCCTCCGTTCACGCTTGGCGTCATCCGCTCGCCGTCTGCTTCGCGAAAAGCTCGCGGAAGACCGGGTAGATGTCGCTCGGCTGTGCGATATGCTTCATCTCGAAATTGCTCCAACGCTGGCGCACCGCGCTGTAGGCCTGCCACAGCTCGGCGCCGGCGCCCGGCGCCTGGAACATGTCCAGCTCCCGCTCGTCGACGATCTCGACATAGGCGAAATACTGGCAGAGCGGCATGATGTCTTCGTTCAGCATGCGGATGCATTTCTCGCCGTCGTCGGGGAAATTATCGCCGTCGGAAGCCTGCGCGCCGTAGATGTTCCAGCTGTCGACCGGATAGCGTTCGCGCAGCACCTTCTTCATCTCGGTCAGCGCGGTGCTGACCACCGTGCCGCCGCTCTCGCGGCTGTAGAAGAAGGTGTCCTCATCGACCTCGCTCGCCTCGTGGGTGTGGCGGATGAAGACGATGTCGGTCTGCTCGTAGCGCCGCTTGAGGAACAGGTGCAGCAGGATGAAGAAGCGCTTGGCCAGGTCCTTTTCGCGCTCGCCCATCGAGCCGGACACGTCCATCAGGCAGAACATGACCGCCTTCGAGTTCGGCTTCGGCGTCTTTTCGAGCCGCTTGTAGCGGATGTCGATCGGGTCGAGATACGGGATGCCCTTGCGCAGCCGCATCAGCCGGTCGAGCTCGGTGCGCAAGGCGTCGAGCCGGCGGTACTGGCGTTCGGACTGCGGTCCCTCGGCCTCGATCTCCGCGATCTCGGCCTCGAGGGCCTCGACCTTTTCGAGCTTGGGACGCCCGAGCGCGATGCGCCGGCCGTAGCTGTTGCGGATCGTGCGCCGTACCGAGATCTGGTTCGGCGTGCCGGACAGGCTGTAGCCGGCGCGCTTGTACTGGAAGGA